>JANXYM010000085.1 GCA_025350045.1 Methanomicrobiales archaeon | reverse complement strand
TATGTAACCCTGTTTGTCGCAGGGCCGCTCTTTTTGATCATTATCATGGTAGTGATGGGTATGATGGGGGGGAGTGCGGTTATCCAGCTGGCGCTGGTAACCTATGCAATAATTCCGATAGGGTCCCTCGTATTCATTCTCATGATCGACCTCATATCGTTGAAGGCTGAAAAAACTTCCCGATATGTCAGGACAAAGTGGCTGCATACCTACGCCGATGTAACCATCTCTAAAAAGAGCGATGAAGAACCTCTTTTCGAACAACTGAAAAAATATGACCAGCTCAGACACCTCGTTCATTATATCAGGCACCCGCTAGAGAGTTTTGTGAGTAATGTAAATCAGACGCTCTATGTAACAGTACCTATTGCCATCCTGTATGTTGTAGTTGTAGTGTTGAGTATACCCCGTTATGCTAACCTGGAGACATTCATCAATGTGGTCGATGATCATGTTATTATCGCGCTCCTGATCATTCTCATACCCTATGCTATCTTTTACGAGATCTGGTCCCGGAAAGTATTGGGTATCCAGGCACTCATACCTGATTTTCTTGAACGCATGGCGGGCATTAACCAAGTTGGGCTCACGATCGCACAGGCAATTGCAATCATGGTAAATACCAATCTTGGGCTGCTGAGCTATGAAATCCGGAGAATTAAACGTGATATGGAATGGGGTGCCAATTTCACCGAAGCCCTGATGCGGTTTGAAGAGCGGGTCAGCACACCCACCATCGCACGGACAGTGACTCTCATCACCAAGGCTAGTGAGATGAGCGGTCAGATTGGTGTGGTACTCTCGATTGCCTCGAGTGATGCAAAGATGACCGAGGTGCTCAAAAGAGAGCGTCTGGCGGAGATGTTCATCTACACTGCTATTGTGTATCTCTCGTTCTTTGTCTTCCTCTTTGTTGTAGGAGTACTCACTACTCAGTTCCTCCCGGTACTTGCGAATATTTCAACAACCGGACTACCAACGTCCGGGGCATTATCCGGTATCGGCTCGATACCCATTCAGACCATAAACCGACTCCTGTATCATGCGTGTCTTGTGCAGGCCCTCTTTTCAGGATTGATTGCAGGGCAGATGGGTGAATCATCTATTGCAGCAGGAGTAAAACACTCCTGTATCCTTCTCGTTATTGCGCTGGTGGCTTTCAACTTCGTACTAATTGTTTGACTCGGGAAAAATGTAAAACGTGTAATCGTATTTTAGATAGAACTAAATATTTCAGTGAATATGTCCTAGTGAGGTGAAAAAAGATGTGTACTGTCGGGGGCGCACCTACTGGTGATCTGAATTTTGATGACGATCGGGTTAAAGGAAAAAGATATCGTTGCAATGAATGTGAAGAAAAATTCACCCATATCAACCCGAGTAAAAAACCAGTCTGCCCAAGTTGTGAGTCAGATAATGTCACAGAAATATGATGTATCCTCTCAATGATGAGCTGTTGCTCATCCGATTCAGACACTCATTTTTACTTATTGCCAAGGCAAATGCCCTGTTTGGATTGTGCATTGAAACCACTACCAACGAATTTTGTCAGACCGTGGATCCCACCGATCTCGTTGTGGTCTCAGCGCCGGAAGGTGGCGCAATCGAACCTGCAATAATGCTTGTTGAATCTGTCAGAACCTATCATCTTCCCCTGATAGTACTACCAAGAGATCATCCTGGTTCTAAACGGTTCAGGTATCTTGTATCCGTAGCTCCTGAAATAGTCACCAATTGTTCAATTCAGCGGGGTACGCACCCTGAGCAGCATCTTGTCTGTTCGAGTGAGGAGCTTGCTGGTATAACCCTCAAAGGTACCGGGGTGGGTGTAGAATTATCCCCGGTTCCTGAAGGGATATCCGTTCAAAGGATAAAAAACCGGATTAAAACAGAGTATACCTGAAATCTTTCGGTATTACTGCAATTTTATATTATCTGACTTGGGCGACGCGTTACCTGATCGTAAATAACAATACATATATTCCTTTTTTCACCAATTATTGTACTGCCGTGAGAGGAGGGTTGGATGAAGACTGAGGTCCTACAAGACATCAAGAAAGCTGAAGAAGAGTACCAATCGATGATCAGCAAGGCCCAGGAAGAGAAGAAGCATAAGCATTCCCAGGCCGAACTGGAATCTGATAATCTGGTCGCAAAAGCGCAGAGTAATGCTGAACAATATAAAAAGCTGAAACTGGAAGAAGCACGGCACCAGGCAGCACTTAAGCACGCTGAAATCATAAAAAGTGGCAATCAGCGCGCAGCGGCACTCAAAGTGAAAGGGGAACAGAACCTTTCAAAAGCAGTGCAGCTGTTGGTTTTGCGGTTTAAGGAGCAGCTGCATGTTAACGCCTAAGCGGATGAGCCGGCTGCTCATCGCCGCTTCCCGGGACCAGATGGCTCCGGTTGTTGCGGAACTTTATCGCCATAACTTGTTCCATATCGAAGAGTACGTCGATGTTGGTGCAGAGGGATACGAAGGTTTTAAGATTGGCACGCCTCTTGAGGGAGCCAATGAAAAATCTGCGGATCTTATCAAAATACGGGCGATCACCAGCGCAGTTTCCATTGTCGGGGACGATGTTGAATCAGCAAAAACCTGCTCTCATGCGGAATTAAAGGCCATGATTGAGCGGGAACTTCCCGGACTTGAACAGGAAGTTGAAGAGCTGACTGTCCGGCGTTCCAAGCTGAACACGCGGGTGAAAGAGTACGAGCTGAAGATTGCCGAGATCACTCCTTTCGCTGGAGTGCCGGTGGATCTGGATCTGTATCACGGTTACACGAGATTCACGACCTTTGCCGGCTATGTTCCCCGCGAAGTTACCCTGAACGTTCCCAATGAGATGTACTTCTCACCGGGGAAAGAGAAACATTTCCTCGTGGC
>JANXYM010000029.1 GCA_025350045.1 Methanomicrobiales archaeon | reverse complement strand
CCTGCGTTCATCACGGAACCTGCATGTTTTGGTATCCCGGCAGTGTGGAAAGACGACGGTGTCAGCGGTAAAGTGCTTACATCGCGCCTTGTATCACCCCAAAAGCAGCATCGTGTTTATTTCTCCGACGTTAAGGCAAAGCGTCCTTATCGCGCAGAAGATCACCGATTTCATAAACGACATGAAACCCCGGCCAGAACTGACCACAGACTCAACAACGATTATGCAGTTCATAAACGGCAGTCGTATAACTAGCCTCCCAGGGGGCAACAGTGACACGGTCCGGGGCTTCTCATGCGACTTGCTGATCGAGGATGAAGCGGCCCGGGTAAGTGAGGATGCCTTCGTAGCTTGTAAACCGTTCGTTGCCACCACCGGAGGGCAGTGTATTCTGTGCAGCACCGGGAACGGCAGACAAGGGCATTTCTACACGATCGCGTGCTCGGATAGTGAGGAGTGGCAACGGTTGGTAGTACCGGCAACAGAATGCCCGAGGATACCCGCTGCGTTCCTTGAAGCCGAACGTCTTAGCATGGACGCACACACGTACGGGCAGGAATACTGTTGTGAATTTGGAGAGAATGAAGCGGCGCTATGGGGTGAGGACCTGATAGAAGCCGTTTTCAGCGAATGCGACAACGACGGCGGGATTACTGCCAGTATTGCGGCAAGTGATGTCCCCCCAGTGAATGGGGGACGGGCATCGGTCAGGTGTTCAAAGATATGACAGTTTCGTTAGGATGGGATGTAGGGAAAAGCGTAGATAGCAGCATCATTGCGGTTGTAGCGCACGACGGAAACCCGGCTATGTATTGGGTCCGGCGGATCGTGAAGTTACCCAAGGGGATGAGTTATGACCTGCAGGTGAAGGCAGTACGAGAATTATTCTTCCAGTACCAGAGTCCGAGGCTGATCATAGACCGAACGGGGGTGGGGCAGCCTATATGTGATATGATCGTAGCCGCCGGATTACAGCCGGTTCAGGTCTGTTTGACGGGGGGTGATTGTGTCAGCACCCCCGAGCCCGGGAAAGTCAACCTGCCGAAAAAGGATATGGTTGCTTCGATAACGACGGTCATCCAAGAGCACCGGTTAAAGGTAGTTCGTGGGTGTGAGAATGTCGAAACATTCCGCACGGAATTAAAAAACTTTCAATTAAAGGTCAGTGCATCGGGGCAAAACTCATACAATGCAGCACCCGGTCAGCATGACGACACGATAACCGCGGTGGGGTTGTGCCTGTGGTACGGAGAGAAAAGGATCGGGCGTCCGGGTCACATTCGGGCCTCCTCTCAAAAAAACGGGTGTTGGATCCCGGAGTCGAAACGGTGAATGCACAGGGCGATGATACCGGGGGTTTCCCCTTCAAGTTCCTTGATCCGGTTGAGCCCGTTTATGCTTGCCAGAAAAATGCAGGTTAAGAAATATGACCGAATGGAACAAAACACAAGATGAACGACGGCAGGAGATACGGCAGATCCTTATCACTTTCGCCGTGTTTGAAAATGCACCGCTTCCGAGTGAAGATCGGCTCGATGCAGCGGTTGATAGGATTCTGAACAATTCAATGCCCTTTCAGACGGTGAACGTCTCGGGCAGGAGTGGGAAATGATAGACGCAACACACGAAATGCAAAAGAAAGGAATGAAAATACGAACTCTTACATGTTCGTTTGGAATCACAGGAGATGGACAGAAAGAAAACACCCGGCAACTCGGACAGAACCAGACGACGACCATCACCGGGCGAACCGTTCGGGAAGTTGAAGCAAAGGCTGGTGATTTCATGGCGGATCTCGTTCGTTCTACAGCCGGGTTAGGCCAGCGGGTTGCAGCACTGGAGCAGGGAGGGCAGCGGGGGTATGGGGGGCAATCGGCCCGTGAAGAAAGCGGCGAAGTGGTCGTTAATCAGGGGCCGGGCGAACCCGTAATCGTGATCAATCGACGGGAAGGAACCATCGAGGGGGTGAACCTGTAATGTTTTCAGCGGAGAAGGAAAAGACTTCGATCGACCTCGACGCTCTCCGGGTTGAGGTGGACCGGTTGAAAGTTGAATCAGCGTTCACGGCAAAATACGGCAGCCATCTCACAGGGGAGCAGCGGGAATTTTACCGGACGGAAGAGGCCGAACAACTGCGAATAAAAGAAGGACGGGCAAATACGGCAAAAAACGAAGCAAACCGGAAGAATGAACTTGATCTAGATAAAAAATACCGGGATCTCGCATGCGAACTGGTCCGGAAGGGATCGCTGTTGATCTCCGTCGATGGCCAACGAATAAAGACACTCACCCCGGACCTGCTGATCCTCTGTCCTCGGTGCGGGAAACCCGTGTACGACCTGCAAGCGCGAGTCTACGATATCGCGAGGGCGTGGTACTGGGCCACCGTGCCGGGGACAGTCCAGGATCTGGATGCGACGTTCACGATATATTCAGCCCGATCGCCGTTAACCGAACAGGGGGTTGCAGGATATTCCCTGCCCGTGTGTCTGTACTGCCGGGAGCACATCCGGGGAACAATCCAGGTGATCCTGATCTGAAAATGCCACCCATCACCATTTTAAAAAGTGAATTGGTAGCGCTGGAGCAGAAGATCCGCGAGCAGGAGGAAATCATACGGGTGCAGCAGGATCTTCTTAAGCGGGTTGTGTATATGCTCACAAGAGACGGGTTGCTCCCAGCGAAACCGGAAACGGCAGAAAGCGCAGGCAGTTAAAACAGCCCTTTTTTTCATTGTGTGGGTATATTCCCCCATCAAACAAGAGATTGTCAATTTTAGGGGCATTGGTGAGGCTCTGTATTCGCAGCGGGGTGTCACTCATCGTTCTTCTGATTGTTTTTTAACCAGAGCATCGCGTTCATGTGACCACTCCCGCGAATAAATTCGCAGGCATCTATGCGGGTAATGTTGATAGAGTACTGGCAACGGATTGTAGCCCCAATCCGAGTATATTTTTAGCAGCATTAACATCTGCATTTTCAGCGTGACCGCATTTTAAACAAGTCAACTACCCACGGATGAGAAGCGAAATCAACAAATATATTGATCTGCTTGATACCCTCGAATCTGACGGAATATCAAAAAAGCAGACAATTGTCTGCTTGCCAGAGGGTTCAGCACACCCCCTATTTGCAATTCTGGACGAGGGAACGCGCGATAAAGCGATTCGGCACATAGAAACAACCCCATCCCATGCACGCACGCAGGGAACGACCTCGTCAGGCGTTCACGTTACCTGCACCCATTCACCGGGCAGGGAAGCACGATAACGAGCCCGCCATTGGCTTTCTGATGGCATATCGTCCTGTTGATGGTGGAATGTATGCGGCCCCACGAATTCACCCGCGGAAATAAAGGCAAATCTACTTGTTAAAGATAAACAAAAATTGAGATAATTCTATAAAGTTTCTATCAATATTATTTTAACTTTTGTTAACATCAGGAGATCTAATATAAATTGCCACTCCATAGTACGGTAATGAAACAGATCGCCCTGTACGGCAAGGGGGGTATCGGGAAGTCCACCACCTCTGCCAATCTCTCCGCTGCCCTCTCCGGTATGGGGCTTGACGTCCTGCAGATCGGATGCGATCCCAAACGGGACAGCACCCGGATGCTGATGCACGGGAACTTTATCCCCACCGTCATGGATCTTGTCCGGGTCCGGGGAGAAGCACCCATTACCCTGTCGGAGATTGAGTTCACCGGGTTTAACGGTGTCCGCTGCGTTGAAGCGGGAGGACCGGAACCCGGTGTAGGCTGTGCCGGGCGGGGGATCATCGCCACGTTCCAGCTGCTCGAGAAGTTTGGAGCATTAAAAGGTGATGTCATTGTATACGATGTGCTCGGCGACGTCGTCTGCGGGGGATTTGCCATGCCGATGCGCGAGGGATATGCGCAGGATGTATACCTTGTCACCTCAGGCGAACTGATGTCTTTGTATGCAGCGAACAACATCTGCAAAGCGATTCAACGCCTGTCTTCGAGAACCAAGAGTACCTGCCGTCTGGCCGGGGTGATCTGCAATGCCAGGAACCAGCCCAATGAAGAAGAGCTGGTGGCGGAATTTGCAAAGCGGGTGAACAGCTCGCTTATCCAGTACATTCCCCGGGACAGGGTCGTACAGCTGGCGGAACTCAACCGGAAGACGGTCATAGAGTACGAACCTGCCTCTGCACAGGCTGAATGTTATCGCAGCCTTGCAATGCGGGTAATGGAAAATACCCGTTTTACTATACCCTCCCCGTTAGAGATTGATGAGCTTGAAGCCCTTGCCTATTCATACATCTAGATTCGGGGGCTGCACCCTCACCGGGGCCCTCTCGGTTACTACCCATGTGCGTAATACCGCCAGTGTTATTCATGGGCCAAAGGGGTGCACTCATCATAACTTCTCCCTGTTACACGCAACCGGGCTTGACAATGAGACCGTCACCCTGCCAGATCTTGTCTCTACTGCCCTTTGCGAAAGCGATATTGTCTTTGGCGGGGAAGGGGCATTGCTCCGGACCCTTGGATCTGTGGCAGAAAGCGGACCGGATGCGATCTTCGTGCTCTCTACCTGCATTGTTGATACTATTGGTGATGATGTAGCTGCTATCTGCGGCAGGGAGTTTGGGGTGCCGGTGGTCATTGTGCCAACAGCCGGTTTTCTCGGGGGCACCTTCCAGAACGGAGTAGCAAATGCTCTCCGTGCACTAGCCGATACCGCTGAGCCCTTGCCTGTGCAGGAAAGCGTGAATATCATTGGCGAGATGAATCTTGAATATGAGGTTGAGGAGAACTATGCAGAGGTAGTCCGTCTCCTCGACATGCTCGGTGTATCCGTGAATATCAGGTTCGTGCATGATATCGGGTTCGATGATATCGGGATGCTGGGTGCAGCCCGGCTCAACATCCTGCGTGAACCTTTGCTCCAGACCGTGGGAATGTACTTAGAGCAGCGTTTTGGCACCCCGTTCATCCCGTCCTTCCCGCTCGGGCTCTCCGGGACCCTCTCGTTTGTTGAGGCAGTTGCAGAAACATTTGGCATTGACAGCAGTCGTGCCGTGGAAAAAGAGCACCTGTTCCAGAGCGACACTCTTGCAGGTTTTTCCGATCTTAAGGGAATGGTTGCATCGTTTGACCCTGCCATGGGTGATTTGGATAGTGTCCATTCTTCGTCAGAGGTGGCAGAGGCAGTTCGAATCCATATGAGAGAGCCAGGTACGCGCTGTCTCCCGCTCGGCCCCGGCAGACCGGTTGGAACCGCAGGTGTGCGGAGGATGCTCCACCGGTGGAGGCGCCAGCTTCATGCCTGACTGCACCAATCCCCTCTGGCCCTGTGCGATGACCGGGGCTGCTGCCTGTCTTGCCGGATTTGAGGGGATGGTCGTGGTTATCCATGGATCGAGCGGCTGTTACTATTATCCTACTACACTTCTCCGTGCCCCCCTGCATGGCACCTTCATTCTCGAACATGAGATCATCTTTGGCTCAGAAGACCGGCTCAACGAAGTGATCGGCGGGTTGTCCGGCCAGGGTAAACGTATCGCTGTGGTAACTACCTGTGTTCCGGCAATTCTCGGAGAAGATATCCGGTCCATGCTCGAAAAGCATGACGTGATCCTTGTTGACAGCCCGGGTTTTTCCGGGGATGTCGAGGCTGGATACAAAAATGCCCTTTCGGTACTGGCACCTCAGGTTGATCCGGGCGTTGTTGGTGTGAATATTGATGGTGTCTGCCTGTTCGATCCATTCGCTGCGGGCAATGTGCAGGAGATCATGCGACTGCTGAATCTTGCCGGTATTCCCGTAGGGACGGTTTTTTCTCATGACCTGCTCGATAAGGTGTACCACGCTTCGCCGTATACGATCGGTATCAACGAGGATTTTGCAAGCGGTATTGGTGAGTATTGTGGCGGGACACTCGGATTACGGGCAATCGAGGCCACGTTCAGGAAATTGGGCGATGTATTTGAGAACGCCGAGGTAGACCGGGTCTTTTCAGAACTCGAACAGCAGGAGGAGCGGATGGTCAGAGCGTGTGACAAGTACCTGCTCCGGTTCGATCCCCCCTCAGTCGTAATTTTTGCCGGTTTTTCCTATGCCGTGCATGTTGCTGCAACACTCGAACGGTACCTGGATGCGGATATCCGGTGTATAGGATCACGCAATGCTCCGGGCGAATCGAAATATCCGGTTGAACAGGTTACCGGGCTTGAAGGGGTACGCTCCCTGATCGGACGGTATAATCCCGATCTGGTGACAGGGTCATCTTTTGAGCGCTCTGTCTGTGGAGCCCGGGCCTTTGCCGGCATCACCCCTCCGCTGCGGGGAAGCGTCCGGCTTGCCCCGTCTCCCTTTGCGGGAATAAACGGCACTCTCTGCCTCGTGGAGCAGGTGCTTAACGCGTGTATGGATAAAAACTAAAAAATCCTGATCGCAGGTGACCTCACCTCTTCTGTCTATCCTGCCAGCAAATTCTCTCCGGTAGTGCCGGCCTTTTTCACTTTCACCCTGCGCACGGTCACGGGTTATATAGTCGGCATTGCAACGCCATACTACGACAGAAAGGTGGTCGGGTATGATGGAAAAAGCAGGATATCTCCAGCGGACAGGGTATAGTGCATTTGACAGTGAAGGCAATGTTCATGCAGTGATCGAACTCCATATCCTTGGAACCCGGTATGCAATACGGCGTTCTGATCTCTCAAAGGCAGTCTCCGGCCATGTTTTTGTGCAGCTGGAGGAGCTGACCCACCAGTGGCAGTACTATCTCGGAGCGGTAAGAGGACTCGCACAGGTCTCGGTCTCCGGTAAAGCCTTAAACATCGAATTGTTTGAGGCCGGAAACTTTACAATCTCCTTAAACTCACTCCGTGGTGTGATGTACGGAAAAGAGCGTCAGGCAATCATAGTAAAAATTCCGGCACAGTCTTCTATCAGTGCCCGGCGGGGTATCTGCGGTCAGCAGCAGATCAGTGCAGCGGTGTAATGCCGGAACTTAAGGATTATTCCGGGCGGGTTGACACCGATGCTGTGCCGACCAGCCCGGGTGTACGCATTCCCGGAATTCCTCTTCTTATTTATCCAGGTTTACTGCAATTGCACAATGATGGTCATGACCCCAATCGCACTCGTGGATGAAAAACCTGTATGGCACATCATGGCAGGGTATTGAATAAACTCCCTCTCCATATGATTCCTGTATGAGTTCGGAGATATCCGTTTCGTTCATCATCCGGACAGAGCCCCCGGTTGCCTTGAGGAGTGCCTCCTTAAGGGCCCAGATCCTGATAAACAGCCGGTATCGTTGATCCGTTCCCGCTCCCGTGATCAATCTTTTCTCACCCGCGGTGAAAAGGTAATCTGCCGTATCCTGAAACGGGTAATGGTTGTCCATTTTTATGATATCTATACCGATATCACATTTTTTTGTTATACCTATTACAAAAAAATCCTCAGTATGGGAGAGACTGAACGAGAGTTCAGAAAAATCGCTTTCTGGATCCATCCCTGGTTTACCCGTTTCACTGATTACCAGTGGTAACAATGAGGGTTCAAAGTGTGTATAGTCACTGAGAACGAGTCTGAGAATTCCGTGCCTGATCACGAAGCGCCGGGCATCTCCGGGTTTCCTGAATCCTGAAAATTTTTCCCGTTCAAACGGGCTAATCTGTGCAGAGAGGCTCTCATAACATGCATCGAGATCAGAGTACTCCGCTGACCAGACATGTACTCTGTCGTTTTCCAGTACAGGAACCTTTCCACGGGGTTCTGGTAAAAAAAATTGTCCTATGCTGATGGTGCGGAAATCCAGTAAATCCCCGATTGCATTATCCACGTTCATCGACCGACGCCAGGCTCTTGTCAACTCTCAGTCCAAGATACCCAAGATGTGGCTCATCGAACAGATTACTGTGATCGCCGGTGACATCAATAACTGTTGTTTTACCGGTTACGTAGGAACTCCAGCCCCGTGTAATATCCCCGGGAAACAGGATGGGATCGGGCATAGTCGAGAAAAGAATGAGATCACCGGGGAGCTGGTGAGGGAGATAGATACGCGATGCCTTCATCTGCGCTTTCATGTGATTATGGCTTTCTTTGGGATACCGTGCCAGAATTGTCTGGTCAAAGGTAGCATCAAAAAAATCATCAGATACTGATGCAGGAAGGGATTTGGAACCCGATCTGAACAATGTCTTGTGAAAAACGAATCTTATGGACTTTGAAACGATGAAAAATATTCTGCTGTCAGGGTTTGCTTTCAGATGGCTTTCAATAAAAGCCGGGATCTTCCCTAAAATCCGGCCGGGAAAAAATGTTTTTGTCAGGGTCTTTAAATACCTGACTTCAGGTGCCGGCGCAGAGACATCGATGAGGCCCAGGAATGCAACCCGGTCTCCTTTTTCGGCAATCTGACAGGCAAGTTCATAGGCAATAGTTCCCCCGTTGGAAAATCCCATAATATGGTAGGGCCCGTCTTTCTGGACGCTTTTTATTGCATCCACCTGCTCCCGCACCGTCTCTTCCACAGTCAGGGGCATGACCTCCGTTGGTTCGAGCCCCCGTGCCCGGATCCCGAATATAGGCCGGTTCCTGTCAATATATGGGGAGACCCGGGTATAATGATCCATCCAACCGCCAAGGGGGTGGATACAGAAAAGGGGAGGCTTAATCCCACCCTCGCGTATCGGGACGATCAGCGTGTGATACTGTGGTGTTTTGGCCACCTTCCCGGCTATCAGAACCGCCTGTTGCCGGATTGTCGGGTACCGGTAGATCGTATCGGGAGGAAAATTGACTTTATATTCCCGTTGGATCCTGATGAGCAGTTCGATCGCGGTCAGTGAATTTCCCCCGAACAGGAAAAAATCATCATCGGGTGTGACTGAAGGGAGATCCAGGATATCTTTCCAGAGCCGCTGGAGTTCCTCTTCGATCGTTGTGGGGCCGGGAAGGTTCTCCTTTTTAACGGAGTGATGATTTTCATTCTCCATGGACTGTTCCATATCTCATTGTTGACAAGAACTATTCAATATGTTGATTTATTCCCGTCTGTGCGGGAGAACACTCATGGGAACCGGAACCCGGGCATCAGGAAAAAAACCGGGCGGTTGTGGCAGTCCGTTGGTTGTAAAAAACTGTAATGCTCAGGAATATTCCCGGGTTGCTCTATTCCGGAGCGGTTTTCCACCCGGATTTTTCGGGACTGCTTCGACAAACCAGATCCTTTTGGGGACCTTGAACTGGACCCGATAATCAAGAAGGTAGCGTATGTGTCATGAATACCGTTCCGTGCCTACCTGCCGGAGTGGTTTACCGGTTGGACCTCTTGGAATTTCATCAACAAACCAAATCCTTTTTGGGACCTTGAACTGGATTAGGCGGTTGAGAAGGTACCTGCGTAATTCCTCTTCAGACACAGCGGAATCCGCCAGTATCACCATTGCCGCAATATCCTCTCCTAGGGCGGGATCATGAATACGGAAGCTCATCGCTTCCTTCACGCCCGGGTGCGACCGTAAAACGGCATCAATCTCTTCCGGTGATATCTTCTCCCCGCCTTTATTGATCAACTCCTTTTTCCGGCCGGTGATGAAGAGGTATCCCTCAGTATCGATGTGTCCCAGATCTCCGGTTCTGAACCAGCCGTCAACGAATGCTGCTTTGTTCTCCTCCGGGGCATTCTCGTATCCGCTGATGACCACCCCACCTTTAATCACAATCTCCCCCGTTTCACCGCGTTTGACCGGATCGTAGTTTTCATCCATGATAGTTAAGGACTCGATCACAGGAATGCCTACGGATCCACATTTATAGGGGAAATTAAGCGAGATATACGCTGCTTCCGACATCCCATACACTTCAGTCAGGGGAGTAGCCAATAACGATTCCAGTTCACAGCGTACATTATCGGGCATGAACGCAGAGACGGTACCTATGTAGCGAAGTGAATTATTTTTGAGTTCTTCTGCCGGGACTTTTTTCAATTCGTACAAGATACCCTGGTGAAGTGCCGGTACGCCCCAATAATAAGTGGGCCTGCTTGTTTTCAGGAGGCCGGGAAAATCTGAGGGAATGAAATCCTTTGTACAGATTACCGTTCCGCCTGCGAGGAGTGGCACAAGGAGCGTTCCTAAAATTCCCAGACCGTGAAAATAGGGAACAATATGCAGGCTCCTGTCAGAAGGTGTTACTTGTAATGAATCGCGATACGCATGAGTAACTTTGCTGAACAGTTTCTGGGAATACGGCACAATTTTTGGTGTGGATGTGGTGCCGGATGTCAGCATCAGACTGACGATGTCAGATGGCAATCCAAAAACTGCCTCCTGGGGAGAAGGACATATCGCTGATTTCAGCTCGAATCTTCCTGCAATATCCGAGTCTGGTTGTAATTCAATAACCGGGATGTTATGTGATATTGCCACAGCCCGGGCAGCGGTATCAGAACCCTCCCGTACAATAATGGCTTTTATCCGGAATTTTGAGAAATAATTGTCGAATTCCTGCGCTTTATACTGGGGATTGAGAGGCAGTGATGTAAATCCTGCCATAATGGAAATAATACTTACTGCAGTCTCAGGACCGGCCGGCATTATCACGGCGATCCTGTCATTTCGTTTAAACCCCATAGAGTTGAGGGTTTTTACTACCGAGGTAATCTGCGTCCGGAGATCCCGGTACGTGAGCGGCTGGTATCCCGGGGATTCAATAGCAGAATGGTCCGGATCCTGGTTACCATGAAAGATCATATCCCTGATGGTAAAAAGTTCGAAGTTTTCCATCGTTACAACATAGTAAGTGACGGCTATTGAAAATTTTGCCTGTCCAAATCTGTGTATCATGCAACAATCTTCATAACATCCTGCGAAGGAAAGCGACTTGCAATTTCTGTGGACCTGAGCATGGAGATGAGTGGGTATGTCTGCCGTTTCAGGAATACCTCTTTGTGCCCACGTACCGCAATGGTTTTCCAGCCGGATTTTTCGGAATAGCATCAACAAACCAGATCCTTTTGGGGACCTTGAACTGGATTAGGCGGTTGAGAAGGTACCTGCGTAATTCCTCTTCAGACACAGCGGAATCCGCCAGTATCACCATAGCCGCAATATCCTCTCCTAGGGTAGGATCATGAATCTGGAAGCTCATCGCCTCCTTCACGCACGGGTGCGACCGTAAAACGGCATCAATCTCTTCCGGTGAGATCTTCTCCCCACCCTTGTTGATCAACTCCTTTTTCCGGCCGGTGATGAAGAGGTATCCCTCAGTATCGATGTGTCCCAGATCTCCGGTTCTGAACCAGCCGTCATGAAATGCTTGAGCATTCTCTTCCGGTGAATTGTCGTACCCGCTGAAGACTATCGTACCCTTTATTACTATCTCACCCTGTTCTCTGCTGCCCAGGGAAAAACCGTCTTCATCCATTACTTTGAGAAATTCTATCGCGGGGATTCCCACGGATCCGCTTTTGTAGGGTACATTGAGTGATATCAGTACCGCTTCGGACATACCATACACTTCGATCATGGGGGTCCCCAGCCGTGATTCCATCTCTTTTCGGAGGGTGTCGGGCATGAAGGAGGATACCGTCCCGACAAAACGCAATGAATCGGCTCTTGTTGTTTCCAACGGGAGCTTCATAAGTTCCATAATTATTGCCTGGTGAAGTGCAGGTACTCCCCAGTAAAAAGTTGGCCGGGTTGTCGTTAACAGCCGGGGAAAATCAGAAGGAATAAAATCCTTTGTGCAGATTACCGTCCCTCCGGCAGACAATGTAGCGAGGAGTGTTCCAAGGTACAGAATATGATAGTAAGGAATAATGAGCAGACTTCTGTCCTTGTTGCTGTAGTGCAGCAATTGCCGATAGGTATGGCATGCTTCGCAAAACAATTTTTGCGAATAGGGGATCATTTTTGGAATAGATGTTGTTCCGGATGTCTGCACCAGGGTAACGGTGTCTTCTTGACCTGCAAACACTGCGTTTTGTGTTTCATCCGGATTTACTGGTTCCAGTGAAAATATTCCCGCCGTTCGGCTATCGGGAATTATTTCTATAACCGGGATGTTCTGGTTATTGGCTGCAGTTCTCGCCGCGGTTTTTAAATCTTTTTCAATAGCAATGGCTGCAATTCCGGCAGATAAAAAAAAGGCCTCAAATTCCTGCATCTTATACTGAGGATTGATCGGAAGAGCCGTGAATCCTGACATTACAGATACAATACAGACCGCCGTTTCCGGACTGGCCGGCATTACCACGGCGATCCTGTCATTTCGTTTAAACCCCAGAGAGTTGAGGGTTTTTACTACCGAGGTAATCTGCGCTCGCAGGTCACGGTACGTGAGCGGCTGGTATCCCGGGGATTCAATCGCAGTATGGTCCGGATCCTGATTACCATGAAAGATCATATCCCTGATGGTAAAAAATCCGAAGTTTTCCATCGTCCCCAACATAGTAAGTGACGGCTATTGAAAATTTTGCCTGTCCGAATCTGTTTACTATTCACCGATTGTCTGCAGGTACCGGTGATGAAAAAATCCCCCTCGTTCCAGGGACCATGGGAATATTGCACGTATCTGAATGATTTGTCGGTTAGTGTCAGGAATACTTCTTTGTGCCCATGTGCCGCAGGGGTTTTCCCGCAGGGTTCCGGGGAATCTTATCCACAAAATAGATCCTCCCGGGGACTTTGGACTGGACCAGACGGTCAAGGAGGTACATCCGCAGCTCGGTTTTAGTTATCTTTTCATCAGCCGGCACGACCATGGCTGCGATATCCTCCCCGAGTAAGGGATCGTGAACCATGAATGACATTGCATCCACTATTCTAGGATGAGACAACAGGACAGCATCAACCTCCGCGGGAGCGATCTTTCTACCTCCCTTGTTGATCATCTCCTTTTTACGACCCGTAATGAAGAGATACCCCTCATTATCGAGATACCCTATATCGCCCGTCCTGAACCAGCCGTCCCTGAATGCCGCAGCATTTTCTTCCGGTGCGTCCAGGTACCCGTCAAACACCAGTTCCCCCCGCAGAACAAGCTCCCCGGCCTGGCCTGCCGGAAGCGTATGGTCATTATCATCCCGGATTTCCAGTTCGCTGATGAAGGGAATCCCTACTGAACCTTGTTTTGGGGGATTATTTATGGAGATGTATGCCTCCGACATAACGTATACATCGATAACCTGAATTCCGAGTAATGAACCCAATTCCTGTGTGATTGCCGGAGATACCGCTGCAGAGCCTGAACAGATCATCCGGAGAGAAAGATGTGCCAGTTGATCCCGGGGGACCTTTTTTAGTTCCTTAATAATAGCCTGATGATGTGCCGGCCCCCCCCAGTAATAGGTTGGCCGGCAGGTAACGAGGAGGTTCAGAAGATCTGATGGTATAAAATCCCGGAGACAGACCAGAGATCCCCCTGTAAGAAGGGTACCCCCCAGAGGGGTTTCAAAGCCAAAACCCGTGTCCAGCGATAAAAAATGGAGGTTTTTATCCTTATGACTGAGGCCGGAGAATGCATTCAGTATCTGCATTCCTGCAAAAAAACGTTTCTGGCTGACCGGAACAGCCTTTGGTTTTGCAGTAGTGCCCGTAGTGAGCTTAATGGCTGCAATATCCCGTGGAGTTGCGTATATGGCTTCTTTGGCTTTGGTATCAGCTTCGGGAACGAGCGTAAATAAACCGGCTGTTTCCTGCGAACAACTGACTTCGATAACGGGGATTTTGTGTGCTTCTGCAACGGTACCGGCTGCAGAGGCCTCTCCCTTTTGCACAAGGACCGCTTTGATCCCAAGAAAGGAAAAGAGCGAGGCATATTCCGGTTCTTTGTACTGGGAATTAAAGGGAATAACAGTAAACCCGGCCATAATTGACAGGATCGCGACTGCGGCATGCGGCCCGTTTGGCATGGTGACGGCAATCCTGTCATTCGGACGGAAGCCCCGGGCGTTCAGGGATCGAACCACGTACGTTATCTGCGCTCGCAGGTCGCGGTAGGTGAGCGGCTGGTATCCCGGGGATTCGATCGCAGGTGAATCCGGATCCTGGCTGCCGTTTACAATAAGATCCCTGACACAGAGGCTTTTTTCATTTTCCATGAATATTTCCGTAGGTTATAGGAGATAGGGAATATTCAATATGTGCTTTTTTATCTGATTCTCCTGCGCCATGAACCCGGAAAAGTGAGGTTCCGGTACATATCGTATGTTCTCCAAAGGTGCACCTGTCCGGATAATCGCGGATGAGGGAATGATCCTTCTCGGCGATACGAACTGGAGGTCTGCAAACAAGAAGATTACCCGGATCCCTTCCGATAATTAGCTGTTTGACCTGAGCTATACACCCTATACCCACGGGAAGCTGGACAATCCAATTACTACAACATCTCCCGGAATTCATCAGGAACAAAGAAAAAAATTAAAAAGGGATTGCCGTGAACATCAAGAGAGTCATTTGTGATAACATTGAAACTGAAATTATTATTTCTAATCCTCCTGATTATTTCCGCGGTTACTGTTACTGCATGCATATCTCAGGCACTCCCGTCTCCCACGGTAGCAACGGCTCCTGCAATGAAAACGATCAGGATAGCGTACCTCCCTATCGCTGACTATGAGCCGCTCTATATCGCCAAGGAAGAAGGCTTCTTTGCCCGGCAGGGAATTGACGTGGAGCTGGTAAAGGTCCCGAGTACTGCAGCAGCTCTCCCTCTCGTACTGAGCGGGGACATTGCTGTATACTCGGGACCGTTAAAGATCGGACTGGTCAACGCAGTAGCGAAAGGCGAACACGTCAGAATTGTTGCCGATAAAGGAAGCATTGCTCCGGGCTCCTGTACCGGATATGCCTTAATGGTACGTAAGGACCTTTTCGATCAAGGGTTCGTCACGAACGTATCCGATCTGAAGGGCCGGAAGATTGCAGTACGCGATTCAGATTACGATCTTTATCGTGCCCTGGCTGTGGGTAACCTTTCACGTAATGATGTGGACACCGTTGAGATGGAATTCCCAACGATTATCCCGGCATTCAAGAATGGGGCAATCGATGCCGGTCTTGTTGCTGAACCGTTCCTCACCCTTGCCCTTAATAGCGGCTCAGCCGTCATATTGGTACCGGCACAGAATTTCATACCCGAAAACCCGTTTCCCCTCTATTACGGCCCGGCTTTCCTTGATAAGGATCCGGAGCTGGGAAGGCGTTTCATGGTTGCGTACCTGCAGGGAGTACGACAATATAATGAAGGGAAAACGGAACGGAACCTTGCGATTCTCGGGAATTACACGCATCTTGACCGGGACCTGCTGAACCAGACCTGCTGGTGGTTGATTGCAGCTGACGGCACTGTGCCGAAAAAACCTGTCAGGGAGTACCTGGACTGGATGTATGCAAACAAGAAGATCTCCCAGAATATGAGCGAAGATCAATTGTTTGACATGAGTTATGTGACCTATGCCAACGGGGTGCTGCGGAATACGACAAATACCGGGTAAAAGAAATGGAACCCGGATGCGCCGGAATCTCCTAATATTTTTTCAACGATCTGGAGAAACCACCATAAGCCTTTAGCGATATCATTTTTTAACCAATCCCGGTTTAAATCCGATTTTGTATGCCTTTTTCCTTATGATATGACTATCGCTGACTATATCGCTCTGAACCCACATGTCGTAGGGGTTTGCCTGCGGCATTCTTCGGAATCTTATCAACAAAATAGATCCTGCGGGGTACCTTGAACGGGACGAGTCGGTCAAGGAGATACATCCTCAGCTCGGTTTCGGTTATCTTTTCATCAGCTGGCACGACTATGGCAGCGATATCCTCTCCAAGAACGGGATCATAAACCGGGAACGCCATCGCCTCAGATACCCCATGGTGAGACCGAAGTAAGGTATCAATCTCCTCCGGTGATATTTTCTCTCCCCCTTTATTGATCTGGTCTTTCTTACGACCTGTGAGGAAGAGATATCCGTCGTCATCGAGGTATCCCGTATCTCCCGTCCTGAACCAGCCGTCAGTAAAAGCGGCTTTGTTTTCATCGGGAGCATTTTCGTACCCGCTGAAAACCGTTTCTCCTTTAACAACGATATCTCCCTGTTCATATGGTCCGAGGTAGGTACCGTTCCCATTTATGATAGCCAGATGCTCAACTACCGGAATGCCTACCGATCCCCGTTTGGGAGGGAAATTGATGGATATCGTCCCTGTTTCAGATGAGGCAAAATGTTCTACAACCGGGGCCCCCAGTAAAGCCTCCAGTTCGTGGCATACCTTGGCGGGTAGAGATGCGGAACCTGTAAGAATGAAGCGCAGCGAATTATTTTTCAGATTATACCGGGATCTTTTTTTAAGTTCCTGAAGGATGGCCTGATGATGTGCAGGTCCGGCCATATAGTAGGTAGGGCGGTATGATTCCAGAAGGGAAAAAAAATCCGAAGGAATAAAGTCTTTTACACAGATTACCGTCCCTCCGGCAAGCCATACGCACAGAAGAGGCAGTCCGATGCCCATCCCGTGATAATATGGCACAATGTGAAGACATCTGTCAGTACGGGTAATTTTCAGTGGCTTTATCTGTAGTGGCCTTGCCAGGAAAGACTGTCTCTGTAAAAGAGGAACTATTTTTGCCTCGGCTGTAGTTCCTGATGTTAAAAATATGTGAGAAATATCCGAGGATTTTCCAAATTCAGCATCCCGTGGCTTCTGTTCTTGAGCCGGCTCCAGTAAAAATATCCCGGCTTTATTATTGAGCGGTATTAACTGAATAATGGGAATATTATCTGATATAGCCGCTTCACTGGCTTCGGTCTCACACCCATTTTGTATAATGACAGCTTTTATTTTAAGTTGGGAGAAATTACTCTCAAACTCTTTCTTCTTATAATGAGGATTAAGCGGGAAAAAAGTAAATCCTGCCATTATGGAAACAACGAGGACTGCTGTTTCAGGACCTGCAGGTGCGATAACGGCGATCCTGTCGTTTCGGTGATATCCCAATGCATTGAGTGATTTGATAACATAAAGAACCTGTTTCCGAAGATCACGATAGGTGAGCGGCAGGTATCCCGGGGATTCAATGGCATTATGGTCCGGATCCTGGTTATAGTTAAATATAAGATCTCCGATGGTAAAACGCTCGGGTTCAGCATTCATGGTGTTAGTAAAACCTCTCCTATGATTATTATTGAATCTATCTCCCTTCTGCCCTTTTTTCAAAGGATCGGATATTCTTCCCGCTCAACGCACAGCGTCCTGCAGTCCGTGAAACCCTTAAAGAAAACTTCGTTAAAAAACACGGAAACGGCAGGCATTCCCGCGGGAGAAAAAAACATGATTTAAGTGATATCCCGTTCATATCATAGGTGATAGATCCATGAAAAATGTACTGTTTTTTATGACGTTGCTTGTCTGCGGCGTAATAATCTGCGGATGCCTTTCTCCTGCGCCTGCTATGAAAACGGTCACGGTTTCATATCAGCCCACAACTGCAAACGGCCCTATTTACATAGCCATCGATGAAGGCTACTTTGCAGAACAGGGAATAGATGTCAGGCTTGAAAAGACCCTGACCGCAGCAGCTCTCCCCCTCCTGATTAATGGTGATATCGGCGCTTCAACAGGGCCGGTAAAAATCGGGCTGATCAACGTAATCGCAAAAGGTGAACATGTCCGTATCGTTGCCGATAAAGGACGACTTACGCCGGGTTCCTGTACTGCTTATGCTCTGATGGTGCGAAAAGACCTTTTCGATAAGGGGGTTGTTACAAACGTAGCTGATCTGAAGGGCCGGAAGATCGCACAACGGGATTCGGATTACGATCTTTATCGTGCCCTTGCTCTGGGCAACCTTTCCCGTGACGATGTCGAGATTGTGGATATGGACTTTGCATCCGTTATCCCGGCATTCAAGAATGGTGCCGTTGATGCCGGCCTTGTCACGGAACCGTATATCACCCAGGCTATAAACAACGGTTCGGCCGTAGTACTTGTACCGGCACAGGATTTCCTCCCTGACTGGCCCATCCCCCTCTATTACGGCCCCGCTCTCCTTGATAAGGATCCTGATCTGGGGAGGCGGTTTATGGTTGCCTACCTTAAAGGCGTGAAACAATATAACGAAGGAAAGACGGAACGGAACCTTGTGATCCTCGGGAATTATACACATCTTGACCGGGAGCTGCTGAACCAGAGCTGCTGGTACCCGATTGCTGCTGACGGCAATCTGCCCCGGGAGCCCATAAGAGGTTACATTAACTGGATGTATGCAAACAAAAAGATCACCCAGAAGTTGAACGATGATCAACTGTACGATATGAGTTATGTAACCTATGCCAACGGGGTATTACACAATACAACTGATGGCAGGCAACAAACTACATGAAACTGGCATGCCGGCATATCTCAAAAATTTTTGGCGAAGGCGAAAAAGCCACCCGGGCAATTGACGACATCAGTTTTGAAACTACAGAAGGGGAATTTCTCTGCATTCTCGGGCCCAGCGGCTGTGGTAAATCAACCCTCCTCAAGATTATAGCCGGCCTGTTAAAACCCAGTTCCGGGGAAGTGTGCTATTCCGGGAATAACCATGCCGGTCCAATGAATTCCATGGTCTTCCAGGAACACGGTGTCTTTCCCTGGATGAATGTCATGGATAATGTTGCATTCGGCCTGGAAATGCGGGGGGTGCCCCGGAAAGAGCGGTATGCCCGATCCCTGGATTTTTTAAAGCGGGTGGGCCTCTCAAAGCATGCCTGGCGGAACCCGCACGAACTGTCCGTGGGCATGCGACAGAGAATCGCGATTGCACGGGCATTTGTGAATAACCCGGAGATCCTCCTCATGGACGAACCTTTTGGTTCGCTCGATGCCCAGACCCGGCTCATCCTGCAGGCAGAGCTCCTGAAGATCTGGAGTGATCATAAAAAAACCGTGATCTTTGTAACCCATGATATCGATGAAGCGATCCTGCTCGGTGACCGGGTGCTCGTGATGACGAGTGTCCCCGGCCGGATCAAGGACGTGTTGTCGGTCGGTATTGACCGGCCCAGGGATATCGATCTGGAAAATACACCGGAGTTCCTTGCACTCAAAACGAAGATCTGGAACAGTATCCGGCTCGAAGTCGAGCGATCAATGACAGGAGATCATGATGATGCTTAATGCTGACCGGGTCTATCCTGTGCTTCTTCCGCTGGTGTCTCTAACCGGGGTACTTCTCCTCTGGGAACTGTGCGGGCGTCTTGGGTTAATAAATCCCCTCTTCTTCCCGGTCCCGTCACTTATTTTCCTTGCGTTCTTTGGGATGCTGGCGGATGGCGAGATCCAGACCAATCTCTCCATTACGCTGTTCCGGGTGTTTGTAGGTTTTCTCATTGGGACTATCCCCGGAATTACTATTGGTCTCCTCATGGGTGTATCAGAAAAAACCCGGCTGTTTCTCGACCCGATCGTTGCAGCAACGTACCCCATCCCCAAGCTGGCGATCTTCCCCCTGCTCATGGTCATATTCGGAATCGGGGAGCTCTCAAAGATAATGGCCATCGCATTCGGGTGTTTCTTTATCACCCTGATTAACGCAATGGGGGGAGTGAGAAACATCAACAAGGTTTATTTTGAAGTTGCGAAAAATTACGGAGCCTCAAAAACGCAACTGTTCACCCGGGTCGTGTTACCCGCGAGCCTGCCCATGATCTTTACCGGTATCCGGATTGCCCTTGGGATGTCACTGATTGTTGTCGTGGGTGTTGAGTTCGTTTCAGCAAATCATGGCATCGGTGCCATGATCTGGAACGCGTGGCAGACCTTTGAGATCGAAAAACTCTATGTAGGAATATTCATCTGTGCAATTCTCGGTATTCTGTTCACCCTGGTTCTGAAAAAGATAGAGCATCGCACGATTCCCTGGGTAGGTCAGCTGGCACACCCTGGTGAAGAATGATCACTCCTTTCCAGTCCGGGAGAAGTGACCGGCCGCTTTTTCATGTGGACACCTGATTAAAAAACTCCTCCCGATTCCCCGGCGAACGTGCGGGCTGAAATGGGCTCACGACAGCCTTAAAAAATCGTGCAACATTAATAGTTCTGCAACAGATGATCCTGTGTGGAGCAGCCAGTTCCTCTTTTATCCGGTAATCCCGTCATGAACCGGCAAAGGAAACAGTGGTCAGGATGATGGATACCACGGACACGATGTACCGGGATCTGGTGGAATGCCAGCAGGATCTGATTGTTCAGTTCAATCCTGAAGGCCGCCTTCTCTTTGTGAACTCCGCTTACTGCGAAGCGGTTGGGAAATCAAAGGAAGTATTGGCAGGCAGTGTCTTCATGCCGGTCACCAGTGAGCGGTATGCCGATGTCATCGCAACCCAGATGACCCGGCTCTTTCGTCCGCCATTTGCCTGTACCGTGGAACAATGGATCCAGACACCCCGGGGAATGCGATGTTTCAGCTGGGCGGCAAAATCTGTCCTGAACAAATCCAACACGGTTGAATCGATCGTAGCCACGGGTCATGATATCACCCGGATAAAGAGTGAGCAGAAGGCGATAAAAAAGAAGGATGAGGAACTGTTGCTCGCTATTGAGAGCGGGAACCAGATGTATTTTACCCACACTCCTGATCATACCATGATGTTTGTGAGCCCGCGCCTGCGGGCACTCCTCGGGTGCCGACCGAAGGAAGGAAAACGCACCTGGACGGATTACCTCACTCATAATCCGATAAATGCCGCGGGACTTGAACGGACATTAAAGGCGATCTCGTCCGGGCGGCGTGAACCCCCGTACCGGCTGGAGTTGAGTTCGTGGGACGGGCGCATCCTACAGCTTGAAGTCAATGAGATCCCGCTCTTAAAGAACGGAAAAACGGTCTCAATAGCGGGTTGTGTAACGGATATCACCGAGAAAGTGCAGGTCGAAGAAGGGCTTGCCGAAGCCGAGGTTTTTATTCCTGATCTGGCCGTATCAAAAAAACGCATAGCAGGCCAGCCCGTGTATTCAGTCTCGCCTCCGAAAAAGAAGCCCGGTTTTTTCCGGGCCCTCTTCTCCCGAAAGCCGGATGAGGAAGAGGATCTCGATTTTCCTGATCTTCCGAAAGAATCTGAAATAACTCATAAAAAGTGATGCTTCAGGAAACTGTAGGGGTACCCCTTTGGGATCAAGGGGGGTTCCCCCTTATCTATCCCCCTGAGTTGCAGGGTCCCCATGGGGATCCCCCCTTCTTGCAGGTTCATTGCCAACGGTTCGTGTGGAACTCCGACATAAGTCATTGCACGGTCCCTCCGGAAACCTGAGGGGTATCCCCCTGAGGGGGAGGTACCCGATCCGGTTCCGGCCCGGAGGATGACGTTCCTGTCTGTCCTCCACGCAAAGCGTTGGCTGAACGGGTGCAAAACGATGGGGGTGGTTGGGTAAACCAGGGTTTTGTATACCGTAATGGGAAGAGATGATGCAGGAGTGTAGGGGTGTCTCTGACAACAGGGATCTCTATCAGGATTCGGGAGGTTTAATCAAAGGTAGAAATCATCTTCCATATATACCAGCAAAAAAAAGTTAGTAATATTCATACAGGTTTGATTGCAGATGACTGAAACAACCAGTAACAAGAGATCTATTGTTGAGATTAAGGACATTACAGCAGGAGCCGGGGCACTGGGTCTTCTGGGATACGGCATGCCGGGTGTCCTCTTGGGTCTTGCCAATGCAGGAATCATTCAGGCAGGATCCATGATTCTTGCCATGTCGATCTTCATGGGCGGGTTTGCCATGTTCACTGCCGGCCTGATGGAGTGGAAGAAGGGTAATACCTATGGCATGGCAGCCTATTCCTCGTACGGCCTCTTCTGGTTCTCGTTCGCAGCACTCCTGCTCATGCCGGTGCTTGGTCTTGCAAAAGATACGGGTGGTGCAGGTGCAATGGCAGCATATCTTGCTCTCTGGGGACTTTTCACGCTCATCCTGTTTATCGGATCGTTAAAGATGTCACGTGCACTCCAGATCGTCCTCGGGACGCTTGCACTTGTGTTCTTCCTCGAAGCCGCGGGCGCTGCAACGGGTACCGGGATGTTCACTGTTGTTGCCGGGTATATTGGAATCATCAGCGGCCTTGCAGCTATATACACAGCCCTTGCACCAATCCTCAATGACATTTACGGCACGACTGTCGCACCGCTGGGATAAGATAGTCGGGTGTTGATAAAAAAGATTTTTTATGGAGGAAAACGTCCCCTCCCCTTTTCTCACTTCTTATACACTCACATGTCATTGTATGACGATTAAAAAACGTTCTTCACCCTTTATGAGCCCCTATTTTCCCCCACCGGGATCTTTATGCCCCCCCTGCCCCAATTTCCCCGTAATCCGGATGCATTCCCGGTGATCTTCACCAAAAGGATCCGTGCCGGTGCACTCCTCCGGGCATTCGGCACCGGGGCCTATCTGATGGCTCCGGAGCAGAGATAAAAAAGTTACTTTCTAAAAGTCATTCCCAGATAGGTCAATGTCCTGTTTTTGAGGGGAAAATCCCCAATTACCATCCCATCCGCGAGTTTCAGGATGCCCATTTCCCTATAGACAGAAGTGTCAATTCCCGAAGCCCCTGTCTGTATACGGGCAGCGCCGTCAGGGTACAGGATGATGGACGAAGCCGGGTTGTCGACATTGACATAGGTGCCTGCAAACTCGGCAAGTGACGAATGGAATCTTATGTCTTCAACAATGCCGGAACTACTGCCGGCTTCACTTCATGAGGAGGATGTGCACCCGCAGGCAAGTACCACCATTATCAGGGCAAGATATCCGAGCACCGTGTACTATCGTTTGTAATGGACCATGGTCTTCTCACATTCATCGTGGTGCGGCTATTTACCGATTTTTTAAGAAACCGGTCCGAAGAAAAATGGCGGAGATTCCGGACTCCATTCCTCACGTCCAACGGCGGGTCATTTTACATGATCATACGGTGTCAGTCATTATCCCGGCCACTCAACTTCGGAAGTATCAGGTACCCTTCGGCCTCATTCCCTATCGCTTCGTACATCCCGGCCAGGTGGAAATAGCCGACAAGTGCAGAGGTGAGGGCATCGAGCTGGTCATGCGTAACAGGTTCCCTGTCAGAATGAGGGATAATTCCCATAGCCATGAGATCGGTCTCAAGCTGCCGGAGATTGATCTTTTTTCTGGGAAACTGCAGGATGTCCTGCGCCGCTCCGGGATAACTTTCGATCACCGTACAACCGGTGTCCCGGAATATCCTGGCCAGCTTGATTCCCCGGAGGGTGAGATTCTGCATGCTCTGGATCAGCGTGGGATAGACCCTTATTCCTCTCTTACGAAGAATCCTCTCGCACTCCCGCATGATACCGTATTTCCGGCATTCGCAGGAGTCATGAACGCAGCACCTGCCTGCCGGCAGGCCCAGCGATGAATCGATTGAGATGAGCCCACCCCCGTTATCTTCAACAATCCTGATAATATCCTCATCCGAAGATACCAGCGAGAGGCAGGCATCCTTTCCCCGTAATACACAGACCCCGGAAGGACGCCGTTCCGAACCGGTGAGATCGATTCCTATGCAGAGCGGCTGTTTTTTCCGGGATTTGATTCGCGTCAACAGAGCATCGATAGTGATCTCAGGTTTTTCGTTCCGGACATCCGTTGTTTCGTTCTGAGAAATGCTGATCCCGCCGTATGACTGTGATGGTTACTGAGTAGTATTGTCTCGTTCGTACATTATTGCATACCTGTGCCTGATACAGGGAAGTGAAATGGTAGCCGGGCGCAAGGGAGAATCACGGTTATTTTGCATCCCGTTCAACCGGTCGATTGCCCAAATGCGTGTATCCGAAATATTCTAAAAAAGAATTAGTGCCCTTTCTTCACACAATCGGCGATATAGGTTCCGGCCTTTGTTGTCCGGGCCGAGCCGCCCATATCCTTGGTGACAACCCCGTCTTTGATACTCTGCTCGATGGCAGTAACCACCGCGGCAGCTGCCGTGTGCTCACCGATATGATCGAGCAGTAATGATCCCGCCCAGATGGTGGCAATCGGGTTTGCCACACCCATGCCCTTGTACTTCGGTGCCGAACCATGGATTGGCTCGAACATCGAGGTGCCCTTCGGGTTGATATTGCCGCCCGGGGCCAGGCCCAGTCCGCCCTGGATCATGGCGCCGAGATCGGTGATAATATCGCCGAACATGTTAGGTGTGACCACGACATCGAACCATTCGGGGTTCTTGACAAACCACATGGTGACGGCATCAACGAAGTTGAAATCCGTTTTGACATCGGGATACTTTGTTGCCGTCTCGGTAAATACATCGCGCCAGAGCCCGTACACGTCCGAAAGCACGTTGGCTTTGTCCACTGAGGTGAGTTTCTTCTGCCGTTTCATGGCAAGATCAAAGGCATAGGTCTGGACCCTGCGTGAACCCTCGCGGGTGATGACCCCGATCTGGTAGGCAATCTCTTCTGCATCGCTCTCCACATCGAGACCGAACTTCACGCTGTACATATCGCGGATTACATTGAGTTCCTTCTTCTCGTGTTTCTTAAACCGGGAACCGATCCCCACATAGAAGTCCTCGGTGTTCTCCCGGACGACAACAAAGTCGATATCAGCGGGAGTCTTGCCGGCCAGCGGGGTCTCAACGCCGCTCAGGAGCCTGATGGGCCGGAGGTTGACGTACATATCGAAATGGAAGCGCAGTGCCAGCAGGATGCCTTTTTCAAGGATACCCGGCTTAACCCGTTCATCGCCAATCGCACCGAAATAGATCGCTTTAAACTTCGAGAGTTCATCGAGTTCCTGCTCGGTGACGAGTTTTCCTGAATTGATATACCGGTCAGCCCCGATATCAAAATCGGTCCACTGGATGTCGAAATTGAAGCGTTCTCCTGCCGCCTCTAATACCTTCTTTCCCTCAGCTACGATCTCCGGGCCGATCCCGTCTCCTCCGATTGACGCTATCTTGTACATACCGGTACCTCATTGAGATTCTTTGCGTATTCCACAAGCCCGCCGGCATCGATAATCCCCTGCATAAACTCCGGCACCGGCTCGGTCTTATACTGCTTTCCGTCAGTTTCGATGGTACCCTTTTTGATATTCAGGGTGATCGTTGCTCCGTCTGCTATCTTGTCCGCATCCTTACAGACTACGGGGAGAACCCCGACATTCACGGAGTTCCGGAAGAAGATCCGGGCAAACGACCGGGCTACCACCACATTTACCCCCCCGCCGATAAGGGCGAGCGGGGCGTGTTCGCGGGAGGAGCCGCAGCCGAAGTTACGGCCGCCGACTACGATATCCCCCGCTTTCACCTTCTTTGCGTACTCATCCCTTGTGCCTTCAAAAGCGTGCTTTGAGAGTTCTTTTGGATCATAGATGGTGAGGAATCTGCCCGGAATGATGGCATCTGTATCGATATCGTCCCCGAACTTCCAGACTCTCATGTTCAGACCTCCCGTGGGTCGGTGATGACTCCGGTGATCGCACTAGCCGCCGCAGTTGCCGGTGAACAGAGGTATACCTTGCCCTCGGTACTTCCCTGTCGTCCCTTGAAATTCCGGTTCGATGTCGACAACGACACTTCACCGGGTGCCAGGAGCCCGAATGCCCCCCCCATGCAGGGGCCGCAGCACGGTGCTTCCACAAGGGCTCCGGCCTTTACGAACTTCTCGATAAGCCCGGCCTTTAAGGTCTTTAAGTATTCATCCCGGGACGCCGGGATGATGATGACCCGGACATTCCGGCTGAACTTCTTCTTGCCCAGCACTTCTGCAGCTTCTTTAAGATCCTCAAACCGCCCATTCGTACAGGAACCGATGAAGACCTGGTCTACATGGGTCCCGGCAACCCTGCTGACCGGTACTCCGGTATCCACGTTGTGCGGAACAGCTACCTGCGGTTCCATATCTGAAACATTGTAGATGCGTTTACTTGCGTATTTTGCATCATCGTCACTCTCCAGTTTGAACGACTTCATCTTGCGCCGGCTTTTCATGTATTCCCAAGTGATCTTGTCCGGGGCGACAATACCGGCTTTTCCCCCCATCTCAATTGCCATATTGCACAGCGTCATCCTACCCGACATTTCGAGTTTCGAGATCGTCTTTCCGGCAAATTCTATAGCCTGGTAGGTTGCGCCATCGGCCCCGATATCCGCTGCAATTGAAAGGATCAGGTCCTTTGCTCCGACCCGTTTTTGGAACTTTCCTGATACCTCGGCCCGGATGGTCTCGGGCACCTTGAAGTACAGGGCACCGTACTTCAGGACAAATCCCATATCGGTAGAACCGATACCGGTAGCAAACGCTCCCGCAGCCCCATACATGCAAGTATGGGAATCTGCACCCACCACGATCTCACCCGGCGCTGCTCTTCCTTTTTCGAGGACTACCTGGTGACAGACCCCTTCATTGATGTCATAATTGTAAATGCCCTGCTCGGAGGCAAACTTCCGCATATAGACATGGTTCTCTGCAGCAGGAATGGAATCTGCCGGGATCTGGTGGTCAAAGAGCATGATGACGTGTTCCGGGTCAAAGACTTTGGATCCACCCATCTCGTAGAACTTCTGGATGGCAAGCGGTCCGGTAATATCATGGATCATTGCCCCGTCAATCGGGGCCATGACCACTTCACCGGCTCGTATATCGCTGCCACATTTTTTAGAAAATATTTTCTCTACGATTGTTGCTCCCATGCTGAATCGGGTTACTATTTGCTCTCAATTATATTGTAGTTTGGGGGAGACGGGCATTCACGATGCAAAGAACGGCTGAAAAAGCCCCTTCCGGGATTCCCTGATATTGATGCTGTTCAGGATAAATGACGCCGGATCGATTGTCTATCCATCTCCTGAACTATCTATTCGTGCCATAACTGCGGGTTTTTTCGCAGTCAAAGTAATCTTTAATCCCCTTTACGGTCATGATTAGGTGATAACATATGATCGAAAAACGTTCGCTCTTTATGATCGCACTCGTCATCATGGCGATGGCATGTGTCGGGTTTGGAGCAGCAGCTCCCCTGGACCTCAGTAACGGCAAAGTGATCACGGCATCCGGCACCGGCAATGTGATCGGCACTCCTGACCGGGCCCAGGTCACCTTTGCAGTCCAGACAGAAAATCCCGACGTGAAGATCGCCCAGCAGGACAATGCAGTACGGATGGCAAAGGTTATTGACGCACTTGTAGTAACGGGTATTCCCCGGGACGCACTCAAGACTACCGGATACAATATTTACCCGGTATATGATGACTACAGCAAATCGCTCATTGACCAGAAGATCCGCACATACCAGGTCACCAATACCCTGACCGTCACCCTCCATGATGTGAACAAAACCGGTGATGTCATCGATGTTGCAGTAGCAAACGGTATCAATCAGGCAAGCTCCATCCAGTTCCTCTTGTCGGATGAACAGTCCCAGGTTCTCCGTACTGAGGCATTAAAAAAGGCAGTTTCACGCGCACGTGCAGATGCTGACACCGTTGCAGGAGCTATGGGCACTGCCATTATTGGTGTGCAGAGCGCCGATATCAGTGGAGGATATTCCCCGGTCTTGTTTGAGAATTACCAGTACCAGGCAGGGAATGCGATGATGAAATCAGCTTCACCCACACCGATCCAAGCGGGGGATATCACCGTCAGCGCACAGGTATCTGTTATTTACCTGATTCGCTAGTCTCTGCCTAGACCCAAAATTTTTTTCAAACAATTCCCGGAGACCTTAGGTCTCAGACACTTTTTTTTTAATAATCTCTTCAAAACTTTTTTACATAAGCAGCGTGTGATGATATCTTAAGGCAAACACGAAACCATCCGGGTTTTCCCGGAAAATACCAGTAATGTAAAAATTTCGAATATCCCAAAATCTGCGGATACAATAGGATTGATTTTACCATGGAACGCAATATTGGCTTTAAAGAGCGACGGTACATCGAAGAGTTAAGAATCTTAACAAAATCCACGGCGAACGACTGCGTGATAGATGACCGGTTCGACCGGGTCATCTATGTGATCCGCCCGGGTGACATGGGCCTTGCCATCGGCAAGAAAGGCGACAATATCAAGCGCCTGCAGAATGTGCTCGGCAAACGGATCGAGATGGTCGAGTATGCCGATTCTGTTGACACCTTCATTGCCAATATCTTCAAGCCCGCTGAAGTGGTGAGGATTGAACGCGGGCCGGAGAACGGGCCGGTCAATGTCTTTGTCCGGCAACGAAGTGACCTTGGTATTGCAATCGGAAAGGCAGGGTGCAATATCGAGAAGGCGCGGACCCTCTGCCGCAGGTTTTTCGGGCTTGAAGTGGGCGAAGTGCTTCTCACGCAGGAGACCGCATGAACGGCAGGGTTGATCCCCGGATGATTGCCGAGATTTGGGATGTGATCTGCGAACGGGCAGACAACCCCCGGCCCGAATCCTACACCACCCGCCTCCTGACCGACAAAAAAGGCATCGATAAGGTCTTAGAGAAAGTAGGTGAGGAGTCCACCGAGTTTATCCTTGCAATAAAGAACGGGGTCAATGAACGCACGGTGGAAGAGACCGCAGATCTCCTGTTCCACCTGCTCGTTGCATTGCGGGCGGCGGGAATCGATCTGAACGATGTGATGAAAGAGCTCGAACACCGGCGCAAATAATCTTTTTATTTTTGCAGGAATGTAAACAGATCTACCATATCGGGCAGTTCTTCAGGCTTTTGTCCTGCTGTTGCGAGCACGCTCTCTTCGACAAAGATCGGCACATCTCCCCGGAGTGCAAGTGCAATACCATCGCTCGGGCGGCAGTCGAGATACTCGTCCTGCTGTCCGGACCCCATCACCAGCTGGGCATAATACACCCCGCCTTCGATACTGTCAATCTGCAGGTACCGCAGGGTAATGGAAAATTTTGCACAGAGTTCGATGAAGAGATCGTGGGTAAATGGTCGTGGCAGCACTTCTTTGATCTGTGCGCTGTTGATCGATACCGCTTCCCAGATTCCGATGAATATCGGCAGGAGGCGTTCATTGCCGTCAGTAAGTACCACAAGAGGAACCGTGGCGGCATCACCCATAGCGACAAATACTCCTTTGACTTCGCACCTCACTTGTGTCATGTCTGTTACAAAAGAGTTGTCCTGATCAGCGATAAGGGTTAAGGAGAACCGGGTTTCCTGTCACTCGCGCTTGTGTGCTTCGCGCCGGACAATGATAAGGCTCGAACCGATTCCCAGTGCGATATTGAAGTAGTACATCACGATCCGCCAGATGACAACAAAGATTCCCACGATCGATGCCGGGATGAAGAGGGCATACATGGTAGTTGCCCCCACTTCTGCGATACCGGAGCTTCCGGGGGTTAAGGGCATCATCATCAGGATTGCCAATATGAGCTGGATGACAAAGGATTCCAGAAACAGGGGGGGCTGCCCGAGCCCGACAAGGATCAACGAGGCTGTCACAATCTCGGATACCCAATAGAGCAGGGTAAAGAGAAAACCCCAGGCAAGCCCTCCTTTTGCACTCTTTACAAACTTGATCACCGCAGCCTGGAAATTATCAATCTCCTTGTCAGCCCGCACGAGCAGTTTTTCGACACGCTGGCTCTCCCATTTTCTGGTGAAATAGCAGGTACACCGGTTGACCACTCTTTTCACTACATCCGGTCGTTTTACTGCCAGGTAAAACAGGAACAGGCAGCCGACCACAAAGATCCAGGTGATATAGACCATAACCTCGGAGACTGCACCCAGGCTCTTCCATTGTTCGGTCAGGACTATCATGGCAAATGCCGCGAGCAGGGCAAGCACGATCCCATCGAGTACCCGCTCCATGATGACGATTGCCGTGGCATCGCCAAGAGGGACATTCGCTTTGTACAGCTCGTGAATCCGGACCGGCTCTCCCCCCGCCTGGGCCGGTGTGACTGCAGCCGCGAGCAGGTTGGCAAAGACAAGGTTCAGGCTGTAAAAAAACCCGATCCTGTACCCCAGGGAACCCGTCATCTTCTGGACACGTAACGCCCAGAAGCACATTGTCAGGAGATGGGTCATAAAAGCAAGGAGCAGGAACCAGATATTGACCTGCCGGAGATACGTCAGGGTATTTTCATTGATGGTGAAGTACAGGATAATGATCAGAATGGCCAGGGAGAACCCAACTGAAATATAGAGCCATTTGACCTGTGACTTCTCCATAAAACTCCTTACTTCCCGGCGATGATGAGCGTTTCCGGTTGCTACTTACACAGGTTATGATGCATAGTATAAACGCTTTTACAGCCAGGTTGACTGGTGCATAAAATATTTAATGAAACTTTTCTCCCCAACGTCTGGTATTTAAAAAAAAGTCCCCATTAATCGAAGGTTAAACGTTTTATTATCCAGAAAAAGCATATGCTGGACAAATCTGAGTTTTGATAGTTGCATTCATCTAAACCGTAAAAATATCCCGGTGTGCCAGGATGTGGAAGTACCCGCACGTAACCCCGGCATCCAGCCAGCCATGCCCGTAACTGAAGCAGGCAAGTGCGTCTTCACAGGATCCTGCCTCACGGTACCGTGCACCCTGCGCTGCATAGACCCGGGTGATACAAAGAATGGTACCGGCAAATGTATTGCTGATAGTTTCTGACTCTCCTGCACATTCCACGGAAGACCGGGCTGTGTTCAGAAGACGTTCGTACCGATGGGTCTTCTCCCCCAGTTTTTCTGAAAGTGCCAGGGGCAGTCTCTCCCATGGCCCTGCGAACGGGCAGAACGGTTTCTGGCTATCGCAGATAATGAAGCCGGCTGATATCCCGAAATGCAGCCACCCGGCTCCATAGAAGAACGCTGCAAGGGCATTGACGAGATCTCCTTTGCCGTAAAAAGTGCCCCCGTCCTTCTGGTAAGCCTGCGCCATCTCCATGACTGCAGAGGCTTCTTGTCCAATGGGTGTGTTGGGGGGTGCTGCACTCCGGGTGCAGGCAAGAACTTCAGCAAGTGCATCCCGGCATTCTGCGATCTTCATAGTCCGGCAAAGATCTCCAGGTATTCGCGCTCCATGTCGTGCAGTTCAGCAGGGACAATGAGGATATGGAGTGGCGGCCCGAAATCCGCTGCAAGGATCTTCTCTCCCGTTCCTGCAACAATCACCGGTTCATCCGATCCCGCCCGGGCAATGCCGACATACAGCGGAATATCGATCCCTTTTTTTCTTGACATCTCTTCTAACAGAGCAACCGCTTCCGGCACAGTCATATACCGTTCGTTCTGGATATCAAGATAGACAAGAGTGTGCAGGCGCAGGGACAGGTTCTGTGCGATTACATCAATGGGGGTAGTTGGGGACCAGTTCTTTTGCGGGAAGGGAACCGAGCAGGACTTGCCGAACCGGTAGTTCTGGAGCCCGGAGACCCCGCAGACAGCGCTTGCAATGGATGCTGCATGGATGATAACGGTCCGGATACCCCGTTCTGCCGCACGCATGCGCAGATCGGCATGGGTGGTAGAGACCATCGGGTCTCCTGCACAAAGAAAGACTACGGTGCTGTTTTCTGCTTTATCCAGCATCTCTTCCGGGTGTTGTTCTACATCCTCCCTGAAGAGCGGGTGAACGGGTTTGCCGTAATAAATCCCGAGTTCTTCTGTTGTTGTGCCCATGAGCCGCGAGGTATAACATTCGAGATAGACATGGTCTGCATTCCGGATGCAGGCAAGTCCTTTCTCCGAAACATCTGTCTTATCGTAGAGTCCCAGCCCGATAAACGTCAGCACAGGTGCACCCCGGAACCGGCAGAGAAAAACGACATCTGGTCTCTCCTCAATACGGAAACTGCGGAATGGAGTCCACGAGCCGGTTCATACCCATGGTGTGATTCCTCATGGTCAGGATCTGCATATCCTTCCCCCCGTTCATGCCTCCGAAGATCATGGGATTATCGTCACCTGGCCTTTATTGACGGAAAATTTCTGCCAGTCCGGACTGATACCCCGAATTCCCTGGATACGCAGGTAGCTGATGTTCTGCTCGATCTTGATCTCAATCACACAGTTCATCAGCTGCTTTACCAGAGACAGTGTTTTGTCATCGAAGGATTCGCTGTTTAAGATGTAGATGCCAATTCCCTCGATCTTTTTTAATTTTGCAGTGAGGACATGGAGAAACTGGTACAGCACCTCGAGTTTGCGGTACATAAGCAGGGTGGAGATCGAATTTACGCAGAACCGGATGGGAGGTGGGAAGAGGCCCGCTTCCCCATCAGAAAATTCACCCTCAAAGATGGTCTCGATCATATTGGAAAATTTTATACCGATACCCGTGAGATCGGTAGGGCTTGAGACAAACATCAGCCGGGGTGTATCGATGATACTTGGAGTTGAGCTCTTGGTGATGGCATCAATTACCCCGACAAACCGCTTGTCCGATCCCGAGAGTTTAAAATAATCCACCACTTCGGCTGCCCGTTCGTTGGTGGAAAGGGTGATGGCATATTCCCCCTCGAGAGGTTTTGTCAGGGCATAAGCGAGCTGCTCGGCATAGCTCATGGGAGGTGCAAGGATGAGGATATTGGTCCCGGCGTCGAATCCCCCGGACAACTGATCGATCTGCTCAATCCCTGTCTTATAAGAGTACATTTATGGTTTGATCATTTCATCAGAATGTTTATAATTGCTCCTATGATCAGGCCGAGAAAAACCGTGTAAAGGGAAGTAATGATGGCAATTCTTGCTCCCAGTTGCCGGTATAATACAGCAATTGTCGATACACAGGGAACAAAGAGCACACTGACGATTGCAAACGTGTACAGCTGGACGCTGGTCATCACCATTCCGAGATTAGCGGTTCCGGCAAGCACTGCCAGCGTCTCAAAGGCGAGCTCCTTCCTGAAAACACCGAACAGGAGTGCTGTAGATGCATAACCCGGCAACCCGAGCAGGGTTACGGTTACCGGAGCGACCAACTGCTCGAACAATTCGGTAAGCCCGAAAAACTGGAAGAGGCCCAGAAGAATGCTCGTGACGATCAGGACCGGCATGGCAATGAAGAGGAACTCTTTGATCCTGAGCCAGGATTTTGCCAGCACGAGACGTGCCTGAGGCCTCCTGAGCGTTGACATCTCTACAATCATGCCGAACTGTTCCCCCGGTGTGATACGGCTGAGCACAACTGCGGTGAGAATGAGCAGGATAAAGATGATCAGGTAGATGGAGAATGCCCAAAAGATTCCCACAAAAGCAGCAACAATACCGGCAATAACCACCGTCCGGGCAGAACAGGGGATCATCGTGACAAGAATCGCTGCGATTGTCTGTTCCCTGCGGGTCTTGAGCAGGCGGAGGCTCATAATCGCAGGGACTGTGCAGCCGAAACCGATCACCATGGGAATAATTGCTTCCCCGTGAAGTCCGATCCTGTGCATGGCCCGGTCTGAAAGGAAGGCAGCCCGGGTCATATACCCGGTATCTTCGAGAAGGGAGAGCCCGATATAGAAGGTAAATATGAAAGGAAATGCAATGCCAAGACCTGCCTGCAGGGCAATGAGCACCGAAAAACCGATCTGATTCCAGAGGGGCGGCAATCCCAGGGCCAGAAACGGTGCGATGACCGATGTGGTAAATACCGTGACGATGATCTCTTCCATCCATGAGCCGATCATGAACACGGACAAAAGGAGCAGGAAGAGAATAGTACAGAGGATTGGGATACCCGGAAATGACCGGGTGAGCAGGCTGTCGAGATCATACGGTTTTTTCTGGGCCGTGCGTTTGACGACAGACGCCGTAATTTCACGGGCAAAGTTGTGCCGGTTTGTTGCTATGATCTGGCCCACAGACATCCGGTGGCGCATCCCGATCTCCTGTGCAATTGCCCCGGCAGCATCGAGCAGTACCGTATCGTCCCCTGTTCCCTGCAGCGCCAGCAGGTTCGTATGCATGGGTGTCCCAATCGTTTTTTCCAGGCTTTTTAAAGCTGCTTCGATATGGTGGTCGTACGGGACGTGGACTTTTGCCGGTGTTGCCTGTCCCAGCGCCACCGGAAGAATCCTGTCGATATTTCTTCCTTCCGAAGCAGCTGCCAGAATAACGGGCACTCCGATGTGTGAGGAAAGGCTTTCGGCATCGATGTGCATTCCCTGTCGTTCGGCCGCATCGATCATATTGACGACTGCGATCATCTTTGGCGAGAACTCCGCAGCCTGCACAAAGAGGTAGAGGTTTCTTTCGAGTTTTGTGGCATCAAGGACTGCAACAATCACATCAGCCCCGCCGCTCGTCAGGAATGTGCGCACCAGCGTCTCTTCTTCCGAATTGCCATCAAGGGAATAGATACCCGGCAGGTCAACAATCTCGGTCTTCTCCTGCTTGTAGCAGACATTGCCACATTCCAGTTCCACAGATGAGCCCGGGTACCGGTTTACTTCAACGCCAAGGCCGGTGAGCTGGTTGAAGATTAAGGATTTTCCCACCCCGGGGTTGCCCAGGAGGGCAATTTTCATGGCAAGCGCTCCACGCCGATTGCTGAAGCGATCTCCGGGCTCACTGCTACATCGCACCCCTTGACCTGCACGACAAGCGCACCATTGGATAATTTTCTCTTAATTGTTGCGTGCTCGCCGGGTACCAGGCCGAGATCGAGGAGGCGCTGGGCACATGCTCTGCCATGGATGCACTGGATGACAACCTCATCCCCCTCAGAAAAATCAGAGATGCCGGGGGACTCGCAGTACTCGTCAGTTTCCCCTTTGCATGCCCTTTCTCCAGCGGGTGTTCGGTGTTTCCCCTTTTCCTGGTGTCGGTGATGTTCATGGGTTCCTATGAGCTTTCCCAGCCGGTCGATGGTCTCATCTGATACCGTATGCTCGAGGGTACATGCCTCATCGGATGCCCGGTGAGAGTCCATCCCAAGAATTTCGGATAAAAAACACTGGAGGGTCTCATGTTTTTTCATCACACAGGTCCCGGTCTGTTTTCCTTGTGCAGTCAGGGTAATCGACCCTTCAGCAACGATGATCACATCCCCGCCGGATACCAGTTTTTCTATATCAGAGCGAACCGCGGGTACCGGTTTTGAAAGTGCTGCGGCAAGCTCTTCAGTCAGGGGAAAGCGGGCATTTTTATTCGAGAAGAGCTGGACTGCTTCCAGGTAATCTTCCCGCAGGGACGGCTGCATGATATTATCTTGTCATATCTGTGTGCCAACCGACTTTATTGATTTGGGTGGAGGAAGGCCGGGTACCACAACGATATGCCACACCACAATCCTCAAGTCTCTTTACCTTTGACTATCCAATAATGGGCAGGATATGATGTACTCATGATGTACTGGCTTTATGAACAGATGCTCAAACGGCAGATCACTGAGCTGCCGGGGCATGTCTGTTTCATGATCAGCGGGAAGGATATGGCAGACGTCCCGGAGAAACTCTTCATGGCCACTGCATGGTGCAATGAGATCTCTATGTATATCCTCAAGCATACTGCTCCTGCCCAGCCGGTAATCCGTGGTCTCACATTCCATATCGCAACCCCCTCTCCGGAGCATATGATACCGTGCCTGCCCGAGATCCGGAAGATCGGTACCATTGCCCACCTGATCCTTCATGTGGGTGATACGGAAGAAGAGATCGGGGAGGGTATGGATGTAGTGGTGGCGATAGGAAAGAGTGGCAGGGAAGAGATCGCTGCCTGCGTTAAAAGGATGGCGCAGGAACATATCCCCCCTGAGGATGTGGACGAAAAGCTCCTTGAATCCTACCTGACATTCAAATACACACCCGATGTGGTGATCAAGAGCGGGGGTGACCATCTCACTGATTTCCTCATCTGGCAGTCGGTCTACTCCGAACTCTTCTTTTCCGATGTGAACTGGAAATATTTCCGGAAAGTGGACTTCCTGCGTATCCTGCGGGACTACCAGTCGCGGATACGTCGTTTCGGTAAGTAAAGTCTGGTTTAGCAATCCTTCCTGGATTGACTTTTATCCCCATGAGCCATGCTATCGCTTCCCGATATGGCGATAGTAATGCATGGGGTTTGTGGAACCTTAAACGAAAAGGGGGTCAAGGGGATGCTCCCCTTAGGTTGCCTCCCCCTTTCGGGGTGAGAGAGAAGGTCACCCTCAAAATCCTCTGAAAGCATGGTCGTACTATCTGATAATTACAGGATTCGAAGCAGAGCATTTTATTAAAAAAAAATTCCATTTTTAAAAAATAATTCTTTTAGCACATCAGCAGTTATTGTAAACGCACATTCACCCAGCTGGGCACACCATTTATGGTCTTATCAAAAAAGGCGAATTTGTTCTTTAAGGCAATCGTGAATGTCTTGCGATCCGGTACGGGTGCGTATTTGTGCTCCCTGCAGAACCGGGTAAATGCCTGGTACATATCGTCTTTGGAGATCGCGGCATCAAGAGTATCACTCCGCGTGATCTTTATTGCGACAAATTTTTTCAGCCCCTCATCTTTTTGTGTCTTTGCCCCGGCTGGTTTTTTTGTCTTTTCTGCAGCTGCAGGTATGGCAGGCTTTTCTACCGTCCCTGGTGCTGGTACGGGAGCGGGAAGATTCACCGGCTCTGGTGGAACGGGTTTTGCTTTTGACTGCCGTTTGGCGTTTCTCACGGATGCGCTGGAGGCAGGGTCATCGGCGTTGATAACCGGGGAGTGAGCTGCTGCAGGAGTCCCTGGTGAGTGCTCTTTTTTTCCTGCATGCGGGCCGTTCTGTGCAATGATAACGGGCCGGGTTACCGGTATCTCATCGAATTGCTGCTCCCGGTAATCCAGCCCCGTCAGATCGGCAAGAGCCTTGTTGCAGATATTGGAGATATCTGTTCCCTGTTCGTGCGCCTTTGAAAAGATATCCGCCCGTAGAATAACAGACGTATGACGCCACGAGATGCCCGCTTCTTTCTTTTCCGTCATGACCTGTCATCTGTTGATCTGTCCGCTTAAGGAAATATAGTACGCGATCCGGTTTTTAAAGAAAAGATCAGGTTCCGTTCTTTGCCGAGATCCGCTGGTCATAGGTACGGATGGCGCGTAACAGATCGATCTTGCGGAACAGGGGCCAGAACGGGGCACAGAAATAGACAGCTGATTCATGGCCGGTTGCCAGCCACGGCAGGAAGTTTGAGGTCCGGTATTCATTCCCGGTCCTTATGATCAGGTCTACCGGGGGTATTCCTTTTCCTGCGTGAATATGCAGCTCTACCGTGTGGACATCGATGGTATCCGGGTTGATCCCGTTCTTCTCAACTTCTGAGAGAATTTCACGGGCAGCAAGGACTATCTCGTTTCTTCCGCCATACGCAAGCGCAATATTGAGATTAAAACCCGTATGGTCTTTTGTTGCCCCTTCGGCGGCATCGACTGCAGCCCGCAGGTCATCGGGAAGTAAGGAACGATCTCCTACAATCTGGACACGGATCTTGTATCTCTCGAACCGCTCATCGGTAAGAACGCTGAGGAATTTTTCCTTGAACAGGGAAAAGAGATTTCCGACTTCATCCTGTTTCCTCGAGAAGTTCTCGGTTGAGAAGGTGTAGAGGGTGATATGGCCGATACCGAGTTCATGTGCCCAGTCCAGCATCTCTTCTGTCTTGTCCGCTCCTGCCCGGTGCCCGCGGGCGGTATCCACGCCCAGCTGTTTTGCATAGCGCCTGTTCCCGTCCTGGATAATGGCGATATGATTGGGCACATGCCGGCATTGCATGCGGAGGTAGCGTTCGTACAGGGGATCGATAAGGTTGCGAAGGATCATAACGGGGTCATCTCTACTATCATGCCTTTGTTGGGATATCGTTCGATAACGAATTTCTCTCCTTTCATCTCATCGGCAAATTTTGTGAGCAGCCACCATGCCATCTCGATCCGATCCCCACAATCCTCGTAACTGTCCGGTTCACATTTTTCTTTGCAGAGCAAAAGACAGGCACTTTTATCGGTTTCTGAGGGTTTTATCACGCCGTACACGACTGTTCCGTCCTCGGTGATCTCGTCGAACGGGCGGGCGGTGTTCTGTGCAATCCGTTTCAGTCGCTCCCGCAGCTGTACCGAGTCCTTGAACCCGGATGAGCACCAGTGCACCTTGTCGTGCCGGCAGAGTTCTTCAGCCCAGCCCTTCGCCCCATCAATGGCATTGTGCAATTCATCGGCAAGTTCGTACCCCCGCTCCCGCATCTGGTACGCGTTTGACTCGCCCCATTCCAGTTCGTTGATGTTGAGGAAATCCACGTAGGGCAGGGCTGGAATGAGGTGTTCGAGCCCGGGCAATGCCGGAATCTCGATGCCGATGTCAAATCCCATCTCTTTTGCCCGCTGTGCTGACCGGATAAAATCCGACTCGAGGATCTTCTCCCAGCATTCGTGCGGGGGATGGAGCCGGATCTCATCGACCAGTCCCTGCATATCAGCGAGTTCTGCATCGGCAGGGGCCTTTGCGGTATACAGGTGAATCTGGTGTTCCGGGCCGAAATGATCCTTGAGCTGCGTGCAATATGCGGTCACCTTATCAAGGACCAGCAGCGGCTCTCCCCCGGTGATGCCGGTGCCCAGTGCACTCATGCTCTCGGCAACCTCGATGATCTGGGCGGGAATATCCACCGGGTGTTCGTTTGCAAATACCGTATCAGTCCCCTTCCGCTCGGAAGAGAGCGGGCAGTACCAGCAGGTGCGGTGGCACCGTCCCGTAACAAAGAGGACCATCTTTGCGCCCTGGTGACAGAGAATGCAGCCTTGTGAGAGTGTCATGATT
>JANXYM010000107.1 GCA_025350045.1 Methanomicrobiales archaeon | reverse complement strand
TTGTGGCTGCGATGGAGGAGCAGACGGGGGCTGTGATTGTGCGGGCAGTTGTGGGGGAGCCGGAGGGCCGGTTGGAACCGGCGGCTGTACCCCGCCACCGCCCTGTAAAAGGGTCTGGAGGATGATGGGGCCATTGACCAGTATGGCAAGAATTGTTGATACCAGCCCGGCCATGACCTCAGCATACCCGTCAGTCCGCAGGCAGTCCTGGGCATTCAGGGGATCGCTCATGCAGTCATCCGCCATAACCGGTGTAATGATCAGAGATACCAGCAGAGCAGAGAAAATGATCATCGCAGCAGGTAATCCGGCACCCGGGGTTCCCTTTTGGCCCGGGGTTATCTGAGGATCCCGGGTCACTACGTAGGCAGCCAGTGTCCCGACGACAATGTTTGCCTGCATCAGGGGATACTGGCTGATACCAAAGAGATTGTAGAGTATCCATGCGGTGAGGAATGGAGTCGCCATTCCCAGCCCAATCAGGATAATCCTGGAGATTTTTTTCCTGTGGGGCTGGAGCGGCAGGAGCATCTGGTCGATATCTTGCCGGAACCATACCAGCAGCACAGGGATTGCGATCATCAGCAGGGGGGTGAGCAGATCAAAACCTTCGCGACCACTCCGAATTCCCCCGTAGACAAACCAGAGGACTGCGGCAATAACCCCGCCCATAATTGAGAGGAGATCCCACCACTTTTGCGGCCGTTTGGCCAGGGGTGTTTCTTTGGAGACTTTCTTGAATTCTTCAACGGTCATCAGGGACGATTTGAATTCGTTGAAATCCCTGGTGCGCTGCGGTGAAGATACGGTTGCCGTCACAGGAGTTTTGGAAACCGCAGGCGGAATATAGTAAGAGCCGGTGCCGGGAACCGGCGGGGTGCCTGGCAGCCACGCAGAACCATTCCAGTAAATCCAGCCTGCGGATGCAGGATCCGGCTGCCAGATTTTTCCGGAGGGATCCGTGATACGGAGATCATTGAGGGCTGCTGCAAACTGCTCTGCTGAGATCTTCTGTACTTTGAGGTCCGCAGAGAGTTGAATACGGCGTTTTTCAGCCTCGTCAAAATTCATGGTGTATCGGACTCCTTCCTCCCGGGATAGTGTACCAGGACATCAGTCATCTGGCAGTAATTGGATAATGTTTCTGACAGATAAAAAACGTGTGTTTGATAGATTAAAAAAGAGCACTTTTCATGCTACGTAAAAAAGATACATGATCCAATGAAGATATCGGCAAAATCACAAAAAAAGAGAGAGAAGATTTCTTTAAAGAGCTGATTTACTTTTATTTCAAGACATCAGAGGATCAGGTACTCCGGATTAATCCGTGAGAGCCCCTGGTTTGTCCCGAGCCAGTACGTGCCGTCATGGTCCTGCCTTATTATTTTTACTTCATAACCGGCAAGACCGTCTTTTTCCGTAAATATTTTCCAGCTCCCGTTGACCTTGACAGCTATGCCGTCATATTCCGAACCCACCCACATCCTCCCTGCCGCGTCCTGGTACACGGACCGGGTGGATTCCCCGGCAAGACCATCCGCTCGGGTGATGTTGGTCCACCGTCCCTTGTCAAAGAGGGCTGCCCCGCCGTTCCGGGAATACCCGGTGGCTACCCACAGGGTCCCGTTGCTGTCCTCCGTGATCGCCCGGACTGCCGGATGGGGGAGGCCGTCATTGACCGAGAACTGCTGCCAGCCGGTCCCCTGCAACCGGTACAGGGCGCCGTGCATGGGAGCCCCGCAGCCTGCCCAGAGATCCCCGGACTGATCCTCATACAGTACTTCTGCGGATGCAATGGCAGGACTGTTATTACGGAGCAGGCTCTGCCATTTCAAGCCATCATAGGTAAAAATATCCGCATCGGTCCCGATCACTATCGTCCCGTCACGACGTTCCGTGATACTCAGGACTTTTGTGAAAGGGATGCCAAGGCCGGGGGCAATCACCTGCCAGCGGGCGTTCCGGTACGTTACCAGGCCCCCGTCGTGTCCGATCCAGATCGTACCGGAACGGTCCATGATGATCTGCCGCACATAGCCAAACGAGGGAGCATCCTGAGGAGCTGCGGTTTTTCCGGTGATCCGGTCAACCTGGAGCACCCCCTCCTTTCCCCCGGTCCAGACCGTATCATTCGCAATCAGGAGTGCAGATACTTCATGCGGAGGCCTGATGATCGTCCATCCTGGTGGTGTGCCCTGCACCTGCAGGTACCCGGAAATACTCTGTAATACGACTACGATGACTACAATAATCAGAATCCCGGCACCGAGTTGCAGGATGTTTTTGGTGTAGGTGTGGATCCTGTGTGCAGCCATAAAAAAAGATCACCGGGAAATGGTTCCTTTGTCGAACCGGATGATGGTATCAGCCACGCACTCTGCTTCATATTCATCGTGGGTCACGTACACCATGGCAGACCCGGTCTCCCGTATCGTCTCTGAGATCAGGCTGAGCAGGTCATCTCTCAGTTTCCGGTCCAGATTGGTGAGCGGTTCATCGAAGAGCAGGGTGGTGGGCCGGGGCGCGAGAGCCCGGGCCAGGCCAACCCTCCGGGCTTCCCCACCGGAGATCTGGTCCGGGAACCGGTCTTTTACCGGGGTGATCTTCATGCGTTCCAGCAGGGTTCCAAGACGCTGTTGTTGCTCTTTTTCCGGCAGGTGACTGAGGCCAAAAAGGATATTGTCTGAAACGGTCATGTGCGGCCAGAGGGCGGCAGACTGGAAGACAAACCCCATGGAGCGCTCCGATGGCGGCAGAACGTACTCCGGGCTGCTGATGATCCCGCCATCAAACGAGATCGTGCCTGCATCCGGAACTTCAAGACCCGCGATCAGGCGCAGGAGCGTGGTCTTTCCGCTTCCCGAGGGGCCGAGAAGTGCAATGCGGGCCTGATCGGGGATGGTGAGGGATACATTGCTCAGCGCCGGATGACTTCCATAGGATTTACTGATGCCTGCAAGTTCGATCATGATCTCATCTCTTCCTCCGGCAGACGGGGCCCGGATCGGTTATACAGCCACCGCAGGGACAGGATGGCTCCCGTGCCGGCTGCCAGCGTAAGTATTGTAATCATAAGGCATAAGCCTGCCACTTCGCCCGCAGCACCATAATGGAGATAGTTGTAGATGCGCATCGTCAGTGTGGCATGGCCCGGCGGAGCAACGATCAGGGTTGCCCCGAGTTCAGCCAGGGTGAGGGTAAACAGGATTCCTGCTGCCACCAGGAACCCCGGGGCAAGGAGAGGCAGGCGGATCTGCGTCCATGTCTTTACCTGACTTTTTGAAAAGACCGCTGCCGCATCGAACAGGATAGGATCGATAAAACGCAGCTGGACAAAGAGGATGATAGCGGCAATCGGCGCAAAACGGGCAACTGCAACCAGGACCGGCATCAGCAGCCCGGGGTAGGGAACTGCCAGCAACGGTCCGTACCAGAGCGTGACCATGCCGATACCAACCAGGGGCGCAGGAATCGCCAGCGGCACCAGGACCAGAACCCAGGCAAACGAACCCCGGAGACCGGGTTTTTTGAGTTCATACGCAGCGGCAAGCGCAAGAGGCAGGGATATGAGGACGACAAGGAGGGCGGTCAGCAGGCTGAACTGCAGCTCGTTTCCGGCCCGTAATGCCGAAGAGACAAAGGTATCCCCGCTGCCGGAAGTGGTGATCAGGCCAAAAAACAGCACCGCAATCTGGGCGATCACGATTATTACTGCAATGGCCTGCGCTCCCCGGAAGTATGCAGGATACCGGGGGGGGTTGCCAAACCGGGACGCGAGCCATTTGGGGGTCTGGGCCAGCGTCCGGATACCGGACCGGCAGCTGATCATGACACCGAGCATTATGACAAGAAGGGGCAGGGCATAGAGAAGTGCCTGTGATGCGATATTCGATGCACTGTACTGGGCAAAGATCTCGAGTGCATAGACATCCGCACCAAAGAGCGAGGGCACGGAATAGTCCGAGCAGCAGATGACAAAGAGAAAACCCAGGGCCGCTCCCAGGGCCGGAGCTGCAAGGGGCAGCTGGATGGTGAAAAAAACCTCCATGTCCGTCTTAAACACCCGGCCCGCATCCGTGAGCAGGGTATCAACGGAAGCAAACGCGACCCAGGAGAGGAAGATGGCCAGCGGCAACAGGGCCATGAGTTCCACCCAGAAACTGATCGCCCACCCGGCAGGGGAAACCACCGGGAGGATCTTCCCCAGGGACGTGATTGCCGCTGACCAGGTGAGTGCGTGGATATAGGAAGGTATTCCCGCAAGGGCGAGCAGGGCGAGCAGGATGGCCATAAGGGCTTTTTGCGATATGCTCCACAACGCCGAAACGATGAGTATGCCGATCAGAACACCTGCACCGGCAACTGCAGCTGCGAGACCCACGCTTGAGAGGAGAAGCCAGCCTTGCCGCGAAGAAAGGAACAGGGGAGAGACCAGGTCCAAAGAACCCGCCATGAAGGCATGGACAAAATCAATGATCAAGCCCAGCAACGGACAGAGCGCCAGGAAGAAAAAAATGCCCAGCACCAGTGCATAGACCACCCGCTCTGCTGACAGGAGGGGGCGGACCTGCCGGAAAAAGGAGCGTGGGGGCATGGAATCATCGGATAAATATCCCGATTAGGTCTTTCTGGGTTGCCGGAATGCCGGTGTAGACTTCCTGGTACGATATGTTCATCGCCTTAATCCCGGTGATATTCATGCAGGCAGTTGTTGTCGGGACATCGCGGCTCGGGATCTGGATCCACCCGGAGGATACCAGTGCATCCTCAGTGTTCCGATCAAGCAGGTAATCGATGAAGGTTTTGGCCTCAGCCGGGTGCGGGGCACCGGTGATCATGGCCACGGTATTGGGAATGACAAGGGTCCCCATCCCGCCGGGTTGCTGGTCGGGGACGATGATCACAACGTGCTTACCGTTTTCCACAGCACCACACGCATCATCGGTATCGGTCAGGCCAAAGGCGAGCTGGCCGTCGGCCACGAGATCGCGGACCACCGAGTTGCCATCCACCACCCGGACCTGGCGCTGGCTAAGGCTGGCAAAGAAGTCCCGGGCTTTCTCCCGCCCGAGGTAACTGGAGAGAGCTGCTGCATGAGTGGCAGCAGTCCCGAACATGGGGTAGGCGATCCCGATCGTGGTGCCCGGGTACCGGGAGTCGATCATATCGTTTAAGGAGTGCGGGTACTGATCCGGGGTGAGTTTGTCCGTGTTGGCAATGAAGACCCGGGCCCTGCCGCCAAACCCGGTCCAGAAATCCCCGGTGTCCCGGAACTGCCGGGGAAGGTCGGCTGCCGAAGGAGAGGAATATGCAGCGAGAATACTTTCGTTTTTTAAGAGGAGGGTCTGGCCGAACTCCCCGCTCCAGAAGACGTCGGCCTGGGGCCGGTTCCGCTCGGCGATTAACCGGTTGACGAGCCCGGTAGTCTTTGTGGCTTCCACATCATATACTGCGAGAACAGTGATACCGGTCCGGTTTTCAAAGTCGCGGAAGACCGGTTCCGAGTACACCTGGTCCACAGAAGTATAGACGACTACGGTTTTTTTCTGGTCTTTGGGGAGCATGACAAGGGCTGCGATGAGGATTACTGCAAGCACGACAATGACTGCCAGTATCCGGAGAGTGCGGGTTTTATTCATTCATCTTCCTCAGAGAAATTATAGTCAACTCTCACCGTCCATTTTAAAAAAGCATCCCATTTTATTTTGTTCTGGTGTATCCTCTGGCTGGACAACCGGTACAGGACGGGCATTGATCGAACGCTTGCCCTGCCCTTTGACAACAGTATTTAAGAAAAAGGCAAATCCGAAAGATACCGGATGAATTCTGACAAAAATTGATTATGGAGTATTTCGAATAACCAGCCTTTACACGTGGTACGCCGATCTATCCGAAGATCGAGGGCTTGAGTGCGAGCACGAACCTTGCCGAACTAGAGGAACTAGCGAACCTCAAGGAGTCCGAGCGGACGGAGCTA
>JANXYM010000074.1 GCA_025350045.1 Methanomicrobiales archaeon | reverse complement strand
CACGTTTGAACGGCCAAAACCCTGTATTCCGATTGTTAACCGCCCCTCGATCCATCACCTGGTTTCACACCTTTCAAACATGGGTTTCCGGGAGGTTGTGCTCACCTTAGGCTATATGGGTAATGCAATTGAAGAAGCGCTGGGAGACGGCTCACTCTTTGGCGTAGAGATCACCTACGTCCACGAAGACACCAAGCTGGGAACTGCCGGGAGTGTAAAAAACGCCCAGAAATACCTTGACGGGCAGGATTTCTTAGTTGTCGGTGGCGACCATGTCACTGACTTGAATGTCCTTGAATTTTATCGATCGCACCAGAAACAGAAGGCAACCACGTCCATAGGTCTCATCTCGATTGATGATCCGGGTGAGTACGGTATTGCCGAGATTGATGTGAGCTATGAGATAAAGCGGTTCAAGGAAAAACCTGCTCCCGGCGAGATCTTCTCAAATCTTGCCAGCACCGGCATGTACGTCTGCAGCCCGGAAATTTTCGATCATATCCCGGCGGGAACCCGCTACGATTTTGCCCGCGATCTGTTTCCCAGCCTGATGGAGGGGGGATACAGTATCAAGGGCTGGCTTGCACGCGGGAACTGGACTGACGTCGGAAGCCCGCATTCGCTCCGCCAGGCCGAGCGCTGGAAACTGCAGGATCTCACCTTTACCGATATCATAGGCAATCTCTCGATGCACGGTGCACAGGTGCAGGGCCCGGTCCAGCTCGGGGATTCGATCACCCTGGGCAAGAATACCAAGGTCATCGGTCCCGTCTCTATCGGCCCGGGCACTACCATTGGCGATAATGTACTGATTGGCCCCTATACCAGCATGGGGGACAAGTGCATCATCCGGAATAATTCCAAGATCTTCTCGTCCTCACTCTACAACCGGGTCATTGTCGGGGCGAACAGCGCAATCTCGGGAAGTATTATCGATAATGATACCCACATCGGGGATCACTGCAGTATAGAAAACGATACCGTCATAGGACCCCGCGTCGTGCTGCGGGATCGCGTGGTTGTCCATTCCAAGACCCGGCTCTGGCCCGAGGTTGTCGTGCCGGATGGGGCAATTGTAAAAGAGCATGTACTCAATGAAAAATACGATCTTCGGTATGATGGATCGTAATGACTCCTCACCAAACCCGGGATAGTGCCATCGGAACAAACTTTTTTTTAGGATATTTTCTCCCTAAAAAATCAAACTCTCTTTACCAGCCGGTGCGTGATTGCGACCAGCGGGTGCCGGGCATAATCGAGCACCTGCACATCGTCGAGCGTCTTTAAATTCATTGCATGGGCAGTCCGTTCCATGCCGAGTTCGATATCTTCCTTGATTTCTATGATATAGGCATCCAGGGCGGTAATTCCCAGGCGCATGGCGGCAATTGCCCGGTGATGGCCGTCAACAAGGATAATCTTTCCGGGGCGCCTTACCACAATAATCGGTTCGGCCAGGCCTTTTTTGATCTCGTACATCCGCCCTTCCAGTTCATCTTCATAGATCTTTGACTGGGTGGGCAGGAGATCCCTGACCGGTACGGTCCCCCGATCGAGGCTTGGATCCACACCGTAGAGTTTTTTGAGCGTGGTAATAAAATTGAACACTTTTTCAGGAGAGACATGCTCGATTTGCGAGCGTATCACATCTGAATTGGAGATGATGCCCAACAGGTGGTTTTTCTCGTCAACTACGGGCAGTTTCTGGATGCCGGACCGGAATATCACCCGGGCTGCATCGTTGATATCCATGTCAGGGTCAGCAACAATGAGGTTGCCTGACATCACCTGCTCAACCGGAGCCCCTGGCAGGATAAACAGGAGGTCACGGGCAGAAATATACCCCACAACCGCCTCGCCATCTACTACCGGAAATCCGTCATGGTTTGTTTTCTGGATCTTTTCTATGACGTCTTGTGCTGTGCTGTGAAGATCAATACTGACAACGTCATATGTCATATAATCCTTGACCTTCTTTTTGTCCATCACTACAGGTTCTGATAAGAGAGTACTAAAAGACATCGGAAAAAAGAAA
>JANXYM010000051.1 GCA_025350045.1 Methanomicrobiales archaeon | reverse complement strand
ACAGAAAAACAAAAAGCGTTAGATGGGCCCGATGTGATTCGAACACATGACCTCCCGGTTATCAGCCGGGCGCACCACCGGGCTATGCTACGGGCCCAAAAGCTTGCCTTAATTTACCCTAATAACTACTCCATCAGAGTTTTTATAGGTTGTGAATCGTCCGGACGCAACTACAGAATATTCAGATAGGGATATGTGCAGAAAAATCACGGTATTAGTACGGATTGGGATCATGGAACGAAAATACCTCCTTGGAAATGAAGCGATCGCTCACGCCTGTGTTGAATCCGGAGTGGATTTTGTGAGCGGTTATCCGGGCACGCCCTCATCGGAAGTTATCGATGTGCTGCGGTCACAACCGGAACGGTCATACTACCTTGAATGGTCGGTGAACGAGAAGGTGGCACTGGAGAATGCCCTTGCCGCTGCATGGTGCGGCATACGCGCACTCTGCACCATGAAGCATGTGGGGCTCAATGTTGCTGCAGATCCGCTGATGACAAGTGCCTATACCGGTGTTACCGGGGGTCTTGTGATCCTGAGTGCGGATGACCCGTTTGCGCACAGTTCCCAGAACGAGCAGGATACCCGGTGCTATGCCCACTTTGCACGGGTGCCCTGCCTTGACCCTGCCAGCGTGCAGGAAGCGCATGACATGATCCCTGCGGCGTTCTCTCTCTCAGAAGAGTTCGGGCTGCCGGTCATATTCCGCCCGACTACGCGCATCTGCCACTCGAAAGGTGATGTGACCCTGGGTGAAGCGGTCCCCAGTACAAGGAAAGGAGTGTTCCGCAAAGATCCACGCCAGTATGTCGTGATCCCTTCGCATACCCGCATCCTGCACAAGAAGCTCAACGAAAAACAGCCCGGGATAAAAAAACGGCTCGTGGAACTGGGATACAACCGATTCGAGGTACGGGGAAAAACCGCTGTTATTGCCAGTGGTATTGCTGCGTCCTATGTGCAGGAACTGCTGCCCGCCGGTATTTCGTTCATGAAGATCGGCGCATACCCGATTGATGAGGAATGGCTGGGTGCCTTTGTCAATAAGCATGATAAAGTGCTGGTGATCGAGGAACTTGCACCGGAAGTTGAGGATGTTGTCCGGCAGGTTGCCGGTTGCGTACCCGTGTTTGGGAAGAAGAACGGGTATGGTTCCTGTGAAGGGGAGTTGTCCCCACAGGCAGTTGCTGCGATCATGGTGAAATCAGGGTTTCTTCCGGCAAATCCGTTTGTTCAGGCTGACCCGGTGCAGAACCTCCCGCTCCGCCCGCCAATTCTTTGCGCCGGCTGCCTGCACCGCAGTGCCGCCTATGCGATAAAAAAAGTCTTCAAGGATGCGATTTACCCCAGTGACATTGGGTGCTACACGCTCGGGCTCCAGATGGGAGTTGTCGATACAACCATATGTATGGGTGCTTCGATTACTGTGGCAAGCGGTATCGCCCATTCCGGTGAGCCCCGGGATGTTCTTTGTACTATAGGTGATTCCACGTTCCTGCATACCGGTATTCAGGGATTGCTTAATGCGGTATACAACGGGGCAAACATGACGGTGGTAATCCTTGACAACCGGATCACGGCGATGACCGGACACCAGCCAAACCCAAACACCGGTGTGACTGCCTGTGGGGTTGAGAGCCCCCCTGTATCGCTTGATGCGATGTGCCGTGCCTGCGGGGTTCATTTTGTTGAAACAGTTGATTCATTTGATACCACGGGTATGATCCATGTACTGGAACAGGCAAAGAAGCGAAAAGGTGTCAAAGTCATCATCGCAAAGCAGATGTGTGTGATATCTGCGCGCCGCGCTGGTATAAAGCGCGGGAAGTATCAGGTTGATAATGAAGCCTGCACCGGTTGTGGCAACTGTGTGCGGTTCGGTTGCCCCGCAATTGAGTTTGCCGATGAGAAGGCCCGGATCAATGACCTGTGCAGCGGATGTGCAGTCTGCGTCCAGCTCTGTCCTGTGGGAGCGATAGGCCGGGAGGGGAAGAAATGAGCGGAAGTTTCGATATCCTGATGGTAGGAATCGGGGGACAGGGGACGATTCTTGCTTCCAATATTCTTGGCGAAGCCTGCCTGATCGAAGGGAGACCGGTCAAAGGCGCAGAGACGCACGGGATGGCGCAACGTGGCGGTTCAGTGGAGAGTCACATACGGATCGATGGTTTGTTCGGACCGCAGATTCCCCCCGGGCAGGCGGATCTCATGATCTCGTTTGATCTCTTAGAAGCCCTCCGCTACTCCCACTTCCTGAAAAAAGAGGGTCATATTGTCGTAAACAACCACCTTGTGCTTCCCACATCGGTCTACACGCAGAAGCTTGTTGCGCCAACGCAAGAGGAGATTATTGCCGCGCTGAAAAAGAACCCGTTGTGCCTGCTTGATGCGGACAAAATGGCGGCCGATGCGGGAAGTCCGCTTTCCCAGAATGTGGTGATGCTGGGTGCGGCATCCGGATCAATACCTCTCAGACCCGAGTCGCTGCTTGAGGCAGTCCGGTGCCTCGTGCCGAAAAAGACCGTTGATATCAACGTGAAGGCGTTCGAGTCGGGACGGACATTTGGCAGTACGTGCTGATATATCGGCACCTGCTATCTCATTTAAAAATCACTTTCATACGATCCCTCATTTCGACCGTATCTGTATTTCCGATAAATCTCTGCTATTTTTTTAAATTAATCGCCGTTTTCTGTTCAATCACACGCTGTTAACTTTCTTCGAAGGAAAATATTTTGTAATTTCAACAAAATATCTGCAATCAAATCATTCGGGAATTAACCCACACATTTTTTTATGCGTGCCAGAACGAAAAGGCAGATCGCTCATTCACTTTGGGGGGGTTATCCCCGCTTACAATACGGAATGGTAGGGGGTTACCCCCTTTTGAAAAAAACACAAACCCTAAGAGAAACTGATGAAGCGCTGAGGGGGGGAATTGAACCCCCGAGGCACTTTCGCACCACAGGCTTTCCAGGCCTGCGCCCTACCGCTAGACTACCTCAGCAAAAAGTGTATCCTATCTGTATGCGGGGTATTTTTTTAATGGTATCTCTTTCTCTGGAACTGGGGTGATGGTCTTCTGGCCGGTTTTGAAACCGGTTTCTTGGCCGGTTTTTTATCGTGTTGTACCGGTTTATCGGATTTTGTCCAGCCCCGGGGATAGATACCGGGTTTCAGGAAAACCGCTGTAGGCGCAATCACCAGCCCGGTCTCACCGGGTTTGAATGAAGACGATGGGACAAGCGCCTTTCCCAGGCAGACAAATTCACGTTTCTGGGAGAGAACGGCCACGGTCTGGTTCTTCCCGAATTCATTGCAGCTGATCACTCCCACACCTGCCAGCACTGCACCCCGGCAGACTGCGTCGACTGCGGTGTCGCGCACCGTAACGACGGGAAGATCCGGCACTGCGGCATCGACCGACATCACCAGAGACTCAAGAGCCGTCCTGTCACCGGCTTCTGCCGCTACGCAGGCATCTTTGAGTTCATGGAGCGTGTGCATGGTTGTTTCATCGAATGTCCCGGAGCGGGAGCGGCGCAGTTCCTGCATGTGTCCCCCGACGCCGAGCGCGAACCCCATGTGGTGGCAGAGCGAACGGATGTAGGTGCCCGCCTCGCAGTTCACCCGAAAGAGGACGAGGCGTCCTTCAATACTGAGGATCTCGAGTTTGTGGATGGTACGGATTCGGAGGTTACGTTTCACCGCGCTCTTCCGGGGCGGGCGCTGGTAGAGCCTGCCGGTGAATTCCTCTCCCATTTTCTGAATACATGCAGGGTCAACATCACCGTGCAGCCGCATCAGGCAGATATATTCCTTGTCATGGGCTAGGAGCAGCGGGGCGAGGCGCACCGCGTTGCCGAGCATAATGAGGAGTAACCCGGAAACCTGTGGATCCAGCGTGCCGGAGTGCCCGACTTCACAGCCGAGCATCTGTCCTACCCACGCGGCAATCTCATGGCTTGACGGGCCCTGTGTTTTGTCGACTACGATGATGCCCGCACCTTTCCATAGGGGCGCTTTCTTTTGGGGTCCAGTTTGCTCAGTTTCCGTGATCGGTAATTCCATTGTATGCACTCCGCTATTTTCGAGATAATTATTCAGTGCGGCAAGGGTCCCTTCAAGTGACCCGTCCCCTACGATCGCAGGGACCGTGCCGCCCGTGCGCATGGCAGCAGCGGTAATGTCCCCTATTGCCATGACGAGCAAATCCTTGCGCTGCGCCCATATTGCTCTGGTGTATGACATGGCACTGGTAAAGAGAATTGCATCAGCAGTACTGAGATCGAATGTCTCTCCCGTGGGTTCAAGCCCGTAACACCGGAACTCGTGGACAATCCCTCCGGCAGCAGTAATCGCATCGATAAGCGTGGGATTCGGGACATCGGCGCGGGGGATGCCAATATGTTTTCCGACAATCCAGTTGCCAAGATAGGGCACAAAGTCCCGTGAGTAGAACCCCGGGAGCGTCTCGCACTTGATACCCGATTGCTCAAGTTCCTTTGCCGTCTGGGGCCCGATGGCAATCACCCGGGGGACTGTATTGAGCAGGGGGGCAATAATCTTTGCCGGGAGGGCACTCGTGAAGAAGATGCAGTCAAACTCATTGGCAGTTACTCCTTTGACAAACTCCTTAATCTCCGCTTCGCGCAGATCCGAGCGGAGCGGGTGGACGCTGTAGCAGGTATGCCCGGCCTTTGCACAGCGTGCAGCATCGCTCTTCTCCTTTCCCAAAAGACGGGTGACTGCGATCTTCATAACGGATTCATGGCCCCTGATTGATAATATCATATGCATTTCGGTGAATTTATGTTCACTCTCCCGTATCTCTAATGAATGATAGAGATCCTGCTGGGTGTCGTTATTGGGGTGATTCTCGGCACCCTCAGCGGGATCATCCCCGGGGTGCATGCCAACACCCTGGCCGGCGTGCTCCTGAGTATGCAGGTAGCACTCCTGTCCCTTCTCGGACCTATCGCGCTTGCCGGTGCTATGTTTGCCGCACTCATCACGCACACGTTTGTCGACGCAATACCCAGCACATTTCTTGGCATTCCGGATGCCGACACCTCGCTTGCGGTATTGCCCGCCCATGCACTCTGCCTTGAAGGGAATGGCGAGGAAGCCGTGCGGATCGCTGCACTCGGCAGCGCTTGTGCGATGGTGATCGCGGTGCCGCTTTCAGCACTCTGTTTTGTACTGCTCCCCGCGCTCCAGCCGTACTTCGACTGGTGGATTGGCATCCTGCTGATTGCTTCGGTCGGGTATATGATCGTCACCAGCGAGGCACCGGGATGGGCGTTTGGTATCTTTATAGTATCCGGCCTGCTGGGGGCGTTCTCGCTCCACTACGCGTTTCTCGGCTGGCACACGCTTGCGGGGGGGAGTGCGATCCTTATGCCGCTGCTCACCGGGTTGTTCGGTATCTCGGTGCTCCTCACGTCCTCGCAGGGAAAGATGCCGGATCAGCAGTTCAAGGGGATACGCATGGAAGATCGGACCGTGGTAAAATGCTCGGTGCTGGGAACCGCTGCCGGTGTCGCTGTCGGGTGGCTGCCCGGCCTCTCCACAGCCTCAGCAAACGGCGTACTCGCATCGGTGATCGGGTACGACAAGGACAGGCGCGCGTATATTCTTGCTACGAATGCGGCGAACACCTCCAATGCATTTATCGGCCTTGCCGCGCTCTTTGCGCTCTCAAGGATGCGCAATGGCGTGATGGTTGCTCTGTCAGAACTTCCGCTGCCATCGATGAGCGAGCTGACCGTGATCGGTGTGCTTGCTGCCGTTGCCGCTTACCTGATCACCGTGTGGCTCTCAAAATATGCGCACCATCTCAATGGAATTGATGCGTGGCTGTTGAACCGTGCGGTTATTGCGTTTATTATCATCCTCTGCCTTATCCTCACCGGGCCGTTCGGCGCACTGATCCTGATCCTTGCAACTGCGCTCGGGTTAGTACCGCACCTGGTGAACGTGCCAAGAATGTACTGTATGGGTGCGATTATGATCCCGGTGATGCTCTACTCGTTTGGTATTGCGGGAATTTGATCTGTCTGTCTCCACTGCCTGTATTTGTCCGGGTGGTCGGGCTGATCTATGGTTTTATACGGGCTCACACCCCTTATCTTTCTACTATGCAATCTTACTGGTTCGGGGATGTCGGGGATGGAAATTGTACGCCATCCAGCGGTGATGTTCAGGCAAAAGCTGACCGTGTCCGCTCGATTCACACCAGTATGGATTCCTTTATCCCTCTTTCCTGGGAAATATCGGTTGCCTGCGGCGCATGCCGTGACCGTGCGGATTATATTGCAAAACTCCGCGAGGTCTGTTTTACTGCTGCAGATCGCGATATCCGCCAGCAGTATTCCGGCAAGGATGCCGAACTGCTGCAGATGGTCCGAACCCTTGATGAAATGGACACGGTCATCAACCTGCTCACCGAACGGGCAGTTGAATGGTACCAGCTCCGGCACCCGACATTCACCCGGAAATACCGCAAAACACCTGCACATATCCTTGTGAAAAATATCCGTGAGAAATCCCGGGGCGCACTATCATTCGTGGCCGGAGAGATCGAGCGTCTTTCCGCGACACGAACAGAACTTGCAAAAGCGGTATCGGGACGGGCAAATGACGTGATGCCGAATACCAGCGCGCTTATCGGGGGACTGGTTGCCGCCCGGCTCATGGCCAATGCCGGGGGACTTGAGGATTTATCCCGCATGCCTGCCAGTGCCATCCAGGTGCTCGGTGCGCGGACCGCCCTGTTTGCCCATCTCCGGACAAAGTCGCCATCGCCCAAGCATGGGATCATCTTCCAGCACCGCCGGGTACACAATGCACCCCGGGATTGTCGTGGCAAGGTCGCCCGGGTGCTTGCCGGAAAACTGGCAATCGCAGCCAGAATTGACCACTACCGGGGGGTTGCGGACCCGGTATTTCTCGAATCGGCCCAGGCACGCATCGACTTGACCGGGACTGTTCGTGGAAAAGAGACCGGGAAAACGACCGGGAAGGAGACTGAACCATGATCTGGATCGGTGACGTGCTGGTTTCGCACGGTGAAGGCGGTGTATACAGCGAACGTATGCTGGGCAACGCGCGGGTGTGGGATCCGTTCCGCAGCAAACTGGCTGCTCTTTACCATAAAGGAACCGGAGTCGAGATCACAGCAGAAACCCGGGTACTCTACCTTGGCGCTGCGAACGGGACTACGGTTTCGCATGTGGCAGATTATGCCGATGTGGTATATGCTGTAGAGTTTGCCCCACGCCCTATGCAGGATCTGCTCGAAGTGGCCCGCCGCCGCAGGAATATTGTGCCCGTTATGGCAGATGCCACCCGCCCGGAACAGTACGCACCCCTGGTGGAGTCGGTGGATCTGATCTACCAGGATGTAGCCCAGCCGGATCAGGCAATGATTGCGATCCGGAACTCTGTATTCCTGCGTGACGGGGGGCATCTGATCCTTATGCTCAAGACCCGGAGTGTTGACGTAAGAAAAGAACCGGATATTGTCTTCCAGGAGACAGTGGATGCGCTCATTTCAGCGGGATTTGTGGTACAGGAAAGTCTCTGGCTTGTACCCTACCACCAGGATCATGCGGCCATTATCTGCACCAAGCCGGAGGTGTAAAAGAGTATCATGGCTGATGGTGTCCGTTTTGTCTCTGCCGGCGCACTCTCGGTGCTTGCCATTCTCCTGTTTATCGGGCTGATTATTCTCCTCATCCCGCTGCTGGTTCTTGGAGTGATTGGTGCTGCGTTTACCAAGCTGGGTTTTTCCTGGATCACGGCCATTGCCGTTGTCCTGCTGATGCTCTTTGGGAGTTATGTCAATATCCCCCTCTACCGGTTCAAGCGCGACATGGTCCGGGTAGCACCGGACACAACCGCAGTATTCGGTTCAGGTTCACCATGGGCAGCAGATCCGGTCTGGGAGACGGTTGTCTCTCTCAATCTCGGAGGGGCGGTTCTGCCGGTGTGCATATCCCTTTACCTGTTGTATCAGGCAGTATCGATCACCAGCACCTCTCTTCTGGTACCGGTGGGAGCAGGGATTCTGATTGTTGCCCTCATCACCTTTGTCTCGACCCGTCCGGTACCGGGGGTTGGTCTGCGTGTACCGCTGCTTATGCCCGCACTCACTGCGCTTCTTATGGGGATGCTCCTGTTTGGCGGAGCCGGTATTCCGGCAACGGTGGTTGCATTCGTGAGCGGGACTATCGGTACCCTGCTGGGAGGAAATATCGCCCGGCTCAATTGTATCAGGGATCTGGATGTTCCTGAACTGAGTATTGGCGGCGCAGGTACATTCAGCGCAATTTTTATCTGTTGCATCCTGCCTGCGCTCATTGCATAACTTTTTTTAACAGTGCCCTGGCTGCATTGCAGAAACGACAAGGACTAAAAAAAGTGTCAATCTATTCGAATGAATACGCGAAAAGAAGTAGCCCGGAGCAGATTCGAACTGCTGTCGGCGGCTCCAGAGGCCACCATGATTGACCGCTACACTACCGGGCTATGTGCCTCATACTTTTTGCCGCTGTAGCTTAATTAAAGTGACGGACTATTTGTGTGATTATACGCTTTGCGCCCGTCCGCATCCCCTGCAGGCGCGGCAGACTTCTTTGACCGGCTGGATGAACTGACCCTTGCCACAGAAGGGTTCGATATCGTGCATATCCCGGATATAATAGATGTGGGGGACGAGCGAGATGTGGGTGTAGGTTCCGCAGGTAAGGCCGAGCTGACCGGCAATATGTTTCTGAAGCTGGACCAGGGCGTACATGTTGGCACCGGCAGCAGTGAGCATATCGTTGGACCGGAAGATCACCCGCATGTGGAGTTTGTTGTCCCGTACTATGCACTGGATGAGCTGGAGGCAGGGGCAGTCATCGAGTTTCTCATCGATGACCGGGTTCCAGGTAATGGCTACAGCCCGCCGCGTCTCGGGTTGGGACCGGAGTTTGTCAACAATATAGGCTATCTGATCTACGTGCACCGGCTGGCCTTCGGTGACAAGGCGCTCGCCCCAGTCAAAGAGACGCCCATGGTAATCGTATTCGAAGTTGGCGTGTGAGCCGTGGATCAGATCCCGGGCGTACTGTTCCACGAACCGCTGCTGGAACTTTGAGTGCGGGCTTGTCATGGGTTCGGCAAGCGGGGTGTCTACCTGCATGGCGACTTCTTCGAACTCGACTGTTGCTTCGGCATCTTCTGTCCGGAGGGTCCAGCCTTTCTCCAGGATCATTTTAATGACCTGTTCGTGTGCCCGCCCGATGCTCGGTGCCCGGATGACTCTCATGGGGAAATGTGTGTTTTGGTATATTGTATATGTGTTGAAATGTGCACTGAAGCGGGGGGAGGTGATGTCGTCTCCCTTAGTATGTAATGAAAGCGGGAGATGGCTGATGGACGATCTTAGCGTGTACTATTGGAGGGGGACAACAGAACCCCGGGAGAAAAGTGAGGATACGTTCCTCAACACAATAAGACATCTCTGTGTAGTAGTACCCTCATGAAAACCATTCCTGATAGTACCAGAGCAGGATACAGCATACCCTTTCAGGTGCATATTTTCCGGGAACCTGTTCATGGCAGACCCTGCTAAAAAAAAATCAATCGCGATCATGAGGTGTCAGTTGATGAGGCGATTGTCGGATAATTAACCGACAATCGGCAGGTACAACCTGCAAAATGTTTTTTTCTCCGGTGTGACTGCCAAAAACGGTACGCCAGAGTTCGCTTGAAAAAATTTGAGCAGGGGGTGAGGGGGTGGTTGAAATTTTTTTTGCCGGAGATTGCCTGCAGTGCGAATTTTCTCTTGTGCAAAAGAACTCCGGTTTTTGCGTTACGCACGTACCGGCAGGTGATCCAAATCAGTTCATAATCAGATGATAAGAATCGCAGAAATGGTGAATACAGGGGGTTCCTTCCTTCAGGTTCTCTCCCCGGTACACCGGGGTACCATTGCCTTTTTTTATATCCGGGTAAGCGAATCACCGGCTGGGACAATACTTTTTTCATGGGGGGAATTGAATATCAATGATGAGGAAGACCCCGGGTGGTGCAGGGAGTTCGTGGAGGATACGATCAAAATGGATGTACAATTCCCTGCATCCGTGTATACTATAGAGTAATCATAGTGAAATTGTACAGTGCGCGACATATAATCCGATCATGATACCGTACGTAAAAAACCCTGATGGGAACCGGGCAAGTAATGAACCACAAAAACTCAATTTTCAGGTCTTAAATCAAAAACGGGGTTCATTCAAGGGGTAAAATGCCCTGAAAAAACGACCACAAAGGATATATTAGCTCTTTTACAAATACTGTTCCATATTCCGTCTAATCGGAGTATGGGGCTCGTAGAACTGTTATTCGGCATCTGTCGAAACGGTTCGCGGCTTGAAATGTATGATGTAATCTTTGGAGGAACTAAACATATGACTAAGCGATTAACTATTGCACTGGTTGCAGTCGCTCTGTTCGTGCTGATGGCAATTATGCCCGTATCAGCATTATCGAACGGAACCGTAATCAACCAAGGTGCCTTCGTCTTTATCGGCGAAGAAGGCTTAAACGTAACGCACGCCCTTAACCAGGCGCTTGTTGGACCCTACGGTCCTGCAGAGGATGCACCCGTATTTCAGCGTATCGGCTGGTGGGCATCAGCAGCACCAATCCAGTCGACTTCCGCAACCAAGATTATTGATCTTGGCGTTGGCAGCCGTTACAAGTCCATGACTGTAGCACAGACAGACTTTGTCGGTTTCACCGGAAACTGGTACCTTGTCGATGCGGGCGGATTCCCAATTCCGTGGTCATGCGGTGGTCCAACCTGTGACTACAGATCAGTCTTCAACGTGCAGGACCCCACCCTTTCGATCGCTGTCTGGGACTTCCAGCAGGGAACGAACACCGCGGGCGTAGAAGGATACTCCGGCACTGATGTGACGGGCAAATCAGTTCCCCAGGGCGAACACCTTGGATTCAATGTGATGACCAACATGGCACCCGCACTTGACGGGACCAAGCGTGTCAACATCATTGCATGGGACTCTGTCGAGACCTTCCCCACTAACGACAACTGGTCGGCATGGGGCAACACCGCAGCAGCAGCATGGACAAATGCAACCCCTGTCTCTGGTGTAATAACACTTGCCAGCACCTACACCGAGGTCTATCCAAACACCTACGGCGGTATTAACACCTACACTGTCTTCAGAGACACAACTCTAGCTCAGGATGACTGGGATCCCGCCGGCTGGTATGACGGCTCTCTTGTTGGCGTAGACCAGTTCCAGACTCTCTTCCAGACGCAGAATAAAGAGTCCGACGGCCAGATCACCCTCAAGGTGAAGGACGCCAACGGTGCAGTCTACAGCAAATTAGTTGTTGGAAACTCCGTAGCAACGGTGAACTACCGGCTCACCCGGCATTTTGTCGACACCCAGCCATGGTACTACGGAAACTCCGAGTTCTACTGGGTAACTGACGCAACTGACTTCAACAACCAGTACTTATACCCTGTCGGTACCTACCAGGCATGGGCAGAGTCCATCCTCAACAAGATGAAGGACAACTACAAGAATGCAGGCGCAGACTACACCGGGAAGACCGTTTCCGGCGTCGGCACGATCACCCTTGTATCAGACTCAGTGAAGATTGAGGCAAACAAGGATTCAGTCGTCCGCAGTAAATCATTCTCAGTTACCGTCACCGGTAAGCCCAGCACCCCCTACTATCTGTGGGTAAAGGGTACCAACTCAATGGACAGCACGTACGACAACACACCACCGATGGTAAACATCAACCAGGAAAAGGTCTACATGGACCCCGTCCTCGGACCCTACCCCATTGGTGCATACCAGTATGAGAATGGCGCAGGAGCAACCATCCGCGACGATGTTGCAGTCGGCCCAATCACATCCAACAGCACTCGCTACTACTGTCTTATCAACACTTCAACCTCAGGCACCAGGACCGTCGAATGGGTCACCAACAACTGGACCAAGGCACAGAAGTACACCTTCCGTGTAGAACAGAGATTCCCGCTCACTGCTGCATACAATGCACCAGGCTCAAGTGTCAAGAGCGATGAGGTCGATGTGAAGGTCGAGAAGGGCGCAGTCACCATCGTGGCAGCCGGCGACCAGAGCTACTACCTCGGAGAAGAGATCAAGTTCTCCGGTACCAACACCGAGTCCTACAAGACCTACCTGTTCCTTATCGGACCCAACCTGCCAACCCAGGGTGCCCGTATCTACATGGACAACCCAAGACTGGATGTCCCCGGAGCACGTGGAGTTCAGGACAGTCAGGCAAACACCTTCAAGGTCGTTGATGTCAACGGTGACAACACCTGGTCCTGGAAGTGGGGAACCTCAAAGATTGCACTCGATGCAGGCACGTACACCATCTACGCAGTAAGCCAGCCCCGTGATGCAAACAACCTCGAAAACACTGCATTCGGAACGGTCTCAATCATCATCAAGAAGCCGTTCGTATCAGCAACAGCATCCCAGTCAACTGTAGCACAGGGAGACAAGATCTTCATCACCGGTACCGCAGAAGGTAACCCGAAGGGTGTAAAGATCTGGATCCTCGGTAAGAACTACCCGACCAGTGCAGCAGGTGTCAAGGATGAATCAGTCAACTCTGACGCTTCGTTCAAGTACGAAGTTACTCAGTCAATGACCAGAAACCTCTACCCCGGCCAGTACTTCGTCGTCGTTCAGCACCCGATGCAGAACAACGAGTACGATGTCAGGGTTGGACCTGACGGTGTCAGCGTTATCAACGCGAAACTCAACCAGGTCGGCACAACCATCCCGACAAAGGTCTTCACTCTCCTCGGAGCAGGAAGCCTTCAGGGATCAGACGCAGCTGAAGCACTTGTCCAGGGAATCAACGACCCCAACGTCGATGATACCTACACCAAGCTCCAGTTCCTCGTAGAGGTACCCGTCATCCGCATCGACCCGATTGGCGACAAGCACGTTGGTGACAAGTTCACCATCACTGCAGCGACCAACCTCGCAGTAGATGACGAAATCCTCGTCCAGGTCTACTCATCATCATTCAAGCCGACTCAGAAGAGCCAGAGCGGCGAGTTCAGCGGCGCAACTGGTACCGTCAAGGTAGCCAAGGGCGACAGCGGCATGAACAAGATCTCGTTCGATGTTGACTCATCAACATTCAAGCCGGACGAGTACATTGTTACTGAAGAAGCAATTCTCCAGGTAGCAACCGGCACTGCACTCTTCAATGTTCTTGATGGCGCAGCACCCGTTGTAACAACCAAAGCACCTGTCGTAGTAACGACTGTAGCAACCGCAATTCCGACCACTGTAGCAACCGCAGTCCCGACCCCGATCCCGACCACCAAGTCGCCCGGGTACGGTGCACTGATTGCTCTGATCGGCCTCGGCGCAGTTGCATTCATCGTTGTGCGCAGGCACTAAACCAAATCTAACAATCTTTTTTTTTATTTGCAGTTTTCAAAAACCGGGTATATGCCGGGTTGTCTTTTTGCCTGTCTGATGAAACGATCCTGATCAATGTTCAGGTACGATTCGCTCTCCCCGATCGTTTGTATATGCACAACGTCTCATTCACGCTTTTACCTGGTTCATGGACCCGGCGTGGCACCTTTTATTGCCCGAGCGGTTATAGGTAGATCTAACCACGATGCCTCCGGCAGGATGCATCATTTCGTGGGGAGGAACTGGTAGTGAAATTCAGTGCAAATATTCTGGATATTGCAACGCGGGGCGTACTTCTCAACCGGTCTGATGCCCGCAGTATCGGTGTGCTTGATGGTGATCGTGTCCAGATCATAAACACAAAAACCGGCATATCGACAGCGGCATTGGTAAACACAACCTCGACGATCGCACGGCAGGGGAGTGTCGGAATATACCGCATAACCAATGAACGCCTGCATCTCGAAAATGATGCGGAGGTAGAGATCCGCGAAGCACGAAGACCGGCATCCCTCGATTTTATAAAAAAGAAGATGGATGGCGGCAGGCTGAACAAAGAAGAGACACTGACTATCATCAAGGATGTAGTCAGTGACGATCTGTCTCCTGCCGAACTGACAGCATTTATCACTGCGTCCTACATCAACCCTCTCGATATGGATGAAGTGGAGCACCTCACCCGGGCGATGGTTGAGACCGGGGAACAGATCAAGTTTGCATCACGCCCGATCGTTGATAAACATTCCATCGGGGGTGTTCCGGGCAACAAGATCTCGCTCCTGGTTGTTCCCATCATTGCCGCAAGCGGACTGAAGATACCAAAAACCAGTTCACGGGCGATCACGGGTGCCGGCGGCACCGCGGATCTCATGGAAGTCCTTGCTTTTGTCGAGTTCTCTGCCAGCGAAGTACAGCAGATGACTGAAAAAGTAGGCGGTGCAATTGTCTGGGGCGGTGCTACGAATATCGCGCCTGCCGATGATCGCATCATCATCCAGGAATATCCTTTCAAGATCGATGCCAGAGGACAGATGCTTGCCAGTGTCATGGCAAAAAAATTTGCCGTGGGTGCAAATCTGGTGGTCATTGATATCCCTGTAGGGGTGCATACCAAAGTTGCGACCATGGCGGAAGGAAGGAAACTTGCCCGGGAGTTTATCGAACTGGGCGAACGGCTCAACATGAAGGTTGAATGTGCTCTTACCTATGGCGATATTCCCGTAGGGCACAGTATCGGGCCGAAACTTGAGGTAAAGGAAGCCCTGCGGGTGCTTGAGGGAGCAACGGAACCCAACTCGTTTATCCAGAAGAGTATCTCCCTTGCAGGAATTGCATTTGAAATGTCAGGAAAAGCTGCACGGGGAACCGGTGCAGCCATGGCACAGGAGATCCTCACTTCGGGAAAAGCGCTGGAAAAATTCCGCCAGATTATTGAGATACAGGGTGGCGATCCCACGGTAAAATCCGATGATATTATTCCGGGAGAGTACCAGTTTGTAGTAAAAGCCCCGGTATCGGGGTACGTGATAGAGATGAACAACCGGTCCCTCGTCACCCTCGCCCGTACCGCCGGAGCCCCCCAGGATCGGGGAGCGGGGATTCTCCTGCACGCTAAAAAGGGCAAACTCGTCAAAGCCGGAGAACCGCTCTTCACCCTCTATGCTGAACGGAACTGGAGGCTCCAGAATGCGATAGAGGAAGGAAGGCGACTGTTGCCGGTGCTTGTTGAAGGCATGCTTCTTGACCGTGTGCCCTCTATTTCAGAGATTTAGACCGATTGGCTGATATATGAGCAGGTAGCGATAATTTATCATGTATAGTCAGCGACATCGTTTCCTTTTTTCTCTGCTGTGTTTGATCCTTCTCTGCAGCTCTGTACAGGCAACGAACCTGCAGATATATGTGCAGGACAGTATTGATAACACTTCGATTCCTCAGGCCACGGTATATCTCAACGGCGCCAATTATGCCCGGGCAAATAACCTTGGCCAGGTGTACCTCACGCATTCCGGATTGAATGATCTGAACATTCAGGTCTCAATGACCGGTTATGATGACTGGAAACGACTGGTAAGCAGAAATGAAACCTCCCTCCTTGTCAACCTGAGCAGGAAAAGTCTCACCCTCAAAGTGAGTCTTTACGATTCTGATACCCTTGTGCCGGTTTCCGGAGCCTTTGTAAATGTCTCTGCGGTGAACATGACTCTGCAAAAACAGACAGATCTCTCCGGTTCTGCAGCGTTTGGTGTGAAAGCCGCAACCCTGTATACCGTGGATATTGAGGCGCCCAACTACCAGCCTCGCCACGGTACGGTAGATATGGCTTCAGAAAACCGGGAGGTCCAGTACTGGCTGTTATCAGGAAACCGCTTCGCCATTGAGATTAAAGACAAGGATGGAAAAGCTCCGGTTCCTGATACTGAAGTGCGCATAGATTCCGTGCTTGTCGGAAAGACCGATGCCAAAGGCAGGCTGGTCATACCGCTTACCCGTGGAAAAACCTATCTCCTTGAGATCAGGAAAACCGGTTACCAGACCGTAACGGAATCCAGAATAATCAGTGAAGCCGATGCCATCTACGCGGTAGAAATCTCCAAAGCCCCCATTGGTGCGTTCATCTACGTTTTCGATGAAAACCATGCCGCGATTAATGATGCCAATGTGTATATCAATGGTAATCTGTCGGGAACTACCAACCAGTACGGACGCAGCACGTTCCCCAGTCTGGTCTCGGGCTCATACCCCGTTGAGATCAGAAAGACAGGCTATGTCACGGCCAGCCGCACCATCCAGGTATCCAACACCAGTGAGGATTACACCTTCGTAATGACATTTGAGAACGCCGATCTCACCCTCTTTGTCCAGGACAACGAGCAGAAGATTGTTCCGAATGCAAGCATTTCAATCGATGGCAATACACTGGGCGTCACCGATGTCCATGGGCAGTACAGGACCAACCTGAAATTCAATACTATCTACAATATTACCGCTTCAAAAGATGGTTACCAGCCCGCATCGATCCAGAAACAAGTAGTCCAGGGAAATGCCACAGCAACAGCGACTATCACGCTGCAAAAGAGTCTTGACTGGGGACTGATCACCATAATTGCCGCAGGAGTTGTGGGTGTTCTTGTGCTGTTTGCAGTAATCAGGATGATGGGTCACCGGAAGCGGCGTCACACCATAAGAAGGAATGACATCTAATCTCTTTTTTCCAGCCGGTTTATCTGATTAAAATCTGATTAAAAAAAGTGCAATCCCTACCGGAGTAATCGCTGCTCATTATGAGACTCTGATACCCTCATCGCAGAACAAAAACCGTTGGTCGTCGTGAAATCCTGTGCATCAAAATCGAAAAGATAAAAAAAACGGACCCAGCGGGAATCGAACCCGCGTCCTTGGGTTCGAAGCCCAAGAGGATATCCTCTACCCCATGGATCCTTCTCATCATCTTTACATCAAAAGATATTAAGTATTTTCTACCGATACACTACTCCAATGATTCTGTCTGCACCTGAAATTGAGCGCCGTCTCAACCCCGATTGCGCAGCAGGGAAACTTGTTATCACGCCGTATGGGTCAGAATGCCAGCAACCCGCATCCTATGATCTCCGCGCTGCTGGCAATATGGTGCTCGAACGGAGTGTATGTACGCTTGTCCCGACGCTTGAATGGGTGGAACTCCCTATGGATCTTGCCGGAACGCTGCGGTGCAGATCCTCGATGGGCCGACGGGGTGTATTACTGGGTGCAGGTTTTGTGGATCCGGGTTTCCGCGGGCAGTTGACGCTCTGCCTGACCAATATGGGTGCGGATACACTAACAATACAGAAAAATGACCGGATTGTACAGTTGGTTCTTCACGAGGTGCGGGAAGGATCGCGGTTGTATGCAGGGCGTTACCAGGATAGCAAGGGTGTTGTGGGGGCGAAGTGATGGTGATACGTACTGAGAGAAAATATATTGAGATTTTAAGGATCTTAAAAGAGCATAGCGAGCCTGTTGGGGCAAAACGCCTTTCAGAACTTATGGCAGATCGGGGTTTTGTCCTCAGTGACCGTGCGGTCCAGTATTATCTCAGCTATCTCGACACGATGGGGTTTACGGAGAAAGTCGGGAATCTGGGTAGATTACTGACCCCCCTTGGCCGGGATGAGACTGACAACGCCCTTGTTGATGACCGGATTGGATTTATCATATCAAAACTCGAGCGGCTGGCGTACCGGAGCACGTTTGATCCGGAAACCGGCACCGGAGACGTGGCATACAATCTCTCAATTGTGCCCGCTGAATCTCTGGAAAAAGTCACAGTAGCATTTGACGAAGTGGTAAAATCCGGCTGTGGATTCTTCAACTCTTACCGGATTATTGACCGCGATCCCCGGATCCCTCACGGTTCGGTGGGTTTCATGACTATCTGCAGTATCTCCATGGACGGGGTATTCCAGAGAAAGGGAATACCGGTGAAGATGGCATTTGGCGGAAGACTGGAGATCGAACAGGGTGTCCCCAAACACTTTAAGGATCTGATCGGTTACCGGGGAACAACCATCGATCCGCTGGAACTCTTCATCTCTTCGGGTCTCACCTCCATTTCCCGTTTCGCCCGGACAAAAACCGGCATTGCGCTTGCAAATGTCCGTGAAGTCCCCTGCGCGGCAAAAACTCAGGTGGAAGATACGATTCAACTGATGAATAAAAGCGGGTTCATTTTTCCCGTTGCCCTGGGAACACAGGTCTTCAATTTACCCAATAATCCCTACCGGCTCTCGATTGTTGCCTTTAGTGGTCTGAATTATATAGGAAATACTGTTGAGCACGGTATTGAGATCAAAACAGAGATAGGGGCCGGAAATATCCAGTTTTCGAAGGTGATGGAGACCAACTGATCCCTGGGATCAGATCCATGAAATATCATCTTTTTTTGTAGTGAGTTTCCGTTTTTTCTCTGGATTCTGCGACTGATCTGTGGCAGGATCTTCATGTGTTTTCCCCTCATTTTCATCACCCGCTCCCGCCACACTCTTTTTCTGAATCAGCCGGGTATGGATGAGGCCGGAGTCCCGGGCTTGCGGAACCCCTGTGCGCACAACGTTTTTTCCCCCTAAAATATCATCATTTGCCCGGTAACGGTGATCTCTCACGCTGACTTTCATGCCCTCATAGTCTTCTACGGGTGCCTCTGCATCAGGGTGGGACGAAAGGAATTGATCTCCCCGATCCACGGATTCTTTTGAAATCTGATCTTCAGTATCAAAGGGTTGGTCTTTTACCGGTGCGGATTTCCGTTTTCTGATGATGATTGTTTTTTGCTCCTGATTTGTTTCTACGGGGGGTGGGGTTTTATCGTGCTCCTGCACACGATTATCGGGTAAAACTTTGGAAGAGTTGTGGTGGATGACAGTATGGCCGGGTGCTGTCACCGGTTTTTTCAGAGTACCGGCCGCTGCTTTGAGTGTACGGCCGGAGATGGCAATCATCCGTTGCCTCTGTAAGTCTTTCTCTATCCTCTGCCGCTCCGTGTCTTTCGCTTGCATCTGGCTGTCATCGATGTGCACTTCCGCCACTCTTACCGGTTCCTGCATACGGGTACCTGATGCTGTTGCATCCTGATGCAATGCCTTATGTGGCCGGGGCTGGTGCACAGGGAATGAAGGGCCGGGGGGTGTCTCGTATTCCTGCCGGACAACGACCCGGTGTTGTGGTTCCTGACCCCGTAATTCAGGATGCTGCGCAGTTCTCTCTTGTATACCCGCATTCGTTGTTTGTATATCTGCAGATGGCTGGTACTCTGCACCCGGCAACCCTTTTCTTATCGCCCCGGGTATTCCTGCATGAAGGTCATCCGGTGTGCTTGGACGAGCCCCCGGTGAACGCGCAGTGAAATCCCTGCCCTGGTGTTCCTTTACGGGAAGAGCAATCATCTCGTCCCGGTATTGGGTATCCCGCTGTTTTTGAGATATGGCGCCTCTCGCCGCAACGTCTCTCGAACTATCTGACAAGGTGATCGATTCAAGGGAGATTGATCCAATCTCACTATCGGATTCTTTCTGGTAACCTGTTCTGCCCTGCGCACGGATCTCTCTGATTTCATCGATACGGGGGATGTTCTCAAGACCGGAAAGCATGATGATGATCGCAACATTTTTTGTATTCACTACAGGGTAATCCCCGGAGCGGGTTTCAAGCCCGGCAATGCTGCGATCGATCCATTTACGGACGGTCATGAACCCCTTCATGGAGAGTTCATGAGATGGTCCGGCAACAAGGATAAGTGCCTTATGGGCGCTTGTCATGTCGCATGGTGTTGAAATCTCGTGATATATTGCCTGCTTTGCGAGTTCAACGAGACGCGATGCCCTTTTCTTGTGGTCGTCAGCGGAAGAGGCCGCTGGTCGCAGCCAGGAGAGGAAACCCAGTGGGTCGTGGGGCAGGTGTTCAACTGCATACCCTATGGTGATGAAACCCATACCTTTCATCGTATTGAGAACCTCGCCGGAATCCAGGACCACTTCTGCGAGTTCAACACCCCCGTCAGCCTTGAACTCCCCTGCCCGCAGGATAAGACTGATCCTCTTGACGATCGCATCGTTTAACCGGAGATACGTTGCAAGCGTGGGAGATAATGCAGGCAGCTCTTTTACAAAGCCCATCTTTTCTGCAAAACTCTTCTCTTTTTTTGCCAGGGTGGATTTTTGGGATCTGATTTTTTTATACCATGTCTCATTATCGAAGAGGATAATGCCATCGAGCAGGGGTGTAAGCATATCGATGTCATCTGCAGCTTTTACCGATTTTCGCTCACCTTCAGCAAGACAGGGTAGCGTGACGAGGCCGAATATGGGTTCTGTTATTGAGTTGCGAAGTGCTGCAATGATATGGGGTGCCACATCCACCATGGTTCCGCCAAGTCCGCAGCAGATGAAGATCGCATCGGTCTCAGCGTATTCAATGTTCTGGACCCGGGAGATTATCTCTCCGATATCGATCGTTGCAGTCTGGGTGCTCTCTCCCATTGCATCCCCGGGGCCGGGGTCCAGCGCAGGGAAGTATATCTTCGCATCTTCCGGCAGGCCTTTAAGCTGCGCTAAAGTAGTCTCATCGACATCTACCGCAAACGCCTTGACACAAGCCACATTGCTACTGCGATGGTCGACAGTATAGAGACTGTTTACAATCCTGCAGCCTGCACCCCCGAGTCCGATTGTCAGTATTCTCATGGATGTCCCTTGCCAAGCCCGGTGTTAAGATATGTACGTAAGATATGTACAATTGATTCTTCGAAGTTGAATATCTTATAGGATAATATCGTCAGATGAAAAAAAGGTTTGTTGCTCAACGTACGTGAATCTTCCTTTTTATCGGTTCTGTTTCGTAAGGTTCCTGATTTTTTCCTGTGGATAAAAAACCGGGGCCGGTTCCTTTTCCGGGTTTCGGCTCTTTATGTTCCAAAACGAACAAAAAACACACCGTTGCCAATCGAATGGTCGGATCTTCCTGCGTTCACCTCCGCTCCGACTCACGATTCAGGTTTTTTTATGTAAAAACTGTCAGAATGGCCTTTTTTTCCCGGAGCCTTCCAAATAGTTCAGCATAAAATCATAATTTATTTAAACGCGTATACGGTAATACTCCATGAGGTGAACTAACCTTGACATATGGAATTGAATTTGTACCAGGAAATGTCAACGTAAAGCAAGTTGTCAACTATTGTAAACTTGCAGAATCCAAAGATATCGATTTCGCATGGATCACAAACCACTACAACAACCGCCACTGCTACCCCACCCTCGCCGCTATTGCGCTGGCGACCACGTCCCTTAAGATGGGACCGGGTATCATGAACGCGTTTACCGACACCCCCGCTGCAATGGCATCCTTTGCCTGCACGCTGAACGAGATTTCCGATGGACGTGCAGTCCTCGGTATCGGTCCCGGTGACCTCTCAACGCTCCCGAAGCTGGCAATCAGCCCCGACAAGCCCGTCGGACGCCTCGAGGAAGCCGTAGTTCAGATCCGCAAGCTCTGTGCCGGCGAAGAAGTCAAGAAGGCTGGAATGCAGTTCTTCGACTACGATGGTGCAAAGCTGACCGGTGTCACCCTGCCCGGAAAGAAGGGTATCCCGATGTACATCGGTGCACAGGGCCCCAAGGTTCTTGACCTTGCCGGAAGGATCGGCGACGGTGCATTGATCAATGCATCCAACCCCAAGGACTTTGCCATTGCAATCCCGATCATCAAGGCAGCCTGCGACAAGGTTGGCAAGAAGAACTTTGATATCGGTGCATACACTGCAATGTCCATCGACCAGAGCGAGAAGAAGGCACGCAATGCAGCAAAGATCGTTGCAGCATTCATTGCAGCCGGCTCACCGCCAGACCTCCTCACCCGCCACGGCCTCGACCTGAACAATGTTGCCAAGATCAAGGTAGCACTCGGATCGTTCGACTTCAAGACGGTTGGAGAACTCGTTGGCGACAAAGAGATCGATGCATTTACCATTGCAGGAACTCCTTCGATGGTCAAGCAGAAATGCGAAGACCTCACCAAGGCCGGTGTGACCCAGATCATCTTCGGCTCACCCCTTGGTCCCGACATGACCAACTCAATCCGCCTGCTCGGCAAATACGTCATTTGAGCGCGGACTAATATTTGCTGGGAATGCTCCTGAAAAAGGTGAGTCATTCCCGGCAGGTATTATCAATCATTTTTTCTTCATTTTCCGGGATCTCCTTTCCTGAGCAATATTTCTGCTGAAAGCCCGGGCTCTGGTGGTCATTACTTCCCAATATACAACCTGCGCATGAATGTATGACTGAGCAGGGATGCGGGGATCCCTCTTAGATCAAAAGGGGTCCTCCACCCCCGCTTATCCCTCAGTTGCAGGGATCCCCGAATGGGTACTCCTGAAAAAAAGAACCGGGTATCATGCTCTTACCATAAACCCCGGAAATCCCGAATATCAACCGCATTGTGTGCAAACGACTATCTGTTCCTGTCGGAAATATAATCCTTAACGGGTATGTTTTCGGTCAGGGAAGTTGTCACCAGCAGGGGGACACTACAATATCGTGAGGAGTACCTTACTGGGCTCAGGTGCAGGATCAGTCCGGACCGGTTAAAAAGGCAGATTGATCAGACATCCTACATACCTGCAAATGCCGAAGGTTGCCCCTTTTGCCGCGATGCAGTGATGACCGTTACACCAACATTTCCCGATGGCAACCGGATCATCCGTGGCGAAAGTGTCACATTTCCCAACCTTTTTCCTTTTGGTGAAGGCCATGTGGTAACCGTTATGACCCGTGAGCATGCGGTCGTCGCATTCAGCAGGCAACAGGTGGTAGATGCCCTTCTTTCGCAGATCGAAGCACTACGGAAGGCAGATGGCTATCCCAGCATCAACTGGAACTTCCTGCCATCGGCAGGGGCAAGCCTTGTGCATCCTCATATGCAGGGTCTGTCCGATTCCCACCCGTCCCGTATTGTTGACCTGTATGTTACTGCGAGTGAGCAATACCGCAAAACACGAGGGAGGAACTATTGGGATGCGGTGAGGGAACAGGAACGCACCTCAGATCGGCACCTGTTCGGGGATGAAATCCTCTGGTCTGCCCATGCGGTACCGGTTGGTGAGCGCGAAGTCAGGGGGATACTGCCTATATCCACACTCAATGAAATGGAAAACTACGTGGATCTCGCGGCGCAGGGTATACTCGAGATTATCGCATTATACCGGGAACTGGGAACCCATGCGTTCAACATGTCCCTGTTTTTCGATAAGTGCGGCAGCGATCGCGGATTCAGGGCGTTCTGTTCCATGATTTCACGGATCAATCCGAACCCCTCATCAACGAGCGATTCCGCATTCATGGAACGGCTTCATCTGGAACCGGTAATAATGACACTTCCCGAAGACCTGGGAAAATTCTACAAAAAAGAAAGAAAATAAAAAAATAATAAATTTACTCAAACTTTGCTACAAGTTTGTTCTTGCAGACAAGTGCACCATCTTTCTTGTGGGACTGGCGCATAACATTGTCGCCTGCTTTCTCGATCTCACGGGCTTCGTCACAGAGCATTGCTGCGGTCCTCATCATTTCGTGAGCGCTGGCAACTATGGGTATATATTTCTCCCATTCCTTGGTCATGAAACAGCCCTTGACATTCTGTCCTGCAACAGCCATGGCGATCTCGTGGGCAGCGCGTGCCTTTGCGAGTGCATAGTTGTTGGTAAATTCGCCGTCGACTGCCTTATCGGTGGTCATGACGATCTTGGGGAGAACAAGTTCTGCGCCCTTCTTTCCTGCCTTTACCTGATCGATGACCAAGTCAATTGCGATCTGGAGTTTGCGGAAAGCACCGGTGATTGCCAGCACTTTCACAAGGTTGCCGTTGAAGTCGGCCATTTCAGTGGGGTCAAGGAACTCTCTGCGTGCACCGATCATGGAGTCTGCCTTCATGATGATGTAGCCGAAACTGCTGGCCTTGACTCCTTCCCATTCCTTCTTGGTGGTTACATCATCAGTGATGATGATGACCGGGATACCTGCTGCAGCGAGCTGTTCGCGGGCACCGGTTGGGCCGGGGAGAACCCCGTTGGGGGAGACTACAATACAGAAGTCGGGTTTGTATGCCTTCAGGTTGGAAACAACACGGTCAACATCAGCCGGCTCGAGTTTCGTGCCGCTGGTCGCCATGAATGTCTGCATGTCTTCACGGTCTGCTCTCTCATCGAGAAGCAGTTCTGCCATTACACCACTTGCGATGTTGCCGAGCTTGGCAACTCCTACTTTAACAACCATCTATTTCACCTCGATTTGTTATAACACGATATTATGACCTAGTATTCATATAAACATTTTGAAATGTCATTTCACGTCGGAAATCCCCGAAAACAGGTTTTTTATTTACCCGGGCAATACTGCACAAAAAAACTCCCCCTTGTTTCCCTTCATCGATCGCAAGTTAACGAAAAGTGTTTAAGTTCGGATAGAAAATTATAGTCTATGAAAGACGGTCTGCTCACTGATCGCCAGATGGAGATTCTCAGGTACCGGAAACAGGGGCTGACCCAGCAACAGATCGCGGATATCATTGCCACTTCCAAGGCCAATGTGTGCACGATTGAAAAGAGCGCTATGGAAAACATCCGCCGCGCAAAAGAAACACTTGAGTTCCTGTACACACTCGATGCCACTCATCTCTGTACCATCCCATCAGGAACCGATCTGTTCGATGTTCCTGCCATCATATTCGGCGAAGCGGAAAAAATAAACATCAAGGTAAAATACGATACGATATCCCTGATCAATCGTATCCGGGAAGCGCGCCCCCAGTGCTGCAAAGCCCGGTGCATGTGCGAAGATATTATGATATATATCACCGATCAGGGAGAACTCTATTTCGGATAACGGAATCCTCCGCCACTCATGATTGTTTTGTCTCCCGGCGAAAATTCTGGCATATCATTGGCATATGTTTATATCTTCTTTTCGACTATAATTATGGAAGCCGATATGAGGTTATCCTATCCGGAATCGGTCTGCTTATCGTAAAAAAAGCAGATTCTGATTTCCGGTAACGGCGGAACCGTATCTCAAGACACACAGAACAACGGTTGTGCCGTGGGTGTTCCTCGATTGGTGCCCCTCTTAAGAAAAGGAGGGGTAAACCGAGAAGGAGTTGTGATTCGTCACAACAGGCTGACAGAGTGGGTCTGACTAAGACGCATGGGTCGACGTTCGTGCAACGAGCCCTTTCCTTCTGCTGCAACATGAGCAGCAGGTGGATGCGCCATTGTCAGGATCTTCTTTCGCGAGACAGGAATGCCGGTGCACACTGGCACAGCGATGCAACAACCGTTGCATCCCCTAACTTCGGACGAATATATCAGCGTCGGTCATCAGAGACAGTATTCCGTAAATACGGCTTTGTCCCGCTGATGGTTGCTGATATCCTTGTCCGTGTCGCGTGTTGGTTTCTGGAACAATCATCTGTTCCAAAAGCTCGGATTAATCTTAAAAATCGTGTCGCAATCAGAATAACCTACACGCAAATAAAGGATTGATTAACACATGCCAAAAATTAACAGACCCCGCCGTGGTTCTCTTGCATTCAGCCCGAGAAAGCGTGCAAAGAGCCCAATCCCGAAATACCAGTCGTGGCCCGTTACCGAAGGGGCTCCGATGCTGCAGGGATTTGCAGGATACAAAGTAGGTATGACGCATGTTATCATGGTAGATGACAACAAGAGCAGCCCGACTGAGGGTAAGGAGATCATGGTGCCCGTCACCGTCATTGAAATCCCCTTAATGAAAGTCGCTGCGATTCGAGCCTATTCCCGTGATACATACGGCAAACACGCCCTGACTGAACTCTGGGCAGACCCGCTGGACGCAGTTCTTGGACGCAGGATCACTATGCCCAAGGATTACAACACAGAAGCCGCGCAGAAGAAATTTGCAGAAGCAATCGAAGCCGGCATTGTTGAAGAGATCCATGCCGTTACCTACACGCAACCCGCAGCCTTAACCGGTGTTCCCAAGAAAGTCCCCGACCTGATGGAAATCAAGGTCGGCGGTGGCGACATTAAGAAACTGTTTGAATTTGCCCAGAGCCTTTTAGGAAAGGAGATCGCGTTAAACAACGTCATCCAGACCGGCGCTTTTGCAGATATTACAGCAATCACGACCGGCAAAGGTACCCAGGGTGCTGTAAAGCGCTGGGGTATCGCACTGCGCAAACGCAAGCACTCCCGCGGCAAGAAAGAACGACACATCGGAACTCTTGGACCCTGGAACCCCCACCATGTCAGGTGGCAGGTACCCCAGATCGGTCAGCTGGGTTTCCAGCAGCGCACTGAATTCAACAAGCGGATCTTAAAAGTCAGCGAGAATGCGAGTGAGATCACCCCCCTGGGTGGATTCCTCCACTACGGTGTCTTAAAGAGCCCGTATGTTCTGGTCAAGGGATCGATACCCGGCCCGGTAAAGCGTCTTGTACGTATCCGCCCGGCCATTCGTCTTGGTGAACAAGTTGTCAAGATGCCCGCAATCCAGTTTGTGAGCGTCCAGAGCAAGCAGGGGTGATCAGAGATGAAAGCACAGGTTAAAACAATTGAAGGTGGCGTTGTAAAAGACATTGAACTTCCGGCCCTCTTCGCCGAAGCATACCGCCCCGATCTGATCAAAAAGGCAGTCATGGCCCTCCAGAGCACCCGCAGGCAGCCGCACGGAACCAACCCGTTTGCCGGCATCTGCTCGTCAGCAGTAGGCTGGGGAAGCGGTCGTGGGTCATCACACGTGCCCCGTATCAAGAACGGTTCACGGGCAGCCAAGGTTCCGCAGGCAAAAGGCGGGCGTGAAGCACACCCCCCGAAAGTTGCCAAGGTACTGATCAAAGAGATCAACCAGAAGGAAAAACAGAAGGCATTCCGCTCTGCAGTTGCAGCAAGTATCTGTGAGGAGCTCATAAGAGGAAGAGGCCACATATTTGCAGGCGCTGCCCCGTTTGTCCTTGAGGACAAGTTTGAGTCTCTTGACAAGACCTCGGATGTCATAACTGCACTTACCACCGCCGGTCTCTACGGAGATGTCGAGCGGGCAAAGGACAGCAAGAAGGTCAAAGCCGGAAGAGGCAAGATGCGTGGTCGCCGTTTCAAGCAGCGAAAGAGCCTGCTCATTGTCACTTCCGGAACACCTCTGCGTGCAGCACGCAACCTCTCCGGTGTCGATGTAGTAACCGTCGATCAGCTGAATGTTGAGCACCTTGCACCCGGTATGCTGGCAGGACGCCTGACCGTGTGGACAGAAAGTGCCATCGTGAGCCTGGAGGGAAGATAAATGACACTGAAATACCCGTTTGTTACTGAGAAGGCGATGGTCCTTTTAGAGAACCAGAGCAAACTCCAGTTCATCGTCAACCGTCAGGCAACAAAGATCTCGATCAAGCGTGAGATCGAAAAGACGTTCGGACAGAACGTAAAGAGCGTTCGCACCCTGATGAACATGCATGGCGAAAAGAAAGCCATCGTGAGCTTTGAGAACGATAAAGCAGCCGAGGAAATTCTGAGCCGGCTTGGCATAATGTAGGTGGGGAAACATGGGACATCGCATTACTACACAAAGCCGTGGAAAAGGAGGCCCGACATACAGGGCGCCATCCCACCGTTACAAAGCAGAGTTGAAGCACATCGGTGATGATACACAACATATCACCGGCAGTGTCATCGATATCGAACACGACCCGGCGCGCAATGCACCCATTGCACTCGTCAAACTCGAGAGCGGATCCAAGGTCTATATGCTGGTGACCGAAGGGCTCGGAATCGGGGAAGTCATCACCTGGGGATCCAGCGGTGAAGTGAAGAACGGAAACACCCTCACTCTCCAGCACATCCCGACCGGTACCTATATCTGCAATATCGAAGCACGGCCCAATGATGGTGGCAAATTTGTCAGGGCTTCAGGAGTCCAGGCAGTTGTCGTCGATAAAATCGAAGACCGGGTCGGTATCCGGATGCCCAGCGGTAAGACCAAATGGTTCAACCACCGCTGCCGTGCAACCATCGGTATTGTTGCCGGTGGCGGTCGCGTTGACAAACCGTTTGTCAAAGCAGGCAACAAGCACCACAAGATGCAGAACACCGCATCCAACTGGCCACGCGTACGTGGTGTCGCAATGAACGTCATCGATCACCCGTTTGGTGGCGGTGGACACCAGCACCCAGGTCGCCCGAAGACCATTGCACGAGGCACATCTCCCGGCAGGACTGTCGGACATGTGGCTGCACGCAGGACAGGTAAGAGCAGGAAGTGAAGGGTATGGCAGCACCTAAAAAGACACAGAAGAGAATGCCAAGACGGCGTGAGGAGTTCACCTATCGCGGCTTTACAATAGACGAGCTCAAGGCAAAGGGAATCAGCGAACTCCTCCCGCTTATGCCTTCCCGTCCACGCCGCAAGATTGTACGCGGTTTCTCCCGCGGGGAAGAGACATTACTCGCCAAGGTTCGCAGTGGCGATGAGAAAATCAGGACTCATCTCCGTGAGATGCTTGTCATGCCGGAAATGATCGGCAAGACGATTGAGATCTACAATGGCAAGGAGTTCTTGAAAGTCGAATTCCAGCCGGAGTCTGTCTTCCACTACCTCGGAGAATTTGCACTGACAAGAAAGAGGATCTCTCACGGAAGCGCCGGTATCGGTGCAACACGAGGAAGCAAGTACGTTCCGCTGAAGTGATGGAAATGGCACGAATTGATTATTCACTGAAAATCAAGGGCGACGACATAGCCAGAGGAAAGGCTAACGAACTGAATATGTCACCCAAGCATTCGATTGAAATTGCCACGTTCATCAGGCATCAGCATGTGAACGATGCAATTGCATACTTAAACCAGGTCGTCACCTTGAAAAAGGCGATTCCGTTCCGGCGCTTTAACCGGAACGTTGCGCACAAGCGCGGACTTCCCGGCAACTGGGATGCAGGCAGGTTCCCGGTAAAGGCCTCGAAGGCCTATATCCGCCTCCTTGAATCGGTAAAGAAGAATGCCGAGTATATTGGTCTTGACCCGGAAAATCTCGAGATCATCCATGCTACGGCAAGCCGCGGGCGGGCGCAGAAAGCGTTCTTCCCCCGTGCAATGGGACGTGCGACCCCCAAGGTCCGCGAATCCGTGAACCTCGAAGTTATCGTTCGCGAGGTGGCATAAATGGCAGTCGAGAGAAAATTTATTTCAGAGGGTGTACGGAAAGCCCGTGTTGAGAAGTACCTTTCAAAGGAACTCAAACGCGCGGGATACGGCGGTATGGACATTGCAAGGACCCCTCTGGGCACGCAGGTCACTATCTTTGCCGAGAAACCCGGTATCGTGATTGGTAAGGGTGGCAAACTCGTCCACCAGCTCACGCTGGATCTCGCCCAGAACTACGGTGTTGAATCACCGCAGATCGAAGTGCAGCAGGTCACAAACCCCAGTTTCAATGCCCAGATAATGGCAGAACGGCTGGCAAACGCTCTTGAGAGGGGCTGGTACTTCCGTAAGGCAGGTTCCAGCATCCTGCGCCGGGTTATGGAATCCGGGGCCCTTGGCTGTGAAGTCGTGATTGCCGGCAAGCTGACCGGTGCACGTGCACGCACCCAGAAGTTCACCGAGGGCTACATCAAGCACTGCGGTGAACCAAGCAACACGATCGTTGAGAAAGGTTACGCAGTTGCCATCAAGAAACTCGGTGTAATCGGAGTTCAGGTCAAGCTGGTCCCCGGTGGCGCAAAGATGCCCGATCATTTCACGATCATCGAGCAGAAGAAGAAGGCCCCGGCTCCGGCAGCTCACATCACCAGCATTGGGGATGTTGAATCTGATGAACCCGCACTTCCTGACGAGAAATTAGGGGAGGACCAGTAAATGGCGATCTTCAGAGCGAATGATGTCAAGCAGCTCTCGGATGTGGAAATTCAGGAGCAGATGGGAAAACTCCGGATGGAGCTTGTCCAGCACTATGGCAAAGTCAGTGCCGGTGGCGCAACCGAGAACTCGGGACACATCCGTGAACTCAGGCGAACAATTGCCCGTATGTTGACCGAGCAGAACAGCAGGAGAACTGCATGATCTCTCCCCAGAACGTCCTCAGGCACGAACTGATCGGCCTTGACGTTCTGGTATCAGGAGCCTCAAACCCCCTTCACCGGGGGATTTGCGGACGCATCATCGATGAAACAAAAAATCTGGTGGTAATTATGACCTTAACTGGCGTAAAACGCCTCCCCAAGATGCGCACCAGATTTCAGCTGCACATAGGCAGCAGAATTGTCGAGATTGATGGATCCGTGATGGCTCTGGCTCCTGAAAAGAGAATCAACCTGCACGATAGGAAGAGGATAACATAATGGCACTAAACATTGGATTGAATATCCCTGCTCCGGAAAAGGAATGCAAGGATGTTAATTGTCCGTTTCATGGCACCTTACCGGTGCGCGGCCAGGTGATCACCGGTAAAGTCGTGAGCGATCGAATGATGGCAACGGCCGTCGTTGCACGCAACTACCTGCACTACGTTCGTAAATACAAGCGATATGAAAAACGAAGCTCTAAACTTCACGCTCACAACCCCCCCTGTATTCAGGCAAAAGTTGGCGATATCGTGAAGATTGCCGAATGCAGGCCGCTTTCGAAGAGCA
>JANXYM010000039.1 GCA_025350045.1 Methanomicrobiales archaeon | reverse complement strand
TCGTATCCCTTCTTCATAGAATACAACTGCTTTGGTCCTGATTTCCATTGTCGCTTTCACCCGCAAGCACCTGATTGGTGCTCTTGAAAGCGGACATAAATTATGTCACTATTTTAGGACAGAAATACTGGCACGTTACATTTAATTACCATAACTTGCCCCACAATATTTCAGTTTTTTATTAAAATACCTGAACAGGTTCACCGTCTTTTCAATTATCGAAAAAAACAATGATAAAATGATCAAGGACTGAAGTCATCCATACTGATTGATCATATTAAAAAATGATATGCGCTATAATATAGCATCATACGGTTTATATTAAGAGACGACCTAATGTATAAAAAATCCAAATAATCCATGATTTAACGACTAAACGCGAAAACAACAAGAATTTTAGGATAATTAATCCATATGAAAAGCTATATCCAGAATTTGTATACTCATCAATGATCAATAAAAACGTAACATATTTTTTTGCAATACTCACAAAACCTGAATACTTACAGGAATTTTCACTTCAAACCATTATGACTTCTCCATCACAATGCATCAATTCCTGAACCGCTAACATGGCACTATAAAAAATCTCAAGTATGTCGGGAGAACAGGCTTTATTCCATGATCTCTATTAATGATTTTTTCGTATTTACTTGAAAATGTCTTCAGAGCAGGATACTTTTCATAAAAATTGATAGAATCAGAAAGCAATTTTATAATTTCTCATTATTCCCAGAGAGAGGAAAAAATTGCTGGTAGACCTGCCGGCGCTCATCAATATCGGTATGGAGATAGATCTCAGTTGTTTTAATTGAAGTATGACCAAGATTTTCCTGAACAACCCGAAGATTCTTTGAGCGTTTATAGAGTTCGCTTGCATAACTATGACGTATCTTATGAGGTGTAATACCTGCAGGAGCATAATGCTTGAAAATATGCTGAATAGCACGAGGGGATATATGCTTCCCCTGTTGACCAATAAAAAGAGGACCAACGATCCGGTTACCTATAAATTTTAGAATATCAGCAAGAGTGTCATCATCAACAAAGACAATCCGGATCTTATCCCCTTTACCCCGGATTCGGATTGTGTGCTCATCAAAATCAATCTCTTCAATATTCATTTCGCACAGTTCTGATACACGGACACCTGTGGCATATATGGTCCGAACAATGAGTTTGTCACGTTGATCATCTATTGAATCGATCAGCCTGAGCACCTGGTTATGTTTGAGGTATTTTACTTCCTGTTGTTTAATTCTTGGTCGTTCAATACCCGTAAGGGGATTTGTACTGACTGCTCCTTGGGTATAGAGGAAGCGATAAAAAGAACTCAAGGTCGAGATAATCCGATGAAACGTTTTCGGCTTATACGTTTGCATTGACGAGACAAACGAGAGGAAATCTGTGACAATGAGAGGAGTTACTTCTACACCAGTATCAAGACGGGCATTCTCAAAATCCTTCCAATAAATGACAAGTTTGGTCTTTTCAGTATTCCTGCGAAGCCAGACATAATATGCAAAGTGTTTGATCACCTGCTCATAACTGTCAAGAGTGCGGGGGGAGTAATTGCGCATCCGCAGATAGTTCCGGTAGCTTTTGAGCCATTCCGAAAAATACCCGCTTTCCATGCTCTATTCTATCTTATCTCGTATAAATAAAGGTTTTCGTAGAATACCTATTCTGCGAAGTTTGGAAATTTGCTTCTTTTTCCGTGGAATCGGTACTCTTCCAAACACCTTTGGCACGGTGCGTTCATGAGCAGCGAATTACTTTTACTTGGACCAGGCCGGGTCACAGAACAGTTTCAGGTAATTAATCCGGCGCTGCTCAAATCATCGCGTGCTTAATCGTTGATGGGTATAGTTCCATATAAATGTTTTTTATTACGCTCGCTATTCAAGGGAGAAATATCAAAGGGCACCTGTCCCAAAAAGGGGGGTTTTTTTCCGCGTGAGGGTACAGACCATCCAGCATACATGAGATCATCGACCAGAAGCCCGCTATTGCCATCTGAAAAGAACTAACGTCGATGAAGCCTTCACCATAACAATATAGATTTAAATTATGTTAAAACACTTTTCAAGGATCCGTTAAAATATAGAATAGAGGGTTTGAAAAAACCTTAATTTTTGTTCATTTTGATGACTGAACAAAATCCACCTTCAACAAATATTCTCTTTTTTTTAAGTGGGTTACCTTGAAAAATTTATAAATTGTGAATAGATAATAACTTTTCCTGCATGTACATCTGTTGTATTGTAAATTATTCCCAAATTTGCATTTGAAAGTGCGGACAATATACGGAACACCTTAAGAAATAATTGTACAGGGAAATTTTCTGATATAGGGTCAATTTTTAACGATCAAACGGGATTTATACCCTCTCTGGTTTTGACCGCAATTCTGATTATTAAGTGTTCATTTTACTTTTCTCTTATAGACAATTTACTGAAATTGGATGTAAATTATTATTACCTCTTCATGCAGGGATGCACAACGAAGAGTGTTGACCATTTGAGATATAAATTTGAGAAGTGAGTCACTATTCACACGAAATCGTCTGCATTTATCTATAAACTGGTGACAAAGATCAGATGAACCATGGAAAAATATTAACAATCCCGCAAAATCCTGCTGAAACAATGTTGTTGAAACCATATTCCGCAGGAATGGGGTTTTGTCTTAATCCAAATAAAAAGTCCATACTACGGAAGAATACTTTGAAACAACCTTCAATTGCACAAAAATTAAAGGAGTTTTGATACAGCAAGCTCCGCGGTCGGGATTTTACTTTGCGCCAAAAAAATCCTTATTCCACGGATATTTATATGATTCAAAGTGATCATTTTCTCCTGGCATTTTAAGTGAAAAAAATCTCCTTCAACAGGCCGCCAGGGTTCCCCCATGTTTTGATGATTTTCATCAGTCAGAAATCAGTTGTACTTGAGATACACTGGGATAAAAAGCGATTTATTTCATCAAACGTACCTTGTCGCTTTTACCCACAAGGTCAGGCCCATTGTTCATGAATACTCATATCAAATACACCAGGATATATTGGGAAAAACCAAATCCGTTAACCTACGGAAAAAAACAGGTTCATGATAAAAAATAAAATAAAATAAAATAAGACAGTTGCCATTGTGAATTTACCAAACTAGGAAAATAATTATTACCGGTTTGCAGAAATGTCCAAAATAAAGGAATCCTTACGGATTTTTACCCTCTCGAACGGCGGGGTTACGACAAACACATAATTATAACACCATCAGAAAACACAAAGGACGAATGAGGGCGAGGGCACTTCTCTTGTTCCTCAACCATCCAGCTCTACTCGTTATCTGAATAATGAAACCTGCAAAGTCATTTTGAGAGAAGTGATTCGGACTTCTGTGATTTCAGAAACTAATTAAAACCAGAATTAATAATAATCAATGTAAAAAACATACCTGCAGAAATGTATTAAAAACCTCCACCATAGGATTTTTATCTAAAATAGAATCCATTTTAAGCATTTTGAAAATTTTTCAAATAACCCACACCGCGTTTAAATAAACCATATGATGCTATATCCAAAAGAGAAATTTATGACGGTTTCCAATACCCGGTTACTAATTTACCCTGACAATTCAAAGAAAAAAACGTAAACATATCATGAATAAAAGCAGTTATGGAAGACATACATCTGAACTTCCTTAAATGAACCGTTTTACTTACAGACCGGTGCTATCAGGCAGTGATACAAGCAAAAACCAATGAGGGATACCCGTGTCACTCGAATATAAAAATAATCTAAAGATAGGACAATGTGAAAGATCAGCAGAAATTCCCTATGTGCAGAGTATAGGGATAAACAATCCGGCGAATCTCGATATGATTTATAGAGTGAAAAACATCACTTCTAACCAATATCTCAATATATTCAGCAGTGTTTCAGGCAAATTAGGAATAGTTACGTAACTTTTCAATCAGGTTCCAAAACTACAAATTGTCGATAGTTTTCACCAAAAAATTATGACAGACCGACCATTCAAATCCCAACCCGGAATTTCTTGTATTCAAAAGAAAATTTATCAAATTCCTAAAAATTGCGAGCATGTTAATGCACCTGCAATAGTAGAAATAACCCAAAAAAGACTCGCAACGATCCGATAGACGCGAGATAGGAAAAACCCAATGCGTGATTTTTTTTTAAATCTATTCGATTTTGCACCTCTAATTGACCGATTACCACATCACCCCCCGACGTAGTGCAGGCAAACAATAAACCACATAATGCTATAAATAAAGCGACCAAATAATCAACAATATCTTGGAGAGGGTTCCCAAATCGGGATAGACCAATTATTTAGAGGTGTACGATAATGGACAGCGCAAACATCCAGCAGGAGATCAATAAATATAAAAAATTTAAGAAAGTTGATGGTGCAACATATCGTAAAGTAAACCAGTTTTTACGCAAGAGAACGTACATCACTGCAAGGGAATGGGCACTCGCACGTTTATGCACAGATTTCCGCACATCTGGCGGAGCTGAAATGACTTTTATTGGAAACCATCTGCCGGAACTCGTCCCCTTTATGGAGGATACCTACACCCCCCAAGCAGTGAACCAGGCACGAAATTCCTTTAAAAAAAAGGTACGGAAATCTAGCGCAACTTTTTTTTATGGGGCTATGTGCGGGTTCTTCACCACTGACGAACTTGATGATCTGCTCTTTGAAGCAAGTGAAGTCGCACGATTTTTACTTGAAGTTGAAGGGACAACTCTGGATATTGATGAAGAGATTGATATTGAGGATCGAATCACCCAAGTCATGAGAAGTGTAGGGGAAGCTGCAAAAACAATACTTCGCACAAGAGGAGAAGAGAGCGGAGCAGGAAACATATCTCAAAGCAAAGGGCAAGGTATACCCAAAAATATACCGGGTCCTATAGAAACGGATATTTCCAATCCGCAAAAAATAAAAAAAATTAAGAAAAAAAGCATCATGGATACTTCAAAGAATCCCCCCTGTGGATCTGAACCATCTGAAACTGTAGAAGTTATTCCAATAATTACAGAATCATCAGCTACACAAGGCGTGACCGTCTCAATCGTAAAAATACCGTCAAGTGCTACAGTACCAATTATTCGTGCGCCAGAAAGCATTTCCCATCTACCCACAACCCCCATTATGGTATCCGTTAAAGAAGAAACGATAAAAGAAAAAAATCCCAATAATGATGAACTTGAAATTACAGGAGACAGAACCCCATGAAAATAATTCAGGTTGTGGGTAGATCAAATTCCGGTAAAACCACATTTATCAAACAGCTTATCCCTAAACTCAAAACACAAGGGCGCGTTGCTGTTATCAAACACCTCGGAGACCATGACTATGAACTTGAAGAAGGAAAAGATACTACCGGTTTTTTTGATGTTGGTGCTGATATTTCAGTAGGAATCGATGCAGATAAATCAGTAGCTGCGATACGTAACAACTCATTAGAGAGCGCGTTACGGCTACTTTTTGACCAAGGTATGAATTTTACCATTATCGAAGGATTCAAACAGAAAGCATTTCCCAGAATTGTTATCGGCGATCTCCAGACGGACTACTGTATTCTTAACAATCCTTGTCCTGATGAAGTCCTTGCATCACTCAATGCTTTTGAAGATTTTTGTCCTTAAAACGTTGCAGGAGTAGGAAAACATGGAAACAAAAAAGATCCAGAAACGATTGTTCGGTACCAATGGTGTAAGAGGGATTGTCGGAAAAGATTTGACACCTGAACTTGTCCTTTCTATTGGAGAAGCTTTTGGAACTATGAGAAAAGGTCGGATTGCTGTTGGCAGAGATACGAGAACCAGCGGTGAAACACTCATCAATGCAGTTAAATCGGGTCTCCTAGCAGTAGGATGCGATGTAACAGACTGTGGCATACTTCCAACACCAGCACTCCAGTACCTGGTGAAGGATCATTTTGATGGCGGGGCGATGATCACCGCATCACATAATCCTCCGGAATATAACGGTGTAAAAATCATCGAATCTGATGGAACCGAAATGGGAGATGAAGAAACCCTCAAACTCGAACAAAGGATATTCGATCAGTCCTATTCCCCAAAATCCTGGGAACACATTGGAAAGGAAACCATTGCACCCTATCTCATCGAACACTATATCACTGCAATTGCTAATCTTTTTCCCGACAAACCAGGGATGGGAATTACCGTTGTTGTGGACCCGGGTTCAGGTCCTGCCTGTGCAACAACACCCCAGATTCTAACACGTTTAGGTTGCAGAGTACTGACGATCAATGGAGTGATGGATGGTACATTTCCCGGAAGACTTCCCGAACCCTCCCCAGATGGATTGAAAGAATTAGCGGATCTTGTTGTGAGCAGTGGCGCTGAATTTGGTGTTGCTCACGATGGTGATGCAGATCGTGCAGTGTTCATTGATGAAAATGGACAATTTGTTGAGGAAAACCAGGAGTTTGCGCTTGTTACAGACCATATCTGTCGCCAGAAAAAAGGTGTAATTGTTACTCCTGTCAGTACCTCACAGATGATTGAGATCATAGCAAAAAAGAACGACTGTACGGTAACCTACACACCTGTCGGGAGCATCTATGTTGCCCGCACGATGAGGTCGCTTATTGATTCGGGACACCCTGTAATTTTTGGAGGTGAGGGAAACGGTGGACTTATCTTCCCAGACCATCAGTTCTGCCGTGACGGGGGTATGACCGCTGCAATGATGGTAGCAATTCTTGCTTCACGCAGACAGAAATTATCGCGGTTATTAGCACAATTACCCAAACGACACATGAAGAAAAATAAGATCTCTGCGGCCAGAGGGCCGGCAATACTCGATGCGCTCAAATCTGCATATTCTCATGGGATCACAGATGAAAGAGATGGAGTAAAAATTTTTCAGGGTAACTCATGGGCTCTGGTGCGAGCATCAGGAACAGAACCCCTGATCAGGATAATCATTGATGCAGAAGATGAAGAGCATGGCAGGACACTCTTGGATGAACTTATGGAGACGATCCAGAAAGTTACTTGAAACCGGTCCTGAAGCAAAAAAACTAACAAAAGATTTTTTGTAGTACAGCGTGTAATTATCAAAAAAAGGGGATTTTTTTGTAAAATAAGGGAATAATTGAAAATATTGTAGTTTCTTTAAAATGAAGGTCGAATTATTGAGATATCGGGTAAAAAACCGATGAATTTGCTTTAGTATTCAAAAAAAATATAAAATTATGCGTAAATAAAATAATAAAGTTTATTAACTAATTTGGTCAAATTGAGATAAATAACCTGAATTTCTGTAAATGGGAAATTAATAATGGTTAAACCCACCGAAATAATCGATAATATTCAGCAGGTGCTATCACCAGAGGATTGGAAAGTAGTTAAGAATAGTATTGATGATCTGGATCTGAATCGGGGACGACATGCCAGAAAAACAATTGTCTCAGATATTAACCATCTTCTCGTGGATACAGCTATCAAAGCAAACAGGCCGGCTATCCTTTACGCCATTCCCGATATTCCAAGTAATGAAATGGAAGATTTCTTCTCTGTCATTCTTTCTAATTTCATCAATACAAAGGATGATGCTTGGTTAAAATCACTTTTTTTTCTGTCCGATTTATTAGGTAAAAAAAGTTATCAGTCACGCGTGTTTGCATCGATGGCACTGGATCTCATTGAAAAAGGAGTTTCTCTTTCCGATCCATCATTTATCGAACAGGGTATGATTATGCTCGATCGTATCAGCTTCCGTAAATACCGATCTGATATTATGATTGATATCATTCCCCTGTTGATTGTGTGGGCTATCACAACGCGTGATGAAAAACGTCTCCGTACTTCACTTAATCTCATAAAAGATATCAGCGATATCTCAAAACGTGCTGTCCTTCATTCTGAACTTGCAAAAGCAATTGCGACAATAGCAATTTTAGAAAAAAATCGCCCATTATTTCTTGAGAGTCTCATAATTGCGACTGATATCCCCCAGAAAATTCGCAGACAGAACTGTGTAAATTCAATTATTGAGAAAGGGGTAAAATCTCATTTTTCCAGAGATCTGTCCGATATTGCAGTATTTATAAGCAACTTTAAGGATATTAATTCTGAAAAGCAGCTTGAGATTATCAGTGCTATGATAGATCAGCTCCTCGAGCGTGAAAAGGATAAAAAACAGATCGACAAAGTTCTTCAGTCCCTCTGTTATTCCCTGCCCTTTGTTACGGGAACCCTTGTCATTGATCTTCTCATGAAAGCGGATAAATCTGGAGATATTTGGTATTTCGAATCTGCAATGAAACTTCAACAGATTATTTCGAATCCTGATAAATACCCAATACGGGAGATAATTAAAGCCGGTATTTCGGTTGCCCGTCACTCAAACGAAATAAAAGTGCTTTCTGATCTGATACCCCTTATTGAGAAAAACTGTAATACCGTGTATTTATCACATATCTATCTTCAGTTTTCGCAGATTATGATTAGTTCGGGAAATTTCGAATCATCGCTCACAATATTTGAAAAAGTCAATCATGAATCAGAAAATATTTCAGCCTATACTGATTGCTTAACCTACCTCCTGATTACTGGAGTGAAAAAGAATAGTATAGAGAAAATAAACAGTTCAACTCTCCATAAGTTACCTGCAGAAATTTCTCATAATGCGATTTCCCGGGCAATCATTGAAATTTCCAAGGATGCTTCATTCGATGAGATTGTCGTACATATTAATTCCATGAAAGAACTGATTTTATTACATCCGCGACGGGATACACTCTTCCTCGATTGCATAACTCTTCTTGTGGACAGGGGGTTCCTCAATTCCCATGAACCGAGTATTCTGATTAAACTTGCGGATTCTATCAAAGAATTACCATTAAAAGAACGAGCTATCTCAAATATTGTAATAAAAATTGCCCAAATGGGAGTACTGACAAAGAACCGTGATTTACTTCAAAGAGCTGTCGGCCTTACCTGTCAGATTGATGGACAGAACACCAGATCTGCCACGTTGAGCAGGATTATTGATGAAGCGGCAATCCTTGCAGCTCAGCAGGGAGATCTGGATCTCCTGTTACGGATGAAAGAATGGAGCCATTCCCTTCTTCAAAAAGAACTGGCTACGTTCGCAATGGCAACCATCATTGAAGGTGTACTAAAATATGCAATTGATAACCGATCATCTGATGCACTCGAAAAAGCGTATCTGATCGCACAAGAAATCGATGATCCCATATTAAAAGAACAATTATTCGAACATATTGTTGAGTATTTTATTAAAATAGGATGTATTCTACTCATAGAACCGAAGCTTCAATCGCAAATTCAAGAGTTATCAGTTGCGGTATCTCCATTCGAACGTGCTCTGGAGATAATTAATAAAAGTGTTAAAACATCCCAGATCTCCCTTAAGATTGCTGGATTAATTGATGTCGTTATCTCTTACTCTAAAACGAGCGATAATCCGGATTTTATTATCCCTCTCGCTATGTACTCAGTTGAGATCGCCAATTCATTAGAACGGGATGCGATGGTATCCAGAATTATCTCAAACCTCAACGATGATACACCTCTTCCGGGTTCAACAGATCCCTATGAAATTATGGCATACCTTCTTTTAAGAGATGAACAGGCACGATCAAATCTGGTTATTATCAATCTAACATACCGCATCCTCCTTTTGATACAGGATCCTTACAACCGACTCACTGGATTGTTAAATCTTGCCGATTCGTCGTATAAATCAAGTGATCCGGAACGTTCATCTGAAATTCTCAAAGAAGTTTTTGATTCATTGAAACATCTTCCCACAGTATCTCAAAAAGTGATGGTTTTAGCGGATCTGGCCACATTATTTTGCCATATTGATCAGAAAATGGCAAGAAAATGCCTTGATGAAGGGATTCAAATTCTCAATGCCGTAGAATTCCCCAATAGCGCGATAGCCAGAAGGCAGATTGTTTATGCAATCGTCAGCCTTAATACAACCACACCCGACAATTCCTTAGTCAGTATTGCATTCAATATTGTATCCAAAATCAAAGAGCCGATCGATTACATCAATTCACTCATTGCAATATCTCGGATGGCAAGCGATAATAATGATCACAGTACTGAATTACTCACTTTGATGGAAGAAGCTGCAGAAAAAATACCCTCTCCCTATGAAAGGGCATCGATCCTTCTGGAGATTACCCCCCTCGCACTGCAATGTAGTAAAGATGATGCGTTTATGCCTTTACTAAAAAAGGCAGATGCACTAACAAAAAAAATAAACATTCAATATATTGCAGATACAATCCGTGACAATGTTGCTCAGGTATATTCAATGCTTTACGCAACGCGACATAATGAGAAATACCTCAACTTCGCAATCGACACAACTAGAACCATTGACGATGATGGGTTAAGACTTCACCGTCTCAAGCAATTGGGGCAAAAAGATACCTATGAGATTCCCCCTCAATATTCCAAAATCAAAGCAATGTCGGAAAAAATTATTGATGATGGAGCTCACCCCAATCAGATCGCGTCACTTGAACGTCTTATCCGTTCAGTTGCTGATCGTGGAAAAGAAGCAACCTTTTTCTGTAACCTTTCAATTCTTTTCAGAAGGGAGGGCAATGGAAAACTCTCAAAACGCATGATGCAAAGTGCGATAAAAGAGGCGAGGATAATCCGGCCCCTTTCCCGAAGGGCTTTTGTTATGTGTGATATTGCAATGAAGAGCCATGCTGCGGGTTGTGAAAGCGCAGCTCAGGAAGTACTTGATTGCGCCATCGATGCAGCGACAAATATCCGCCAGTCAACATTACGTGAAGAAGTCTTCGATGAACTCGGGCTTGCGATAAAAATTATGCAGGAGATCTGACGGTGAAAACAATAGAAATTTTCATCACGGGTAGGGTCCAGAAAGTAGGATTTAGAGCATGCATTCGACGAATCGCCACCGATTTAAAGGTAAGCGGAACAGTCATGAATCTTCCTGACGGAAGAGTTCACATTTATGCAACCGGTGAACTGATGATTCTAGAGAAATTTGTATCAATGGTGTATGGTTGTCCCCGAGCAGTAATCCGGGACCTCCGACAATCGGAAATCGCATTAAAACACTTTGACGATTTTTCTATTATCAAAGGAGAAGGACGTATTAGTACAGGGCTTTAAATTCTCCATTATTTTTTATTGCATTCGAGAAACTGAATACCAGTTCATCAATTTCCTTGTTATTTATCGTATCATGAAATGTTTTAATGAGATTTCTGACAAATTCATCGGAGAGCATACATCTGTCATGGGTGAGTTCAAAATCAGCAGGTTTTATGGACTCTCGTGCAATTCTAAAAACTGCTTCATCGATCATTTCAGATTTCAGCGCTTCCCCAATATCACTTACCAGACAGCCATTACCTTCATGCAACAGGCCAATATCCGGATCCAGTCTCGCCCCAATTACTGAGACACAACAATTGCCAAACAGCATTGCATAACCAAATGAGAGCATTGCATTGACAGGATCAGTCTGAGGGCGCAATGTCCGTCTTCGATATCCAAGATCTGGCTTGGTATTACGCGACATAATCTCATAATACATATCAGAAGTCATACGGTGAAGCCGACGGACTTCATCGAGTTTGATCAAGTATGCCATTTCTTCTAAGGATTTGTGAAGGAAATCCGACTCCCCTTCATAAAAGAGCAATATATTCTGCTTCTCCTGCAGGCGGTTGATGGCAACGAGGCGTGACTTCAATGCCCCCTGAGCAATTGCTATCGCATAACGATGGCGTGATACGTTTTGCTGGGCTTGATAAAACGCCGGATCACTATGGTAGCCAAATGGGCTAATAATCCCAATTGGATTGCCATCAGGCTCAAAAAACGAGATTACTGCACCCTTTTTTATTAGCTGGGAAATAGTTGCCGAACTTATCGTATGTCCACCAACAACGAGGAGATTTTTTATCGATTCAATAGGGTATTCTTCAACGCTGTTTTTGCTCTGGACAATTAACTTTGTCTTTGTCGATTTGATATGAGAGCCAAACCCACTTACCGACAACCAAGGATAATCAGTTTCCATAAACCCCGTATGATGCAACACAATTCAGATAATTACTACCACATTTTGACAGATTAATTCATCGTTGTACATTTTTAGGAATATTAAGAGAAATCAAGATTGCTAAGGGTCAAGACGCATTTTCTTGGCAAAACCTGCTTAAAAATTTCTGCTCTGTAGAAATGATTTCCTATCGAAGAGACCTAGTAAAAAACAACCGAAAGATCTAAGGAACGGTGTCTCCTTACAATGTTATGCTAGTAACGAATAAGGAGACAATAGAGAAATCGTCATGCCGGTTTATCAGTTTTATCAAACATGCATATTCCCTTGTCCAGTCAACCCGACTCACTCCGTATTCCTGTAAATATTCGAGAAAGGATTACACCCAACATCAGCTATTGACACTACTTCTGTTCAAAGAATATCGAAAAGAAGACTACCGCACAGTCATCTGAACCTTGAAGAAAAGATCGTATCCGGGCAGAACTAGGTCACACAGCTATTCCCCATTTCACAACCCTCCAAAAATTTCTATGTCGTATCAAACCCCTATATTTCAATCTCCTTTTGAAAAAACCCTGAAACAATTCTATTCGGATGACGATATGCTCTCTATCACCGCCATCGATTCATCCGGTTTTACCAGCGGGTACTGTAGTCGTTATTACTCTGAAAGAACCGGAAAAATCCGAAAATACTTCCTGAAAACATCGATTTCTCTTGATACCGATATGCAGGTAATTACCGGATTCACGATCTCAAAAAGCCGGGTTCACGACTCAAAACACGCGTTCATACTTCTGAAGAAATTTCAAAAAACACGAAAATCTGAGTGTTATATCATGGACCGGGGATATGACTCGGAAAAAATGCACCGATTTATCCGTGAAACTCTTAAAGCGGATTCGATTATTCCCGCTCGGACACATCAGGGCACCACGAATGTCTGGAGAAAATATCGAAAGGAGATGACCGATAATTTTGACTTTGTCCGGTATTGTAAACGCTTCCTGGTCGAAACCAAATTCTCTATCTTGAAAAGAAGGTTCGGGGCGGATCTCAAATCCCGTTTATTCCAGATCCAGAAGAAGGAAATCTCTTGTAAGATCATTCTCGCTAACCTTGACAGGTTCATACAATTTGTATGGATTGAGGGTTTCTACAGAGCAAAAAAATCATTGATCAATAGAAGAATCTCCTTGATCAAATCCAGTTATCATATTTTTCAAACGTGAACAATTGATCTCCTTTGGTTGCTTCTTTATGTAATGCAAAGTCCTTTTTTTTTAAAAAAAAACCTCGTTTTTTCTCTTCAGAATGGGCATACTCAAAGTCATTTTTACTTATTATCCGTATCCTACCAACAGACATTGGATAAAGCCACCGGATATTTCGGTGGATATATACCGTAGCCAGAACATATTTTGTCATGCGATAGCATAACAGAGGTCAGAGATGTTCTGGGATAAGAAGATTGAAACCCTGAAAACTGATGAATTACAGTCACTTCAGCTCAAACGTTTGAAGAAAACGATCAGTCAGGCACAAAAAGTTGGTTTTTTCAAAAAACGTTTGTCTGATGCAGGAGTCACCACATCATCGATAAAAACACTGGATGACATCCAGAAAATACCCTTTACCAAAAAGCAGGATCTTCGTGACGGATATCCATTTGGATTGTTCGCAGTTCCTTTAAAAGAGATCGTCCGCATCCATACGACATCGGGAACAACAGGGAAACCTACTGTCGTGGGATATACTAAAAAAGACCTAGATGTTTGGGCAGACCTGATTGCACGCAATATGACCATGGTTGGGGTTGGAAAAGAGGATATTTTCCAGAACATGGTCAACTATGGCATGTTCACTGGAGGGCTGGGTTTCCACTATGGTGCAGAAAAAATTGGTATGACGGTTATTCCCAGCGCTACCGGAAATACCAAACGCCAGATCGAGATGATACGGGATTTTGGCGTGACGACAATCCATTGCACACCAAGTTATGCCATGCATCTTTCAGAAGTTGCAGAAGAGATGGGTGAATCCCTCGATAGTCTCAAAACAGGAATTTTCGGAGCTGAGCCTTGGTCTGAAAGTGTACGGCATACTCTTGAAAAGCGATTAGGAGTGACTGCATACGATTCATACGGCCTGAGTGAGCTCTTCGGCCCGGGTGTTGCATTCGAATGTAAAGAACGAGATGGGCTTCATATCTGGCACGATTCATATCTTGTCGAAATCATAGATCCAAATACCGGAGAGCGTGTTTCTGATGGAGAGCGGGGTGAGTTGGTAGTGACTCCGCTGGTCAAAGAAGCAATGCCACTCCTGCGATATCGCACCGGGGATGTCACGATGCTGATGAAAGACGGCTGCCTATGTAAAAGAGCGCAGAAGATCGCCAGAATCACCGGAAGAAGCGATGATATGCTGGTCATCCGCGGCATCAATGTCTTCCCATCCCAGATAGAACATGTGCTTCTTAAGATCCCTGAAGTCGGCAATCAGTTTATGGTATATATCGACAGAATTAATCATCTAGACGAAATGACTGTCGAAGTCGAGATTAACAGAGACTTTTTCAGTGGCGAACTCACGGATCTGGCTAATATCCAGAAAAAAGTAGGAAAAGAACTTCGCGATTCTCTGGAGCTGCGAACAACCGTCAGGCTCGTGGAGCCGGGATCATTACCTCGTTTTGAAGGAAAGGCGAAGCGAGTAATTGACCGAAGGGAGACGATTTGAATGAGATGGGATCCACGAATTGAAGAAATGCCCCGGGAAGATCTCCAGCGCATGCAGTACAAACTGCTAAAAAGTCTGGTGTACCGATTGTACAGTTTCTCTCCATTTTATCATGACCGGATGAAAGAGCAGAAAGTCCACCCGGATGACATCCGTAAACTTTCTGATGTGCAAAAACTCCCGTTCATGTTCAAGCGTGATTTGCGGGATAATTATCCGGATAAGATCTTCACTGCAACCAAAGACGAACTCGTCCGTTATCACGTGTCTTCGGGAACTACAGGAAAACCAACGGTTGTTGGTTATACACAAAACGATTTAAACAACTGGACAACATCGCTTGCCCGGGGTCTCACCTCTGCCGGACTCGGCAGGGGCGATGTAATCCAGGTAAGTTATGGATATGGCCTGTTCACCGGAGGACTCGGTATGCATTATGGCGCCGAGCGCATTGGGGCAACGGTACTTCCTACCAGCGTGGGGAACACAGAGCGCCAGATCGAACTGATGCAAGATCTTGGAGCTACAGCCATTGCTTGCACGCCTTCCTATCTCCTCCATATAGGAGAAGTTGCAGAGAAGATGGGAATTAACATCAAAAAAGATACTCTGCTGCGTACCGGAATTTTGGGTGCTGAACCATGGACTGAGGGGATGCGCAACCGCATCCAGGAATGGCTGGGTATCAGGGCCTATGATATCTATGGCACCTCCGAATTGTCCGGGCCCATGTTTACTGAATGTGCCGAACAAAAAGGATTCCACATCTGGTCAGATATCGCATTGGTGGAGATTATCGATCCCAAGACCGGAGAATCACTGGAAGCCGAAGAAAAGGGTGAACTCACCATCACCATCCTGCAGAAAGAAGCCCTCCCTATGATACGGTACCGCATCGGGGATATTACCACGATGGAGGAAGACATTTGTGCTTGTGGCAGAACTCACCCGAGGATCCAGCGGATTCAGGGAAGGGTCGATGACATGTTGATTATCAGGGGCATCAATGTCTTCCCATCGCAGATTGAATATGCACTGATGGCAATTCCTGAGGTTGGGGAGCATTTCCAGATCGTGGTTACACGAAAAGGAGCTCTTGACGACATGCTTGTTCGGGTCGAACTGAATAAGGAATCATTCAGTGATAAAATCAATGATCTTATGCAGGTACGGCAGAAGCTTGAACACCGGCTCAGGAATTCTTTGAATGTGAATGTAGATATCGAACTAGTCGAACCGGGCTCATTACCCAGATTTGAGGGTAAATCAAAGAAGGTAATCGATAAGAGGTCGATGTAAATGGACACGAAAAAATATGTGATCAAACAGATTTCGATATTCTCTGAAAACCGCCCGGGCAGGCTCGCAGCTATTGCTCATGCCCTTGGAGAGGAGAAGATCAACATCCTTGCATTCAGCATCGCAGAGGCAAATGGTTTTGGCGTAGTGAGAGCACTGGTAGATCACCCGGAAAAAGCACATGACAAACTGCTTTCACTGGGATTCAACATTGCATTTACCGATGTGATCGCAGTGCACATGAAAGATCAACCAGGAGGTCTCTATGAAGTGGCAAAAATTCTGGGGGATGCGGGGATAAATATCGAATATTCCTATGCCTATTCCGGAAAAGAAGGTGCAGTACTCATCCTTCGGGTTGATTTGGTTGAAGAAGCTATAAAAAAGATCAAAAATTCTGGTGCAACGCTTCTGGAACGAAGTGTGTTCCACTGATCTTGCATCACTGTTTTTCCCACTTTATTAATTCTGCCACTTCAGAAAGTGTGCTTCCTCTGCGGATCTCTTCCCGAATTCGTTCTTCGTTCTTCCTCACTTCCATTGCCCTACGTGCCACTTCATACGCTCGCTTTGCAGGAATTACCACAACGCCGCTTTCATCACCAATGATCCAGTCACCCGGATTCACATACTGTCCTGCACACAGGATTTCTGCGTTGATCTCACCGAACCCTTTGGGTTCTCCTGCATTTGGCACGATTGCTTTTGCAAAAATGGGGAATTTCATTGCCCGGATATCATCAACATCCCTTACAGCCCCATCGATAACTACCCCGGAGATACCTTTTTTCACACAACTCAGGGTAGCCAGTTCTCCCCATGGGGCAACATGCGTACATCCATCGTTGTTTATCACGATCACATCTTCCTTTCGGGCAACATCGATGGCTTCTACAGGTTTTGCCCAGTCCCCGGCTAGCGTCTGGACGGTTACCGCTCGTCCCACCATCTTCACATTGCCGCATACGGAAAAAATCCCTGTCATAGCCCCTTTGCGGTGCATGGCATCGGTTATATTGGGTGCAGACACCTGCATTAAAAGGGAACGAATTTCTTCGTCCGCGGATTTTTTTTCCATAGATTTGATTGATGGATGGTCCATTGCTGCACGGATCTTTTTTGCTGAGCCGGTAACATCAGCCGAACGAACAATTCCTCCACCCACAATGACAATATCTGCCCCATATTGCACCGCCTCTCCGGCACTCCCGGAATCGATTCCACCTGCAACTGCAAGAGGAATATGGACAGTCCCTGATAGAGTTGCGAGGAGTTCAATCGAGTTCCTCCCAGTCATCTGTTGGTCAATGCCGACATGAGCACAGAGAATATCGATTCCCATTGCTTCAAGCTGGCAGGCCCGGGACACCGGATCCCTGACATTTATCAGATCCGCCATCAGCCGGATTCCGTACAGCCTAGCAGCCCGAACAGCCTCTTCAATGACCGCATCGTCTGCATCCGCAAGGACACATACAATATTGGCACCCGCTTTGGCAGCCATCTCCACTTCAAGAGTGCCTGTATCGGCAATTTTCATATCGGCAACAATCACCGAATCTGGAAAGCGATCCCGCATCGATCGGATTGCAGACATTCCTTCGCTTTTTATAAGCGGGGTCCCGACCTCAATCCAGTCTGCACCACCATCAACAGATTCCTGGGCGATCTGCAAAGCCCTTTTTAATTCCAGAAGATCCAGTGCCACTTGCAGAACCGCTTTTTTCATGATCAATGATGTGATTGGCCTGATGCTTAATAATTCCGAGTTTTTTAGGGTTCATTTTTTTTGAGCCGCTCATGACTTACGGTCCGTTTTTCGCCAAGGGATTGCTGCAAAAAATATGAATTCGATGCAATTGTGTAGGAATACGGATCGACAATTAAAATAAGAATACTAATGAATAAAAACACTAAAAAATAGAGATCCGGATAGAGAGAACTCGAGTTATGTTTATAAACATGAATATGCAATTAGTGTAATTATTATTCAGGGGTTAATGATGATTCCGGATTCGCAATATAAAAGGCGTGGAAAATTGATAAAATCACGATCCAACAGTTCTGATGGTGTCTCGGAAGTGGTATCAGTGATTCTTGTAATTGCATTAATGCTTGTCCTTACAATTGTGGTATATGCATTACTATCTGGACAACTCGACCCAAAGTACATGCAGAAATCCGTATATATTGCAGGGGATTCGGCAATTATCCCTCTTAGCAATCTGGATAACGTGTTGACATATTTACCCAAAGCGGGTGATGACTTCTACCTTGTAGGTCAGAAACAGGGGCGGGGAACTCCGGTAACTATGAAACTTCTCAGTCCGGATGGAAGAAACCTTACACCAGATACAAGTGGACTTACCGGTTCCTTGTACGGAAAAACCTTGTATATTTATCAAAAGCCTGATGCCTCAAACGCATGCGAATATGTTGTTAAAGATACAGTGCCTCCTGTACCCCCGGGAGTCCCAGCAATGGTAAAAGGTAACTGGAAAATCCAGTTGATTGATGAGAAAATCCACATCCTTGCCGATACCTATACCACGACATTTACCAAAGGAACAACCTCACTCCCAGTCACGATTCTCCAAGGAACGGGAATTGGTGGGAAATCCTACAGAGCAGATTGTTCTGTGTCAAGCGGGATGTGCGGAGGTACGTGTCCCCCTCAGTATAACACCAGTCCCTGCAACAAGACCTATTCAAAGTTCAGCGGAAACAACTATATCACCTTCCCGGATGATCCGACACTAAAATATACCGGTGATATGACAATTGGAGTCTCGATCCAACCAACCACAACCGCGCCTTTTACCTACACATCTGCGGCTAACTGGCAAACGATTGTTGGCAAAGGTCAGATTGTTGGGGGCGTCGAGAATGATAATTACCAGCTCTCCCTGCTGGGAGACAGGGTGGGTTTTGAATGGGGTGATACATCAACAACACCCGCCACCCACTATAATGTGTTGACACCAGCAGGAAGTATTACAGCAGGTCAGTGGAGCCAAATCAATGTAGTAGTAAATAATGGCCAGCTGGCAATATACAAAAATGGTGTTCCCTTAGAGCTCAGCTATTACTCAGGCAATATTCCCGGTTATACACCCACAGGAATCCAGACGGTCCATCTTAAAAATGTGGGTAACGATGTCACTATAGGAAGGCAGAATGGCGATCCCTATAGTTACTTCGGAGGCAATATTGGCGCTGTATCATTATACGACCGCGGACTTTTACAACCAGAGATTGCTAATAACTTGTGTTCAGGATAGTTTTTGGTACTTTGGGAAAGATCCTCAAAAACCATATCCTGTCAGGAAAATGCAATTAAAGAGATAAATGCAGATCATACAACATTTGACTTGCAGATAAGCGAGTTTTTCTAAATATCGTTTTTTTATGATATTCCACCAGAAAAAATGATTTGAAATGGATATACCTGTCATCTATTAGAGAAACATCGAAATATCCTACTGGCAAAAAAATCGTTTTTACCTTGAGAAAAATTTACAAAATTTTTTCAAAACACCTTTTGAGATGTGTATCAACAGGTCCAACGCATGAAAATTATTGAGATGAATTGAATGGCGAAAAATAAATGGAGAAGCCCCATTTTAAATAACTGGAACATTATTTTACTCCAAAAAACCTGAACCGAATTCCCAGGTCTCCATTTTTCTGAGGTGAATTATAATAACATCGAGAAATTCTTATCAGGATATTACAAAAATTGTATGAAATATATCTCTATCTTTCGATATTTTTTTCTTTGATCGATGACAGATTAACGAGATTCAATCGGTTTTGAAACCCTCATAAAAAACAATCGTTTTCATTTCTTTTTTCTTTGTAATCGAGATCTCTGCCGGTATACCAGCAGCAATGAGTGAGACTAATGTGTAGGTGCCCGGAACATCCAGCATTGTTCGTATATGTTCAGCATATGCTTTTTTATCACCAGCTACCCAGCATGACGTAACACCGTGAGCCTGTAAAGCCAGAATAATGTTTTCTGTTGCAGCACAACAATCCTCAAGATAGTAGGTCTCTTTTTTCTCGCCAAAAACTGCAAAACACAAAGGACATTCTGCAATGAATTTGCCATGATCCGCAGTCGCGGCAATTTTTGCAAGTACTTCTTTATTTTTTATAACACCAAACAACCAGGGCTGTATGTTCATTGCTGTCGGAGCCTGCGCAGCACATTCAAGCACGTCTTTTATTACAATATCACTGATAGTTTCAGGTTTGAATTTCCGTACGCTATGACGGGATTTGATCACAGTAGTTACAACGTTCATACACTGGAATGGGAAAGTAAGCTAATAAATGGTTGCAAACCAGCAAAAAAGAATATTTATTATTTCTTTGTGCAGAATACAAGCATCGCTATGAGAGCAAAACCCGCCAGCATGGCTTCAAATCCAGCAGACTTTGTTTTTATGGGGGACGGTTGGGGGGTTGCTACAATTTCTGCAGTGGTGGGAGGGACAGAGATTACCGGGAGTGCTGTCAGTGTAGGAAGGGGTGTGTTTTTAGAAGTTGTCAGTGTCGGAGTGGAAAAGGTTGTAACTTTTTTAGTTGGAGTACTCGACAGTTGAGTGGGATTTGCTGTCGGCACATTTCCCCGGATAAGAGGGTTCTGATCCTGGTTGAGAAGGCTGACTTTTTTGCTTATTGTCTTTCCCACTTCACCATAATTATCTTTCATGTTGTTCACATTACACTCCGCCCAAATGGTATACGTTCCAGGGGGATACGTGGCACGATTTGCGGTACCCCAGATTGAACCTGTATATTCGGGCGTCGTGGTGACAGGATAGTTGACTATGGATGTCGTTACTCCGGAATTACTGATCAGAGAGGAGAATAAAGCTCCATCAGGAGACTGGACTCTGATGGTAATTGGGGTCGATGATTGACCGGTTCTTCCGGATATCGAATACAGATTCGAATCAATCCTGAAACGAAGCTCATCGTCTGTTGGTACCCATTTGTCAGTTACATCAACATTTACCGTAGTATCCTCGATACCTATATCCAGTTGTGGATTGGCAATATTGAATGCAGCCCCATTTGCAACTCCCGAAGGGTTGAGGTGGTACCACACACCGGTCCGAGATCCGAATATATTTGGGGAGATGGTGAAACTGGCAGGGTTTGAAACAGCAATAACCTCGGTAGGAGAGCTAGTGCTAATCGGCGCTGCTGATGCCCACCATCCAATCTGTGTATTCCCTTCCATTGCAAGGGTTATGTCAAGACCCTGTTCTCCAATAAAAACCGTTTCACCGGGACGGACAGTGTTGATTGCAGCAAACACAGGATTAATCAAAAAAAAGATCCCAAAAATCAACAAAACACAGCATTTTGCGTTTTTGCTTACCATATTTATCCATCTTTCCTACTCGTATATAAATTTAACAACCACCAAAGCGGTTCGAAAAAACAGAGGTCGGCCTTTGAAACACACCCTAGTATCAGAAAAGATTTCCAGGATGAGATCGTGAATTATTCATATTCCAGACTGCACCGATACCAACCGAATTATCCCTGCTTCTCAAGCGTGAGCCGGTTGAAATTTTCAAAAACACGTTTCCCCTCGAAAGTATGACTCACTTCCGGGTGCCACTGGAGCCCGAAGATCTGTTTATCCAGATGGGCTATTGCTTCATGATTGCATATCGATGAATAGGCTAGCAGGGTGAATCCATCCGGCAATCGCGATACCTCGTCGGCATGTGATGCCCATACACACACGGTTCCCGGGTAACCTGCGAGGATATCATCATGTTTGCATATTTCAACTTCAACCGGGCCGTATCCTCCGCTCCGCCCAGGGTTCACATCCCCATTAAATTTTTTTGCGATGATATGAAGCCCAAGACATATCCCCAGCACCGGTAATCCAAGATCGAGATACTGGCCGCAGTTCCCGGCACGCTCAATGGACGGACCCCCTCCCAGAATTATTCCCCTGCATCCTTCCGCAACTTGTTCTCTTGAAGTGGAATTGGGCACAAGTTCCACATCAATTTCCAGATCCCTTAATGCACGGTGGATGAGATGATTGAACTGGCCGAAATTATTGACTACATAGATAGGACGCATCATGGTGAAGTTTGTCTTGATGTACTATAATTCTGTTCAGCTGTACACATTTACCGTACTTAGGATTTTTGCACGTATCTCCTCAGGTATGTGCCCCATGAGATGGGCGAGACACATCGCTCCACCAGCACCCATTCCCTCCTTTACTTCACCAATACAATACCTTGCAAGACCTAAATGACCTATATTCCCAAAACCCGGGTCAACATAGAAGATTTTCACCCCAATCTGCCGGGCTATTTGCTCGACATTCGCCGAGGGGTCGTCCCGAACATAGGATGTAGTGACCACAGATGGGGGGGGTAACTCCATTTCTTTAATTATTGAGCTCACGGCAAGCATCTGAGTACCTCCGGCAAGGAGAAGGTGCCCGGTATAGGTGCTGGAAATTCCGGCCGCAATGGGCATCATCGGATCTCCGGTATATCGTAGTACGTCTAGTGGGGCTGTGATATGATCGGCCCGGATTCGTGCAAGCACCATCCGGCAGATCTCTTCTTTCTGAGAAACCGGATTATTAACAAAACTGCTGCTTACCGATGCATCATACCCGAGTGCACGCAGGACACAGAGTGCGGTAGTTGTCCCACCAGGTACACATTCTCCCAGTACGAGAAGATCGTTGGATGCTGAAAGAAATGTTCCAATCCATTTCCCCTGTTCAAAAAGTTTCTCTGCCTGCGCAACTGCATCGCGGAACCGGGGATCCTCACCGATATGTCCATACACATCGAGGCAAGGAACTGTAGGACTGTGGCGGAGCCCGGCGTTGATAAATAATGGCTGCAGATCACACAGTTCCATCATCGACCGGGTAATCGATGCCGGTGTAGGACAACCTGTCGGAGTATTCGGTTTTATCGGATAACTCGTAATTGCTCCCTGAACTATAAGCTCCGCATCCAGAATAGGGGTGAGCAGAGTATTTTGAGGAGTTGAACCTGCCCCAGACACTCCCGGCACAGTGGAGAGCAGGGTGTTTCCCAGAATGGCGCAGAAGAGGGGGGTTTTAAACTTGAAATCTGGTATTTCCGATAGGAATCCCATAAGTATCAACTCATATATTTCTCTGCGGCCCAGTTTGAAGATATCGGTAAAAATCCGCAACGATATAATAGTCCATTCGGTACAACACCTATTCATATGTTTGAAATTGAACAGCGGTTGCGCGAAAACGGCATCACACTTGAAGATATTGTCAATGCCGCAATGGGACTCTATGTATCCCACGGCATGCCGGAGGAAGAAGCGGCAGAAGAGATCATGCGCAAAATCAAGAAATATTTAACTGATCCCAATGTCGCTTCGCTCCTGCTTGGAGCAATCCTTCTCGAAGACGAACTCTATAATAAGCGAAAAAATTCAGAAATCGCCGATGACCCGGTCTTTTTGTTAAGCGATGAGATCATCGGTATGGCGATCGCAGAATGTATCGGGGGTACCTATGCACGATTTGAATTCACCCGGTATGACCAGAAAAAACCGGGGATCCTTGCAAAGCTCGGACCGTTTCTCGATGACGCGGTCGCAGGTTTGATTGCCGGGTGCACATCCCGACTCTACAGCGAATGCGTATGAAAATTCTCCTTTCCCTCCTGCAATTTACCACAATTCTACCGCTGGGTAAATCGCAGGATCTCGAACCATTTGCCCGCCATTCATACCTCTACCCGGTTTCAGGGTACGTCATTGGGACACTTGTCGCACTCCCTGTTTTTTTTATTGCAGACCATACGATTGCAGCGGCTGTTGCCGTTTCCCTGATCATGCTGATATCAGGTGCCCATCATTTTGACGGACTGCTGGATTTCGGGGATGGACTGATGGCACATGGTGACCGCGAGAAGCGGATCAGGGCGCTCACCGACCGGTATATAGGTGCGGGGGGTGTTGCTGCCGGTATAGTGATAACACTGCTCCTGTTTGCGGGATTTCAGGCATCAACTTCTCTTGTGTTTGCAATAATTATTGGTGAAGTCTGTGCAAAATTTTCAATGTCTCTCCTTACCGTTTATGGTACTCCATTCAGGCAGGGTATTCACAGTTATCTCCACGAGTTCTCACAACCCCATTTCCCGCTCATTGCGGCACTCTTGTGTATGCCACTTCTCTTCATTCCTATTGCACCTCTCAAATTGATGGGTGCGATCCTAGCAGCACTTTTGTGCCCAACAATACTGCTCCTTATTTCTAACCGTTTGTTTGGAGGAGTGAATGGCGATGTTGTGGGTGCCTCAAATGAGATTACAAGAGCGTGTGCCATCCTAGCATTGGTGATATTTTGATATTTTTTACCAACTCATAAAAAATCAATTTCCGCTGATGATGTGAAAATAAAATGCCGATAATTCACGCTATAGCAAATATTATCAACTACATGTAAAGGCGTGCAGGGTATTACAGGATTATTTGTACACCGCTTAATAGACGCCGTTTCGGGAAATCCAAGGATAATATGGATCTGTAGAAACCATACGTTCCCAGAAAAAATCTCAAAAGGCTCTCCCATCATTTTTTATAAACTGATTTGAAAACGCGAGTATTCCGATCTCTTCATGCAGGAACAGCTTCGCAGTATTCTGCATTTTCAACGCGATAGTGATCGCAATTGAAAACCTGAACCGGAACAATCAAACCCTGATTTATTATTTTCAACCGTACTTTAATTGAAAAAAAATTTAGGCTGATATTGACTGAAAATCCGTGACTGCGAACACGATGCCGACGTAAGTCTGCTAATTATTTTGAGAGAGAAAGGGTTAACTTTTTGCAATTAAACCTCGATTGAAAAATTTTAAGCAGACATTGCTTGAAATTTTTCCGTCAAACCTTGGTTTAAAAATTTTCAACCGTACTTTGATTGAAAAAGGTTAGGCGGACATCGATAAAAAAATTAAACTGAAGAATACGTTAAAAGGGTCTAATACATTCCCGCAAATCCTTTATTTGCATCATCCTCGCATTCGATTGACGAACCGTCACGGATTAATGTATTGAACAACATTGCAGCATTCATCAGATTATCATCTGATGCAGACCCCTTCTTTATATCTGTAAGTGCCTGACGCTGGGGTGTCGGAGTCAGACGTTTTTCCACCCACACACCTTTACAGTACCGGCAGTATGCGCAATGACTGTATACCGAAACATCCCCATCAGCACACGGAACAAGCACCCGGTTTTTTTTCTCATCTCGCTCAAACGGCAAGGTTTTCATGCAGAAAAGATATTCAACCATCTGATATGATAATATCGATGTAGATTTTTCATATTAAAAAGCAAAATTCCGTCAATCAAAATGCTTTATATAGATGGATCTCATACATGTAATACTCGCATAAACTGACTGTAAGCGGACAGTCTAAACGTTTATTTGGAGGGAGATTAATGGCAGTTGAAAAGCCCCACATGAATCTGGCTGTTATCGGACACATTGACCACGGTAAATCAACAACCGTCGGAAGAATGATGTTCGAAACTGGTGCAGTACCTGCACATATCATCGAAGGTTACCGAAAGGAGGCTACATCAAAAGGCAAGGCCACCTTTGAATTTGCATGGGTGATGGACAACTTAAAGGAAGAACGGGAGAGAGGTATCACCATTGATATCGCCCATAAGCGGTTCGATACAGCCAAGTTCTACTTTACCGTTGTCGACTGCCCGGGACACAGAGATTTCGTCAAGAACATGATCACCGGTGCATCACAGGCCGATGCAGCAATCCTCGTGGTTGCAGCCCCCGATGGTGTAATGGACCAGACGAAAGAGCACGTCTTCCTTGCCCGTACACTCGGTATTACGCAGATCATCATCGCCATCAACAAGATGGATATGGTAAAATTCGATGAGAAGCGGTTCAATGAGGTCAAGAAGGATCTCTCTGATCTTATCAAGATGGTAGGGTACAAGCCTGAAGAGACTCTTTTCATCCCGATCAGTTCACTGGGTGGTCAGAATATCAAGACCATCAGCCCTGAAACTCCGTGGTATAAGGGTCTGGCACTTATCCCGGCACTCGACACGTTCAAAGAGCCCTCGAAACCGACAGATAAACCATTCCGTCTTCCAATCCAGGATGTCTACAGCATCAGCGGTATCGGCACTGTGCCGGTTGGTCGTGTTGAGACTGGTATCATGAAGAAAGGAATGAAGGTTACCTTCATGCCCGCCAACAAGGATGGGGAAATCAAGTCCATCGAGATGCACCACGAAGAGATCCCCCAGGCACTACCCGGTGACAACATCGGATTCAACGTCCGTGGTATCGCAAAAGGTGAAATCCGTCGCGGCGACGTCTGCGGACCATCAGATATACCACCGACCGTAGCTGATGAGTTCACTGCGCAGATCGTCGTGCTCCAGCACCCCAGCGCACTGACCGTTGGATATACCCCGGTCTTCCACTGCCACACCACCCAAACGGCCTGCACATTCATGGAACTCCAGAAGAAACTTGACCCGCGCACTGGTCTGACCAAAGAAGAGAACCCGGCGTTCCTCAAGACTGGCGATGCAGCAATTGTGGTTATCAAACCGACAAAGCCAATGGTCATTGAGAATATCAAGGAACTCCCTCAGCTGGGCAGGTTCGCAGTCCGTGATATGGGAACAACTATTGCCGCTGGCATGTGCATTGCCATCAAGGCAAAACAAATGAGATAATTTTTTTAGGGGACATACTATGCAGAAAGCCAGAATTCGCCTGACAGGTACAGACTTTAATAAAGTAGAGATGGTCTGCGACAGAATCCGTGAGATTGCAGAACGCACAGGAGTGAATCTGGCCGGTCCGATACCGCTCCCAACCAAACGGTTGGTTGTACCAATCCGCAAGAGCCCTGATGGTGAGGGGACTGCCACATGGGACCGCTGGCAGATGCGTGTACACAAACGTCTCATCGATATCGATGCCGATGAACGTGCACTCCGCCAGCTCATGCGCATTCAGGTGCCAAAAGATATTGGTATTGAGATCGTATTAGAGAGTTGAAGGTGCGGCGTGCAGCGAGCCGCTTGCATCTCAGATAAAATCAAAAATATTTTCACTTTTAATCGAATTTTTCTTTTAATCCTTGTTTTTACCATTTTTTTACGGTTCTGGACACTTGATCTCAAACTGCTCCATCACGATGAAGCCATACATTCGTGGTTTTCCTTCGAACTTCTTACAAAAGGCACATGGATGTATGACCCAAGCTACCACGGGCCATTCCTCTATTATGTTACTGCAGGTATGTTCTCGGTCTTTGGGGACTCGGATCTGGTAGCCCGGTTGCTCCCGGCACTGTTTGGCACACTCTTAATTCCCCTTGTTTATTTCATTTATCGTATTGGATATATCAATAAAAACCAAACACTCCTTGCATCCCTGTTTATCGCACTATCTCCGGATATGGTGTACTTCTCCCGGTTCCTGCGCCATGATATTTTTATGCTCTTTTTCACCTTCCTGCTCCTTGTAGCCATCTTGTATTATTTTGAACGTGGGCAGATCAAATTTGTACTCATTGCAGCTATGGCGATGGCAGGAGCCCTTAGTTGTAAGGAAGAGATGCCGGTGATCATCCTGATCTTCGCTTCGTTTTTCATCTTCGCCATTTGGAGAGGTAACTTTACCCTGCCGGGGTCATGGAAACGCGATCTTATAACTGGGCTGCTCCTTGTGATTGCCATAATGAGCGTGCTCTATACAGGATTCGGAGCGCATCCCGAAACACTGGCCGGCCAGAACTTCCAGATAACTACTCAGGGAGTTCACTTTGAGATGAATACAACCGGGTGGTACAAGGCAGTGGACCACTGGACAGATATGCACAAACAGCAGCGTCTTGGCGGTCCATTTTACTTCTATATCCCCTTTTATCTCATGTATGAACTGCCAATCTTTATCCTCGCCATCATCGGTACACTACAGTTCATTCTTTCAGGAATTGATCTCTCACTTGCATTCAAGCGATTGAAAAATATTATGTTAACCCGGAAACTTACCCGGACCACCGGACAACTTGCCGAAACAAGTCTACATCAATTGCAGTATCCTCGTCCGGAACATTCAAAATCTGACGAGTTTTTCCGGTTCTGCATTTACTGGATGATCCTGACCATGGCATTCTATGCGTATGTCGGGGAAAAAGTACCCTGGCTGCTCATTCCCCAGTTGCTTCCCATGTGTTTTGTCGCGGTCTACAAGTTAAACTGGCAGAAAATCGCTATTGCACTCATTGGTTGTATCTTCCTTGTCGTAATGACCTGGCATGTCGCATTTATCCCCGCGGATATCAATGAACCGATTGTCCAGGTACAGAACTCTGAGGATATGCGTGAGGTTATGCAGTTAATTGACGCATCCAACAACGTCGTTGTTGCATCAAAAGATTATTGGCCACTCCCGTGGTACTATCGTGGCGATCGCTGGAATAAGATACAATTCTATGGCAGTCGGGCAGATGAGCCTACACTTACCGAAAAAAATCCAGGTGTAATTATTCTCCATGATGTCGAAAGCTACCCGGCTATCGAAGGATATGATAAAAAAACCTACAAACTGAGTTACTGGTTCTCATTCTATGATAATGAGAAGCGATTGATCGATTACTATCTCCACAGGGATGGCAAGATGGGGAGTATCAACATAGATGTTTTTGCCATTCGAAAAATCACCTAAATCTCTTTTTTACGGGAATAGTAAGCATCGGGACAAAGATTTGATATGGATATTCCATTGAATCTCCTTAACAAAGAATATTGAACAAAGAGATCCGGAAAAGAATGTTCTTCGCTGAATCATGCGGGTAAGAAATGGAACAATAAATTTGTTTATGATGTTTTCTCCGAGCGGGTCGCTCTGCCTCCTCATCGGGATCTCGTGGAACTAATGCATTTTTCCGAACACGATTGAAGAAAACTGCTACTTAACAAGACCAAGGTCACATCATTTTGGAGATACAGCAGCGTTTATCGAATTTTTGGGTAGAGATGCATCAGCTTCATCATGATATCCTACTCAAAAACTGCATTACCGATTGAAAAGAGCGATCGGTCTACATTTTAATAATTGACTACAATTCCCATTTTTTCCCTTTACCATAAAGGGTTACAGAAGAATGATGTTAATCATCATAAATATTTACTCCAAACGCGGTGAATCTTCAACCCGAACACAGAGTTGACAGAGATAAAAGATAAAAATCCCTCCACAGGGCATCCTCTGAAATGATCCATAATGCCAGACAATCTCACGGGTACTTCCGATATACAAAAATCGGCAGTAGAAAATATCATTTTCCAAAAGAAATCCACTAATGACAATATAAGAAAAAAGGATAGGGATTATCCAAGTTCGTCCCAGCGGGAGCGTTTCCGGTATATAACTATCCCCACAGCAACCAGTATCACGGCAACAACACCCAATACAATAAAGATTCCACCGGGAATCGTGGGTAGGGTGGGAAACCATGTAGTCATCAGTACTTTCTGGCGAGCTAGCGCGTCATTATACGACTCATTTCCTTTCGTAAAGGCTTCTTGTGCTTTTGATCGAGCCTGTGAATACTCTCCACTGGCAATCTGATCATTTGCCGTGGATATATAACTGACCGCTACTTCCCGTTTTGCAACAATAGCGGGAAGTTGTGGGTCATTTACCGTGCTCTGGTTCCCTTTGAACCACGCGATTATCGTATCAACATTGTTGATAGGTATCTGCGCTGCGGCAACTTCATTCTCCGCCCACGCTTTCTCAAGAGCTTTTTCACCATCGCTCATACTTGTTTGTGCGGCAGTCAGGTCAGCGAGTGCTTCCTTATTCTGGTTTGCAGGACGGGCAGCTGCAGCATCAATCTTCTGTTTTGCTTCATTGTATTTTGCATCAGCTGCGGAAGTATCGATACCAAGAACTGCCTTCTCATCAATATGTGTCTTGTAAGTCTGGAGTTCGGTTTTGCGTTCGGCGATGGCTTTAGGCACTTCATTAATATTGATAATACTTGCGATTCGCTCAACCTTGGTGCTGGTTATTGGTCGTCCCTGGGCGTCCATCTCCTGTATACGGATAATCGTTTTATCTGATGTAGCAGTAACAGCCGGAACTTTACCTTCGAGAGTTGCTCTTACAGCAACTTCATCCGTAGGTTTGTAGGAAAGTTCAAAACCTATGACGGTAAGGGTCTTTCCCCCCGCAACCGGGCGTGGGTTGTCAACACCGTTCTTTATGATCGTATATGTCCACTTGGGACTTTCAAGGTCAGTGAAGAACTGGAGATCATCCGCAGAGGGAAATCCTGATGTTTCTACCTTATAAGAAACGGTTACAGGAGTGCCGGGAATCAATGATCCCTGAGGATCTATTGATACCGATGATACAGAAAATGCAGATGCTGCCGAAATACAGAATAAAATAATTGTTGTTACAATAATCCACGTTTTAAAACCCTTCATTGTCAACCTCACTCGAATAACGGATCAATACCTTCCTCAAACATATTCGATTTTTTCTCCTTTGACTTTATAACATCTTCCTTTGTTTCCTTTGCGATATCAAGAAGCTCTTTGATTCGTGGCGCGTTGCCAACGGTTGCGAGCATAACAACTACAGCAACATATTCACTGTTCACCGGGTAGTCCCCGCCACGCACTTCAACACCGGCGATATTTTCTTCTACCCAGCTCTTGGCTTTTTCTATACCTTTACGATCCATCTCGTCCGGAGGTCCAGCGATGAGGACCAGTGCCCTCTCTGCTGTGGAGTAATCACAGGGGAGGGTTAGTCTTCCGAGCATCGCCCGGCGCACGAGGGAGATGATTTTTGCAGACTTGTCCTCTCCCATCAGGACTTCCTCGTTTGCCTCTTTCTTTGGCCCGAATTTATCCTTTAACCCACCGAAAATACCGCGTTTGTCTTTGGTGTTTTTGCTCATAACTTCGCTGATCGCATAACCAACGGAGGTAATCCCCCCGCCACGAAGAGTGTTGATGATCTCACTCGAGTCAACCACCATCTCACCCACACCCATCCTGCTGACTTCTCCTGCACGGAAGAGCACGCTAAAACGGCGGACAACTTCATTGTTCAACCGGTTAAACGCAGTTTTTACACTTTCCCCTTCATTTTTCCAGGCACTGTTATCAAAAATAAATGTATTGTCGGCTTCATTTACAAGGGTTGTCAGGCTTCTTGCAGCATTATAAGAGTAGAGCCGGCCTTCTTCCGGTGCCGGAATAATTCCCAAAGCATAAACGGGTTCACGGTAGATTCGTTTAAGATGGCGGGCAAGAACCGGTGACCCTCCTGAACCCGTACCACCTCCAAGACCCGCGACAATGACAAATGCATCCACATCATGAGTGCCCCTCATATCAATAGCACTTATGATGCTGTCGATTTCATCAGCAGTGACCCGGGCACCGGTCACGTTATCAGTGCCTACTCCGTGACCTTTAACCATTGTCTGACCAATGAGAATCCGATCCTTCATCTCGATATTCTTCAATCCCATCAGATCGGTTCGCGCAGTATTGACGGCGATACCCCTAAAACTGTTGGTACCGAGCTTTTTATCCTGCTCGATAAACATATCAACAATTTTGCCGCCCGCCTGGCCGAATCCTATAAAAAATACACGCATCTGGTGACACCATCCAATGGGCTGATAGATAATTATTTTCTTTTAATTCTTTTAAGTCCTTTTGCTCGTATGAACCTTTAATTCGACAATACAAAAACTTTCTTATAAATCTTCGAGGGTACAAAAAAAAATTCTCTTTTTATTGCGGAGGATTTTTCATTTCGCCCTGAAAAATACTATAGAATATTCATTATGAAGATCGGCATAATCGGAGGGGGGTTGACCGGGCTTGTTGCAGCTCATGCTCTATCGGGGGAATATGATGTTGAGATTTTTGAAAAAATGCCCTTCCTTGGGGGGTGTCTCTCATCGTATCCCATCAACGATTACTGGATTGAACGCTATTACCACCATTGTTTTTCCACAGATACCCACCTTTTCTCCCTCATTGGCGAACTAGGTCTATCAGAAAAACTCGAATGGAAAAACGGCACAACCGGTTATTATGCTCACGAAAAAATCTATGCCCTCAACACACCCCTGGAGATCCTCCTTTACCCGGAACTCTCCATTCTTGACAAAGCCCGACTAGGATATCTCACCCTGACTGCTAAAAACGCCGAAATCACCGCATTGGATACCATCCCAGCAGACCGGTATATTATTGAGCATCTCGGACAGAATATCTATACCTCATTCTTTGAACCGCTTTTAAAGAGTAAATTCGGGGAACAGAGAAATAAGGTATCTGCAGCATGGCTTATGAGCAGGATCGCCATACGCTCAAACAGAGGGGTGTCAGGAGAACATCTGGGTTACCTCAATGGAGGTTTTCACCATCTTATTGATGCTCTTGAGCAATCGGTTGAAAGAAATGGCGGGAAAATCAGGAAACAACAACCGGTTTCATCGATTATTCATGAAAATAACTGCTGGACGATAAATGGCAGTCGCTACGATGCCGTTATCTCAACGATTCCCCCGCAGGAACTTGCAAGAGCAGGGGGGCCCATCATGCAACCGATTCCCTACCAGGGTGCAGCATGTATGACTCTTGGCATGGATCGGGAAGTGACACGGGGGATTTACTGGCTGAATATGAAGGATGCTGCCCCCTATGGGGCAGTTGTTACTCACACCAATTTTATTGAACACGAACGTTACGGCGAGCATATCGTGTACCTGGCATCTTATTTTTCCGGCACTGTGCCGGCACAACTGGACCGCCGTATGCTCGATGACTTCTGCAACCGTTTTTCCGTGGCACCCTCAGAGATCCATTGGCATAAAATGGCCATTGACCCCCTGGCGGGTCCTGTCTATACGACCGGCTACCGCTCCCTGATCCCCACATACGAACAGAAAGGACTTTATCTGGCAGGAATGTTTTCCCAACCAAATTATCCCGAACGGAGTATGGAAGGATCAATCCGGGCCGGACTGGATGTTGCAGCGTGTATTAACAAGCGGAGTGATCGTCACGAATCCTGAAGTAACGGCAATCATTCCCGTGTATAATGACCGGGATTCACTTAAGACTGCCATCCCGCGCTCTATTGAGATGCTCGGAACAATTACTGGCGAGTTTGAAATTATTGTGGCTGAGGATGGGAGTAATGACGGCAGTGCTGAATTTGTGCAGGCCTACGCAACACGGGACATGCGGGTACGACTTCTCCACAGTGATAATCGTCTCGGAAGAGGAAAAGCTCTCAACCGTGCGATCCGCGAAGCAAGAGGAGCAATTGTCTGTTATTATGATGTCGACCTCGCCACGGATATGCGTCATCTCCCTGAACTGATCGCGTCAATCCGGAACGGGGCTGCTATCTCAACAGGATCGCGATTGATGCCCACCAGCGATATTGTTCGAACGAGCGGGCGGGAGATAGCCAGCAGAAGTTACAATTTTCTTGTCAGGCTTTTCCTTGGCAGCAGGGTTTTTGATCACCAGTGCGGGTTTAAGGGTTTTAACAAAGCTCATATCGAACCCCTTCTTCCAAAAATAAAGTCGGATCACTGGTTCTGGGATACAGAGATCCTCGTCCGGGCCCAGCTTGATGGCTTTAATGTCGCTGAATTCCCGGTACACTGGCGGGCGGGTAAAGGAACAACGGTAAAAGTGAAAGATGTTTTTGAGATGGGGTCATCCATACTGCGTCTCTGGTGGCAGATACATGTTCAAAAAAATTAGCGCAATCCTTGTACCCACGATCATTGCCGTCGGAATCATTGCCTATATGCTTTACCGGGTGTGGGAAGATCTTATTCAGGCGCTGCAGCTTCTGGAACCGAAATATCTGGCAATCGGGATTTTCATCTGCCTTGTTGCATGGTGGCTGAGAGGCTGGCGTTACCATACCATCCTCAATAGTCTTAATTATCCGGTAAGTGTTATTGTCGCAACCGCATGCATCTTTGTGAGTCAGACAGTGAACCTGATCGTGCCTGCTCGTCTTGGGGATTTTGTCCGCGTATTCATCCTGAAACATGAATACAATACCTCCTATTCAGAAGGTGTTTCTTCGCTTGTCGTGGAACGGGTTTTTGATATTGTTACCATAGCACTCCTCGGAGCAGTATCGCTCCTGTTTGTCCTCAATGTACGTTCAGAATTTTACATCATCATTTTCGTACCGATCATTGCCTGCTTAGTTTTTTTTGTTTTCCTGATAGTTGTCAGGAAAAATTCCTCGAAAAACAAGTATATCCAGATCATCCTCACCATGCTTCACGAGATCAAACGGGCATCACTCTCTCTGCGATCCATGGTTCTGCTGGGGGGTTCATCCATTGTGATCTGGCTCATAGATATCCTTGTCTGCTACGCTGTGGTATTGATGTTCCAGCAGAATATCCCCTTTGCGATTGTCGTTCTTGCCATTGTGATCGGAAACCTGGTAAAGGCAGTTCCGCTCACCCCCGGGGGAGTTGGCACCTATGAACTCGCCCTTGCTATCACCTTCGGATTGGCCGGGGTTTCACCGGCCATTGCCACCCTAATTGCAGTGATCGACCACCTGATAAAAAACCTTGTGACTCTCGCCGGGGGCATTGTCTCTATCTATTACTTCGGTGACTGGGTGGTCCCGAGCATAAAAAATGTTTTTAACTCAAAATTCGGCGGAGAGGATAAACCTGAGCATTGAGCAGCAGTTCATTTCAGTCATCAGCTGGCTTCTCGTCCTTACGCTGATCCAGGTTTCCCTCTACCCATCACTGAAAAAAACGTTTGGGAATTTTGCATTTCCAGCCGCGTTCTCAGCCTCGCTTCTTATCTTTACCATCCTCTCATGGTACTGTGGACTGAGTCACCTGCCGGTTCAACTCACCCTGTTACCATTTCTGGCTCTTTTCGTGTATCATACCCGGCACCATGAATACACTATTGATGAATTGAAAAAAGAGTGGCGCTGGGAACTCCTGTTCCTCATCTGCTTTATGCTCATGCTCGATGTGCGGTTTGTCAACCCAACCATCTCCTATGCAGAGAAGTTCATGGACCATGCATTTCTCGCATCCGTGATACGAGCACCGGTTGTCCCTCCGCTCGACCCATGGTTCGCCGGGGGAACATTGAATGTCTACTATTATCTCGGGTACTGGATGTTTGGGTGCCTTGCAATTGTGAGCGGCGTTCCGTCAAACATTGCATTCAATCTCGCACTTCCCACAGTGTTTGGTATTGCAGCAGTGAATGTTTACACTATCGGAACACTGGTGCTCAACCGGTTCCGCTGGCTCCCGCTGGTGATCTTCTTCTTACCGAACCCTTCGTTTGTTTACCAGTTCGTGCAGGGTAAAGCGATGAATACGGTATTGTGGGACAGCACGCGAACCATAACCAATACCATCAACGAGTACCCCCTCTTCTCGTTTATATGGGGTGATGTCCATGCCCATGTTGTTTCTATCTTCAACCAGGTCTTCCTGATCTTCCTGCTGCTGTTTGCCTACCAGCGATGGGAGTCACTTGAATCCCGGGGAAAATGGCTCCTGTGCATACTGGCCGCACTCAGTCTTGGTTCCATGCCCCTGTTCAACACTTGGGACGTGCTGATCTACGCTCCCATCACTATTGTCTTTGGTGCACTGATTCTCTGGCGATGCAGAAAAGACTGGTTCAGAAGCATTGCATGGACATTACTCGTTATTGTGCCTCCTGCAGCCATCCTCTGCTACCTGCCTTTCTACTTGCAATTGAAGACCAGCACCGGTGGACTATTCATAGTGCAGATACCCTCGAACCCGGTCGAATTTCTTCTGGTAAACGGCTGGTTCATTGCACTCTTTTTTGTCATTCTTATCCCGGATATCGCAAAGCGCCCGTACCTGCTGCTGGTTGCCATCCCTTTTGCACTCATGGGTTATACAGCAGCAGCGATTGCAGCGATACCGGTGATTTATTTTGTTGCACGTCTGGCACAAAAGAGAGAGACGGACTCCGCCGCGCTGCTGGCAATTCTCGGCCTCGTGATCTTAATTTTCTGCGAATTGTTCTACCTCAAGGATAACATGGGCGACACCTATTTCCGGATGAACACAATTTTCAAATGTTACCTTCCTGCATGGATCCTGCTCGGGATTGCAGCATTTGCAATGGCGGCGAAATGGCTGGAGAACTGGGGAAAAATTCCGGTCATGCCCGAACGGCAATCAGCAGTAATTGCGATCACACTTATTGCGATGCTGTTTGTTGTGCCCTTTATTGTGCCGTTTACGGTCAGTTATGGAACCCATACCCTTGATGGGCTGGCTTACCTCAGGGACGCGCACCCATCTGATGCCCCTGCTGTTGCCTACCTGCGCTCACTTCCCGGGGATGAAATACTTGTAGAAGCAGAAGGTGGCGACTACACGTATTACTCGCGGGTTTCATCATTTACGGGGATTCCTGGTATTATCGGCATGCCATTCCACGAGTTCATGTGGCGCGGGGATGACACCGGGTGGTTCAGCACGAGGAACAATGACATAAGGGAAATCTATGAACAGCCTGATGAGACAATCCCCTTAATGAAGAAATACCAGGCTACGCTCCTCTACGTGGGAGATGCAGAGCGCGAGCGCTATAAGGTAAATATATCACATTCAGATATGGAGTTGGTGTATTCTGCAAGGGGAACCGAGATTTACCGTCTTTCAGCATAAATACCAGCAATTATACAGTTAAAAAAATGGCAGGCAATAAACCTGTTGACCCGTCAGGCACAAACCTTTATTTCAGTTCTTATCGTAATAATATGGCTACATCATGGCATCATTGCTGGACTGATGAGTAATGAAGGAGACGCTACTCCTGAATGAGGTGAGTTATGTCAAAAGGTTACGTTAAAACAATAGCTCCAGAAGAGCTTCAGAACAAGGCTCTTGAAGCCCTTGAAGTTGCACGAGACACCGGTAAGATCAAGAAAGGATCCAACGAGGCAACCAAGGCCATTGAGCGAGGTATCGCAGCACTCGTCCTTATTGGTGCGGATGTCGAACCCGAAGAGATCGTCATGCACCTTGCACCCCTCTGTGAAGAGAAAAAGATCCCCTATATCTTCATCAACAAGCAGAACGATGTTGGCGCAGCAAGCGGTCTTGATGTTGGATCGGCAGCAGCAGCAATCGTCAAGCCCGGCAAGGCAAAAGAAACGATCGACGACCTTGCAAAGCAGCTCATTGCGCTGAAGGCGTGAGGATATCACTATGGCAGAAGATGCAACGCCAGCCGAAGTGATCGAGGTCATTGGCTCAACCGGCATGCACGGTGAGGCAATGCAGGTCAAGTGCCGCATCCTCGACGGCAACAACAAGGGCAGGATCATCACCCGCAATACGGTTGGTCCGATTCGCGAAGGAGATGTCATAATGCTCCTCGAAACTGAGCGCGAAGCAAAGAAAATGTCGAGGCGGTAAACAATGGTAGAACAACACGTCTGCACATTCTGCGGCAGTCAGCTTGAACCCGGCACCGGTAAAATGTATGTCAAAAAGGACGGGTCAGTTATGTACTTCTGCAGTTCAAAATGCCAGAACAACCAGAAACTCGGCAGGGTTCCCCGCCGTGTTGAGTGGACCGCTGCCGGTAAGAAAGCATTAGGCAAGAAGTGAGCATCCATGGACCGTTCATTTGTCATGATCAAACCTGACGGAGTCCAGCGGGGTCTCGTCGGGGAGATCGTTTCCCGGCTCGAAGCAAAGGGATTAAAACTGGTTGCTGCCCGTTTCGAAGTTCTTCCTGAACCGAGAGTGACGGAGCAGTATAAGGAACACCTTGCGAAACCCTTCTTCCCGTCACTAAAGAAATATATCATGGGGGGACCCTGTTTCCTTATGGTTTGGGAAGGCAGGAATGTTGTGGCAATCGTCCGCAAGGTGATAGGTGCAACGAATCCGCAGGAAGCTATGCCGGGAACAATCCGAGGCGATTTCGGTATCGATATCGGCCGGAATGTTATCCATGCATCGGATGCTCCCGAAAGTGCGGCCATCGAAATTGCAATCCACTTCAAAGCCGCAGAACTGTTCATGTATACACGGATTAACGAATCTGTGATATACGAGTACTAATTCCTATTTTTATAATCAAAGCAGCTTTGCCACTTTCTGCGCCTGTTCACTTGTGGCAATCAGAATCAAAGAGTATATTTTTCCATAGTTTATCCAATACCATAATCTCTATTACTCTTTGGCACCGCACTATTCCATAATGGCAGGAGATGTCCTCAGTTTTGCCCTGTTATCCATCTCATCCATACTCATTATTGTCAATCCCCTTGGCGCAACGCTTATCTATGTCTCCCTTACAACGAATATGGATCGGTCCGCACGGGATGCTGTTGCCCGCGATGCGTGCCGTTTTGCATTCTTAATCCTGCTCATCGTAGCTCTTATCGGAACGTGGATCCTTCAGCTCTTCGGCATAACGCTTGAGGCCTTCCGGATAGCAGGGGGAATCCTGTTATTCGGGATTGGTATGGAGATGGTCTATGCAAAAACATCGCGGACAAAACTGACTGCAACAGAGAAGTACGAGTCACGGGATACTGACGATATCTCCATCATGCCTCTTGCCATCCCCATGATTGCCGGACCGGGCGCTATAACCACGACAATTGTGCTGATGAATGAAGCAACTACTATGACACCTATTGCAATTGGAATCGTTCTGGTCTCTCTCGCCATCTCTATCGTGCTCACCTATTATATGATGCTAAATTCAGATTATATCCTGACGAGAATAGGACAGAGAGAATACCGGGCTATCAACCGTCTGATGGGCATGCTGCTTATCGCTATTGCGGTACAGTTTGTAATCAATGGAATTCGGCTCGCGTTTCCGCTCCTTTCCGGAGGATAACTATGAACAACTGGGATCTTACATCGGTAGGATTGGTACTGATAGGATGCAGTATAACTGCTGCAGGTACCATCATTGCGGCGCTGCTTTTAGGAATGACTATTCGCATTGCGCCGTTCCTTCTTCTAACCACATCCCTGTTGATCGTCATGAGTGCAATCCTGATCATCTACGGGGAACAGAAGACCAATGTCGGGAAGTAGCGATCCCATCGTGGATTCATATTCGAGTATCCGGGTATGCAGTGCCCAAATTTCCAGCATATGGGAAGATCCGGAAAAAACGTTAGAGAAAGCAGAAGGGTTCATCGCTCATGCGGCTACCTGTGATGCGCAGCTTATCTGTTTCCCCGAACAGTTTCTCACTGGCTGGGATCCATTGTCGGGAAAAAATGTGCAGGCCCTGAATGGGAGCATCATTACACGGCTGCAGACCTGTGCAAAAACGAACAGGATTGCGGTAATCGGTTCGCTCCGCGAGGTTGCATCCCCTTACCCGAAAAATACATTGGTGGCTATTGGAAACGATGGGAAAATTTTATCCACCTACTCAAAAATTCACTTATTTTCCCCGGCAAATGAAGACAAGCATTTTTTACCGGGAACAAGACCGGGTATATTTTCTCTGGGTCCTCTTACCTGCGGGCTTGCGATCTGTTACGATCTTCGGTTCCCGGCACTTTTCCGGATCTATGCAAAAAAAAGAGTGCAGGTTGTATTCGTGCCTGCAGCATGGCCGGCTAGCCGCATCCGGCACTGGGAACTATTTATCCAGGCGCGGGCAGCAGAGAACCAGATGTATGTGGTAGGGGTAAATACTACGGGAACTACACCTGTGGACCGGTATTCCGGCGTATCCATCGCAGCTGATCCCCATGGCACTATCATAAGCCGTGCCAATGAAGCAGAGCAGCTGCTTTTTCTGGAACTAAATCCGGCAGAAGTCACCGCAGCACGGTTAGCTCTTCCGGTAGAAAACGATCATAAGGATGCGCTCTACTACTCCCTTGATAAACAAACGTAATTACATGATAGTACCTTAACTAATGGATCGGTAAAACCGCACGCCTATATGTATCTGGCAGATCAACACTATTCCATGTATCATCTCGTATGCGTCAACTGTGGAGCCACCTATCCCGCTGACGAGATTCTCTATAATTGCACAAAATGCGGCCACCTGCTCGCGGTCAAATACCCACTGGATGAAATCTCCGTCTCAAGGGCAGCCTGGAACCAGCGACCACTCTCGGTCTGGCGCTATAAGGAACTCCTGCCGGTCACGATCCCCCCCGTCACCCTGCATGAAGGCGGTACACCCCTCTATCACCTCAAAAAGCTCGGAGAGGAAATGGGCCTGCCTCACCTTTATGCCAAACACGAGGGCATGAACCCCTCCGGTTCGTTTAAGGACCGGGGCATGACGGTCGGTGTATCGATGGCCATCCAGCTCGGCAAGAAGAGTGTTGCCTGTGCAAGCACCGGCAATACCTCGGCCAGCCTTGCCGTGTATGCTGCAAAAGCGGGCATTCCTGCAGTAGTGCTGCTTCCCGCAGGAAAAGTAGCAGTCGGGAAAGTCGCGCAGGCCCTGATGCACGGGGCAAAAGTCATCTCCATCAGGGGCAACTTCGACCGTGCGCTTGAGATGGTCCACGATCTCTGCCTTTCGCATGGACTGTACCTGCTCAATTCCATCAATCCCTACCGGCTGGAAGGCCAGAAGACCATAGGATTTGAAGCGCTCGACCAGCTCGGTGAAATACCGGACCGGTTCGTACTTCCCGTGGGAAATGCAGGAAATATCTCGGCAGTATACAAGGGATTTCTCGAGTTACAGGAGCTCGGTTTCATCGACCGTCTGCCGATGATGACCGGCATTCAGGCGCAGGGCTCAAGTCCTATTGTCCGGGCTATCCGCGAAAACCTGCAGGAAGTGATTCCAGAGGCGAATCCTGAGACCATTGCAACCGCCATCAGAATCGGGGCACCGGTCAATGCAGAAAAGGCCTTAAGAGCAATCCGGATGACCGGGGGGCTAGCTGAAACCGTGACTGATGAAGAGATCCTGCGTATGCAGCGTGATCTCGCCCGCAAAGAAGGCATTGGTGTCGAACCAGCATCGGCTGCATCAGTGGCCGGCATACGGAAACTGGTTGAGATGGGAATGATTGACCGGAACGAGAAGATTGTCTGTGTTGTTACCGGACATCTGCTCAAGGATCCGGATACGGTGATCAAACAATGCGAACCCCCGACCGAGATCGACGCCGATCTCCCCTCGCTGCTCTCTGCGCTGCACTTGTAATTCTGCTGGCGGCTCTTCCGACTGCGTGTGCCCTATCGGCAGATTATCAGATTTTTCCCAACGGGACTGCATACAATGCTTCCATTGAGATCTCCAATTCAGAACGGTATGAATTTGCCGATATCGGATTTTTGGGAGAGAAGGTTGCCATCAATGTTGGCAATGTGAACCTGTCCGGGAACTGTTCCCCTTGCGAGTTTAACTGGAGCAAAGCATGGGGCAGGCCATCGGCGATCACGTTTTTGCGCGGAAACTATACCGTATCGTACACAGCCCCGCTCAAGGACAATACCCTGCAGGCAGGGTACGACAACCAGTATAACGTGAGTGTAATCCTCCCGGCAGAACTCGATGTACGAAATCCCCTGCTCACCAGTATCAGTCCGGGTGCCAATGTTACGCGCTTTCCTGACAATACTACGCTCGTTCAGTGGAAGAAAATCAGGACGATCGACCTACGGTTTTATGACCAGTGGCGCGAACAGTTGCTCTACCTCTTTGGCAACTTTTGGATAGTTATAGCGATCGTCTTATTACTACCCTTCCTGCTCGTGATGAAAAAGTCAGAATAATTCTTTTTATCCAGAACAATAAAACGCGTCAAAAATTCCAAAAACAGAAATGTACAATTTTTATTTGAGTAAAAAAAATTGGAATGAGATCCTGTTGGTTCACAATTATTGAATCGGATTCTTTTGCAACTATTATAAACCGTTGAGAAACATACCATTTGACGAGAGTTGACGACGATGCTTCATCCGATCATCTTTTAATGACTGTTACCATAGCATTTTTTAAGTACCTTCACATAGTTTCTCTACACCAGATGGCAGGATAATCCATGGGAAAATGGCAATATGTATTCTTGACGCTGATGCTGATGTCTGGCATTCTTGCTGTAGGCTGTATGGGAGAGGACACATCAGTTCCTGCATCAATAACCCCTAAAGGCAGCTTTCAACCGGGTCAGGTTCTTCAGGTTTTCGGGGATGTGACGGGATTGGGGATACCGCGAGGAACGGTCGATACCATCACGTTGACCGTTGGTCTTACGCCAGATATTAAAACCATAGATATGGAAAAACTGGCCATCGTATACGCGGACGCAATCCGGACTGAAACCATCTCACCCATGGAGGGTTTCCGGGGCAATCCCCCACCGGGATCTTGGGGGATACTCTCTGTGCAAAACGAGGTGGGTAATCCAAATAATCGAATCGAATACGAAGAGCAGTTTGTCCTTCGCATCAATCCTAAAGCACCGATTGTCCCTAACCAGGTTATCACCATCCTGCTCAAACCCCCGACGGGTAATCCAACAAGCATTCGCCGTATTACGCCGACAACAATAATGACAGAAAATCTCCTTTCCCCCATATAATTCCAAAAAACCGGATTATAATTATTCGATTTTTTTAGTGATTATCAGGATGATACCTCACAGCGCATGCTTAAAAAACACTTCCTGCGAGGATCCTATGATTTTAAAAATCACATCTGAAGTAACATCATCGGGTCCATAAGTATTCACTATGCGGGTATCCCGACTGTTCTTTTTTTCGGGGATAAATCTGGGAGTGTAAGAAAAAATTCCGCTGGGAAATTTCCGTTTTTGGTTTGAAGATTCAGAGAAAAAAGAAAATAAGTCTTACTGCAGCCCGAAGGACTTCAGCGTAACATCGGGGTTCACTGCACCGACATGGTATACAGAGCCCGTTGAAAGCTCGTTGATGATGACTTCTGCAGGTGAAAAGAGCGAGGTATCGATCTTATAGAAATCATACCCTGCTTCCTTGAAGATGTCGTTGAACGGTTTGCCGTAACCCTTGGAACTGCTGCTCGGGATCTTTGCAAGGTAGTCCTTGATCTCGGGTGCATTCATCGTGAGGTTGATCCTGCCATAGTAAATCGTGGCATCGTTCGTTACCCCCATGGCAAGCTTGGCTCCCCGGACCGGCGGGACCGGTGCAGTCCCCATCGCGGCGATGATCTTCCGGGTATCAAATCCAAGCTCATTGAGTTTGTAGATCGCTGTCTCGACACAGCGACCGGAAACCTGAATAGAGCCGACAATAGATGAAGTCGGTGCAACAACTGCACAGACATTTGCCACATCAATGTGACATTCATCGGCAATCTTTTGCATTACCTCTGCATTGGGCAGGTGGTCGCTCTCAAGGCAGATCACTGCACTGTCGTAGTCATCTTCATATTCAATGACTTCAAAGGTGTGCTTTGGCTTTAAGGAGAGCGCCCGGGCCGGGCCGCTGCCCATTGCAAAGTAGTTACCCACCTTGATAGTCCAGCCGGCTTTCTGCGCACCAAGGCAGGATATTGACGGGAAATCTGTCGTAACATCGACAAAAGGCATGGGGAATTCATTGATCTGTCCCATCCGGAAGTTAACCTCGCCAAGACCGCCCATGCAGATCTCAGTAAAAGCCCTGCCCGCTGCATAGCCGCCGCGTACACTTACACCACAGTCAACAATCCGTGCCCCATTATCGAGTTCATGGTAGCAGGCGTTGAATTCTTCAGCCAGATCGGCCAGATTATCAAAAATTTCCAGTGCCAGTTCGTTTACACTCAGCATCGACAAAAACCCCTGTGTATCATTAAAGAGGGTTCTTTGGATAGATAATATTTTTCAAAAGCTCGGGCGTTAAAAGGGAGAGGAATTTATGAAAGGTATTCAAGTACTTTTACCGGCTCGTAACGAAGAGTGATAATACGGGTCCTGCCTTTTCCTTCGCGGTACTGGAGGTTGATCAGGCGCAGGGCATCCATCTTCTTTACGATCTCATAGAACCGGGTGTAACCAAGAGAGAGCGATTCCTTGATGAATTTATAAACCTCGCCAGCGTTCATCTCTGATTCCTTGAGGCTTCTCTCTGCAAAGTATTTGAGGATCTGCCGTTCATCATCTTTCAGGGTCTTTACCGTGTAGGAAAGGTGCAGATATTTCGAAATCTCATATGCACCGCAGATATCTTCGCGTTCGATACTGCGGCGGGCAGCGCGCTCGGCACTGAGCGTGGCCCGTTTAAGGAGATCAATACCCACACGGAGATCTCCACAGGCAAGGGTCTTTTCAACGACAAGATTGAGCAGGTCATCACTGAGCACACTGGTGAACAGTCCCTCCATCACTCTCGCTCTCATGATTTCCTGGACCTCAGTATCTCCGTAAGGAGCGAAATATATCTCGGTAGGAAGGAAGACCGAGGAAACACGGGCATCGACTGCCCGCGACAGGTCGACATCCATATCGCTGATGATCACGATCACGCCGATGCGGGTACCTTCGTAGGCCTCGTGAGAACGAAGAAGGGTGTAGAGCACCTTGTTGATCTCGTTTTCGTAGAGGAGATAATTGGCATCATCGAGCGCTACGAGAAGCACAATCTCGTCTTTGACCAGTATCCGGGCAACCGCGTCGAACACCTGCTTGAACGAGGTACCGGATGAGGGGGGGAGATGGCCGGCGAGTTTTTTATAGATCTGCGAGATGATGGCAAACTTGGTGTTGTCGATCTGGCAGTTGATGTACACCGGCACGAGTTTTTTTGTTGTCTCTTCGATCTCGGCAAAGAGTTTCCGGACGCTCGTTGTCTTTCCGGTGCCCGGTAAACCCTTGCAGACCGTATTTAACGGCCGTCCCCCGCGAAGAGCGGGGCGGATCTGGAACGCGAGTTCACGCATCTGGGCATCGCGGAACTCGAACTGCTCGGGAACATAATCAATCTCCAGCACCTCCGGGTCGCGGAAGAGTGTTTCATCCCACATCAGCAGGTTCTTTTTCATCTCATTACACCTCGTGCGGCATCGGTATTAACTGCATCTGAATGTATCAATCCAGGAAATCTCTGCCACTGCATATAAAAGATGTCCTGAAATAGCTGACAAAGGATTGGTTCCCGATTATATCAAATGTATTGAGAAAGGTCTGAAAGTGAGGGGGACCGGTTACGTTGCCGCAGAGGACAAATCTATATCTACCCAAAAACAAAACAAAAAACGAGTGTAAACGCGGCAGATGATGAAAGTTACCCCCACTGATTCGTGATGAGGCAGGGTACTGATGCCGCACTATTCAGCTAAATAAAAAATTCAGGAAATCCACTGCGTTTTTCGTACCAAGCCCACCGGACCGGGCTGCCGTTTCGGAGAATTCCAGGGAATTATCCATTCCTTTTCCTACAACTGCAAAGGGTACCGGATCCCGGGTGTGCGTCTTTGCGCGTATTGGTGTCGGATGATCCGGCAGCACAGCCACCACTCCATCAAAATTTTCAAGGATCATGCCAATCACATCATCCACGCGCTCGATCGCTTTTACTTTCTCCTCAATACTGCCCATATGTCCGGCTTCATCGGGTGCTTCTATATGCAGGTAGATAAAGTCAAGATGCCCCATTGCTTCGAGTGCGTACCGCGCTTTCGCATCGTAATCCGTATCAAGGAACCCGGTGGCACCGGGAACCCGGATAATCTCCATTCCTGCACAGCGCCCGATGCCCTGTAAGAGATCGACTGCGGATATGATACCGCCTTTTTTCCCGTATTTTGCAGAGAACAGGGGAAATGCCGGCTTGTGCCCTCCACTCCACGGCCAGATCCGGGTGGCCATGCGTTTCCCTGCCTTTTTCCTGGCTGCATTTACCGGATGGCGATCAAACACATTGCGGCTTTTTTCCATGCACTGCAGGAGCAGATCCATGTCGCCCCCTTTGGGGAGATAAGGTGAAATTCCCTGTCCCACGATATCATGCGGGGGAGTCGTTGCTGCCCCTTTTCCTTCAGGAACAACGAGCAGGTTGCGGTAGCTGACCCCTGCCTTCACTATCACGTCCGGAATTTCCTGCTGGAGCGAGGCGAGGATGTCTGCTCCCTCCGCACTGGAGATGTGACCCGCAGAGAAATCCACCATGGTATTGTCTTCCACGGTGACAAGGTTGCAGCGGTAAGCCACATCGCCCGGTGCAAGGTCAACGCCCATGCTCAGCGCTTCGAGCGGCCCCCTGCCGGTATAGTACTTCTCCGGGGCATAGCCGAGAATCGACATATTGGCGATATCACTGCCCGCTTCAAAACTATCCGGAATGGTGCGCAGCAACCCGCAAGCACCCTCGTGTGCCATCCGGTCCATATTCGGGGTTTTTGCATATTCAAGGGGGGTCATGTTGCCGAGTGCTGCGATGGGCTCATCTGCCATGCCATCCCCGCAAATTACCATATATTTCATGTTCCTGCCTCGTTATCGCTCTGCCAGCATTGCCTGCACGGCTATCCGTACACTCTCACGGGAACCCAACTGGGGTTTCCAGCGCAGTGCCTTGATCTTTTCGACCGAGAGTTGCATTCTCGGCACATCCCCGACCCACCCGCGTTCGCCGCCCGTGAACCGGAACTTCGTGCCGGGAAGGTGCATCTCTTCAGTAACAATTTCAGCGATACTCTTCACATCGATCCAGTCCTCGGACCCGACATTGAAGATATTGACCGTGCCCCGGGCATGCCCTACGGCAAAGAGCATCGCCGCAACGCACTCGTGCACTTCGAGATAGGATTTGGTCTGTTTTCCATCACCCAAGATCTCTAGCTCGTCGGGGTTCTGCTCCAGTTTTTTTATGAAATCGGTGATGACCCCGTGACCACTCCGGGAACCGATGATATTGGCAAACCGGAATATGTATGCCTTCATGCCAAACGAATGGCAGTATGCCGAGATCAGGTTCTCGCAGGCCAGCTTGCTTGCCCCGTATACAGAGATCGGTTCGAGAGGGGTATAGGATTCAGGAGTGGGAATAACTGCTGCATCGCCATACACGGTAGAAGTCGAGGTAAACACCAGTTCAGGAACCTGGTGCTTTCGCATGGCTTCGAGCACCCGGTAGGTTGCCATGATATTGTTCTGTATCGTCGGGTCCGGGTTCACCGCACTCTGGCGGACATCAGGATCTGCCGCGAGGTGAAAGAGCCGGTCCGCTCCCTCGATCGAATCCTGCCAGCCATCTGCGAGCAGATCTTTTTGTAAAAACCGGACCCTGCAGGAATCAAGGTGTCGTGCAATCGTCTCTTTGCGCCCGGCGCAGAGCGAGTCAATCACCAGGACTTCGTTACCCTGTGCAACGAGCGTGTCAACCAAGTGCGAACCGATGAACCCGGCCCCCCCTGTTACCACATCAAACATCAATACCTAATATGTCATCCATGCTATAGGATTACTGCTATGTTTATCGGGATTGATCACGGCACGAGCGCCATGCGGTTTGCCGGAGACTGCGGACAATTTAAAATTTCGCGGGAGGCTGCCAGGGATTTCACCCCGGAGGCTCTCTCCCATCTCTGCCCGATTGACGAGATCGAAGGAATTGCACTCTGCTATTCCATGGGGGACGGTATCACGCCCATCACCTCCATTGGCAAGGTGAAGAACCGGGGGATCATCAGTCGCGAGGGTGCGGGTAAACATATTGGTGGGGGAACAAAAGTCTTTGATGAAGTTGCAAAGAGCGGAATTCCTGCCATTGTCATCCCGGGACTGCACCGGGGTTCGCCAACGGATCCACGTTTTAAAGTATATTCCCACCAGACCAGCCCGGAGAAGATCGGGATTGCTTACGAAGTCTGTCATGACCTGGGAAGGGACGTGATCGTCTCCGATGTCAGCTCCAATACCGTTTCCCTTCTCGTATCCGCGGGAAAACTGGTCGGGGCGTTTGATGCGTGCATCTTTGCGCCGGGAACAATGCATGGTGCGCTCGATGTGGATGCGATCCGGAAGATCGATGACGGAGAATACACTGCAAACGAAGCATTCCAGCACGCGGGGGTGAACTTTTCCCTACCCGAAGAAGAGCGTATCCCGGCAGTTGCGATGTTCTCGGCCATGGAATGTGCCGCACTGCGTCTCTTGAATCCCCGCGCTGCCATTGCCCTTGCCGGAAGCCTTGCACCGGCTATTGCGCCTGAGGTCTGGAAACTTCTGGGCACAGATGTGGCTGTATATGATGAATGGTGCGCTTCGCGGGGCCTTGCCCGGATTGCCCGCGATGTTTTTTCCGGCAGAAGAGAGATCCTCGGTCTGGATGTGGATCTCTAGATTTATATTGATTTATCATGTAAGATTATTAGGGATTTTCCTTGAGAGAACTACGTATCCACGGCAGAGGTGGCCAGGGGTCAGTCACTGCTGCCGAACTGATTGCAGTCGCTGCTTTTGAAGGCGGCGTCTTTTCCCAGGCATTCCCCGCGTTTGGCGTTGAACGGCGCGGGGCTCCGGTGCAGGCATTTGTCAGGTTCGATGACAAAAAGATCCGGTTGCGCAGCCAGGTGTATGAACCCAATTACATCATTGTCCAGGACAGCACCTTAATCAAAGATGTAAATGTCTTCATGGGCGTACGGAAGGGTGGTATCGTGATCGTCAACACCGAGAAGAAACCGGATTACACGGTGCCTGAAGGAGTGAAACTGATCACCATCGATGCGACAACGATCGCACTCAAGGCGATAGGTCTGCCGATTACCAATACTTCGCTTATGGGCGCATTTGCAGCAGCAACAGGCGAGATCCAGTTCTCGGCCCTGGAAAAGGCACTCAACCACCGCTTCCCCAAGGAACTTGCAGCGAAGAATATCGCTGCTGCCAAAGTGGCATTCGATATCGTCAAGGGGGCGGCATAATGGCACTCGCAGTAGGGTGCCGGGCACGGCCGGGAAAAGCGCGGGACAACAAGACAGGGTCATGGCGGGTATTCAAACCAGCATTCGACCACGAGAAATGCTCGAAATGTGGCATGTGCCAGACCCTTTGTCCAGAGGGATGTGTACATGAGGATGCTGAAGGGTTTTTCGATCCTGATTATAATTACTGCAAAGGCTGCGGGATCTGCGCAGCCGAATGTCCCAAGGAAGCAATCGCCATGAAACAGGAGGAGAAGTAAATGATGGAGATAACCGAGGGGTCACATGCAATTGCCGAGGCAGTCCGTCTCTGCCGTCCGCAGGTGATCTCTGCCTACCCGATCACCCCCCAGACCCATATCGTCGAGGCACTGGCCGATTTTGTGGCCAACGGCCAGCTCGATGCGGAATATATCACGGTCGAGAATGAACTCTCCGCCCTCTCTGCCTGCGTGGGTGCAAGCGCGGCAGGTTCACGGACCTACTCGGCAACCACCTCCCAGGGCCTTATGCTGATGGCCGAGGTCTGCTTCAATGCTGCCGGCATGCGCCTGCCCATCATCATGTCCATTGCCAACCGGGCAATGGGAGCACCCCTCTCGATCTGGAACGACCAGCAGGACTCCATCGCACTGAGGGATTCCGGCTGGCTCCAGTTCTATGCCGAGGACAACCAGGAAGCAACTGACCTGCATCTGCTCGCCTACAAGGTAGCAGAAGACCATGCGATCCAGCTCCCCGCATTCGTCTGCTTTGACGGGTTTATCCTCTCCCACACCTACGAACCGGTGGATATGCTCACCCAGCAAGATGTTGACAAATACCTCCCGAAGTTCAACCCGTCCGAGCGCCTTGACGCCGCGGACCCGATCAGCTTTGGCATGTATGCGACACCGGAATATTACCTTGAATTCAGGTACGAGATGGACCAGGCCCAGAAACGGGCAAAAGACGTGATCGCAAAGGCAGGCAAAGAGTTCGGTGCCATGTTCGGCAGGGACTACAGTGCCCTGATCGAAGGCTACCGCCTCGAAGATGCTGACACCGCGATCGTTGCCATGGGTTCCATCTGCGGAACGGTCAAGGATGCCATCGATGAGATGCGTGCGGACGGAAAGAAAGTCGGGTTGTTGAAGATACGTGTTTTCCGCCCCTTCCCCTCAGAAGAGATCGCAAAGATGCTCTCCCATGTCAAGCGTGTTGCGGTGCTCGACAAGAACATCTCGCTCGGTGCAAAAGGAGCAACCGTCATGGAAGTCAGGGACGCACTCTATGGTTCCACCATACCGGTGAAAGGCTACGTGCTCGGGCTTGGCGGCCGTGATGTCAGGAAACGGAATATCAAAGAAATTGTCGAACTAACCGAAAAAGGACCGGAGGATATGTTCTATGGCCTGCGCAAGGAGCTGATCTGAAATGGCAGAAAAAACCTGTGACCTGTTCGACTGCGGCCATCGGGCCTGCGGCGGTTGTGGTGCAGCCCTTGCGGCACGGCTCGTAACCAAGGCGGCTGGCAAAGAGTCGATCTTTGTCTCATCCACGGGATGCATGGAAGTCTTCTCCACCCCGTACCCCGAAACCGCATGGAAAGTCCCCTGGATCCACTCCCTCTTTGAGAATGCAGCTGCGGTTGCATCCGGTATCGAGGCTGCTCTCAAAAAACAGGGCCGCAAGGAGAAAGTCGTGATCATGGCCGGCGACGGGGCAACGTTTGATATCGGCATGATCTGCATCAGCGGCGCCTTCGAACGCGGCCACGACTTCACGTACATCTGCTACGACAATGAAGCCTACATGAACACCGGTATCCAGCGCTCGGGTTCCACACCGTACGATGCCAGCACGACCACCAGCCCGGCCGGTAAATATTCCTTTGGCAACAAGCGGCAGAAGAAGGATATGCCGGCAATCCTTGCCGCACACGGTGCCCCCTACGTGGCAACCACGTCGATTGCCTATCCCGCCGATCTCCTCCAGAAGGTGGAAAAGGCGATTGCTACTCCCGGTCCCAGCTATGTGCAGATCCATGCACCCTGCTGCACAGGATGGGGATTTGAAGGCGAGCAGACCATTGCAATCGCAAAACTCGCCATAGAAACCGGGCTCTGGGTCAACTATGAGATGATCGACGGCAAGGTTACGAAGGTAAAGAAAGTGGTGCGCAAGCCAGTCGAGGAGTATTTAAAGACCCAGAAGAGGTTCCGCCATCTCTTCAAACCCACGCGACAGGACGCGGAGATCGCCGCCATCCAGGCAATCGCTGACAAGAATGCGGAGAAGTTCGGCATCGATATCAAGCTCCCGCCCAAGAAAGAATAATCTCATCAATTTTTTTTAAAAAAGTACATAACAGCATTTTTGGATTAAAGGGCATCCTGCCAAGATGCACCCCAAATAAGCGCAGGGGTCTTAAAAAAGGGTCATGCCATTTGAAGTTTTGTATTTTTCCCCATCCCTTCGAATACTAAGAGAAAAAATCAAATCGTTATATTTATTCCTGAAAAAGATCTCCCGTATTATTGTGAAACCGTATTTTTTACTCTGTGCCAGCCTTGTGGTCCTGGCCGTCATTTTCTGCGGCTGCACAAGCCAGCCTGCATCTGCTCCTGCCTCCCAGACTCCTGCAACTGTTGACCAGCAACCAACAACTGGTATGACTGCGACGAGCCAGGGATTTATCGGCAGGAACTGGCGACTTGGCTGGTTCGATGATACCAAGGGTATGTGGTCCAAGGTTGCTGACGGCAGCACCATCACCGCCGTTTTCTCTGCTGATGGGAAAGTGAGCGGTTTTTCCGGTTGCAGTGATTACACCACAGATTATAAACTGACCGAGAACCCGAAGATCTGGTTCCGTCGCCCGACAGTTCCCGAAAAAGTCTGCCAGACACCCAACGGCGTGATGAGCCAGCAGTCCGCATACTATACGGATCTTGAATGGTCCCAGACATACTCGATCATAAACAGCCATCTGATCTTCTACGATAAGACCAGCAAGAAAATCCTGCAGTTTGATCCGGCACCGTAACTGGTGAAAGTCTCTTTTTTATTTTGGATATATTTTATCAAGTACCGTCAGATTAAAGGATATAATATCATTGTTGTAAAAAAACCACTATCATTAATAGGGAGCAGGGTGACATTAGTAAGAAATTGGGCTTGTGGTCTAGTTGGTTATGACGTCGCCCTTACACGGCGGAGGTCACCGGTTCGAATCCGGTCAGGCCCATTTTTGGTTTTTTGAGTTTTTTGTCGGGGGTTTATAATTTTTTTTGAATATTCTAATACGCTTTTTTATCGACCGGTTCATAGGAAATTCCGGGAATGCATATACGAGTTCTTTCGAGGGGTCCGATTCTTGATGGCCGGGGGCCTGTTATCAAAGCGGATTAACTAGAGCCCGGTTATTTTCAATCAGAGTCCGGTTCAAAAATTTTCATCAAGGTTCGCTTAACATTTTTTAAGCAAGATCTGCTTCAAAAATTTCAATCAAAGTCCGGTTGAAATTTTGAAATCGAAGTCTGCCTGGAAATTTCAATGCAAGGTTTACCCGAAATTTTTCAATAAAGGTTCGAATGATCCGGAACTGGTTTTCAATCAGGGTCGTGATCGCGATGAAAAAATATCAATCAGGGTTTGATGAAAATTTTGCAATCAAAGTCTGCTCTAAAAATTTCATTCAGGATCCGGTTGGAATTTTTCAGGCAAAGTACGCTTAAAAAATGTCAGTCAAAGTTCGTTGAAAATATTTCATAGACATCGGGTTAATGCCCAAACCGGGAAAAATAGTGCAATCTAAAAAAGGATGTAACTATTCAGATATCTTCTGACAAACAAACCGGCAGATCAAAATACTAATAACTCTTCATAGAAATTGATGGCAGTCAACCGCGAAGAGCTTCTGGATTTATGCAGAACCAATCCGGAAGCCATAGCCGACATCATAG
>JANXYM010000037.1 GCA_025350045.1 Methanomicrobiales archaeon | reverse complement strand
CCATTCCGGGTTTGTCTAACCCTTGAATTAGCGCTACTAACTCTTAGATCTTTCGGTCGAAACCAAGTGCGTAAGTCCTATGAGTGTTATCCCATCCACGTCATCGCTGCCAACCCGACAAGGAATCCGAGGATAGTGCCGCCGTTCAATGGCGGGAGTCCGGCCTGGGGTTTTCCGGACATGACAAAATACATAAGTACGCAGAGACCGGCCAGCGATCCAATGATTGCACCAAGTGCGGGAAGATTGATCATCCCACCAATCTTTGCCCCTTTTATGAATACGTTGGCCGAAACAACCAGTATCGAGGGCATAATCAGGTCGCCCATACCTATGATGAAAGCTCCCCGCTCCCCGCCATTGTCCAGTTTTGCGATACCATCCCTGATAAACGAGTAATCCCGGCGCTTGGGGATCACAAAGAGGATGGGGGTCTTGAGATCCATCACGCCGTCCGCGAGGGTGATCATGTGTTTTGTCTTGTAGACCGAGATCGCGTCGTACACTGCCAGCAGGATGAGCAGGAGAACAACTGGCAGAACGTCCAGCGAGACTCCGAAAATCGATGCGACTCCTGCCCCGATCAGGATGCCGAGTGCATCGATCACGTACCATTCCGGGTATTTGTACAGGAGCCCAGTTGCAAGGATTGATAACACCAGCACAATGACGTTGGCTATATCTGTGGCCCCCATGACCGCATAGACCAGGGCGGCAAAGATATACGCGAACGTAAAAAACATCGAAAGCCCGATAACTGCCGCAATCACTTTTTTCATATCGTATTTAATCAGGATCAGCAGAAAACCGGTAAAGACCAGTAAAATTGCAATAAAGATGGCCGGGTTTGCCAGAGAAGTGGGATCTTCAAATGCGACAATCCCAGATGCCTGAATCGGCAGTGAGAGCAGGATTGCCCCAAACTCCACAGCGAGGAACAGGAGCGACATTGCAATAAGGGGGATGAAATTTTTCATTTCCATGGAGGATCTCCGTAAACAGTAACGATAGATCAATACTGTGCTCTCATCATCTAAAAGCCATGGATATTGATCACTTTGCCATTATCCTTACCTGCTGCCTGCAGGATCATCTCCACCCGTGTCCTCAGGTGCCGGTACCGGCAGGATCCCGCCATTGCTGCGGTGCATGCCCATGTAACGTTCATGGATGATGTTCTGCGGATCGGGATGAGTACCTGAAACATCCTGACAGGGAGAGCCTGAGCCCCAGCGCATGTTCAGGAGAATTATCCTGCTTCGGGTGGATAAAAAATCCGGCAATCTTCCCTTTTTAGAAAACCAACCTGCCGAATAGGCTAAACATACGAACAAATAACGTATGTACCAGAAGGTGATCGGGCATGGGCGTTGCATTACGGGATATTCTGGCAGAGTATAAGACACCGGTTACGTTAGAGACCATTCCCGGTATCGCTGCGGTCGATGCGAATAACACCCTCTACCAGTTCCTGAGCATCATCCGGCAACCCGACGGTACGCCACTCATGGACGGGCGCGGGCGCATCACCTCCCATCTCTCCGGTATCCTGTTCCGGATTGCAAATTTCATGGATAAGGGGATCAAGCCGGTCTTTGTCTTTGACGGAAAACCAGCCGGGCTTAAGCAGGCGACGGTCGACCAGCGCAGGAAGATCCGCGACACAGCAGGTGAGCGCTGGAAAGAAGCGATCGAGCGCGGTGATGAGGCCGAGGCATACAAGCAGGCACGATCATCGAGCCGGGTGGATGCCGCGATCATTGCGTCCTCAAAGGAACTGCTCGGGCTTCTGGGCATCCCGTTTGTGCAGGCTCCCGGGGAAGGAGAAGCCCAGGCATCCTATATGGTGGCAAAGGGAGAGGCCAGGTATGTGGTATCACAGGATTACGATACGCTGCTGTTCGGTGCCCCAACCCTTGTCCGGAATCTAACTGTCAGCGGTAAGCGGAAGATTCGGGGGAGGCAGATCACGGTCAGCCCCGAGCGGCTCATCCTTGCGGAAGTGCTGGCAGGATTGCACCTCACCCGCGAACAGCTGATCGAGATCAGTATCCTTATCGGGACCGATTTCAACCCGGGCGTGGACGGCGTTGGCGCTAAGACAGGTCTTAAGATCGTGCAGAAAGGAGAGTTTTTACAGAAACTCAAAGAAAAACAGCCGGATTTCGACCCTGCCCCGGTGATGGATCTCTTTTTACACCCGCCCGTGACGGATGATTATACGCTCGTATGGGGTCACCCCGATACCGGGGGCATACAAAAGATGCTCTGCGACGGCTACGAGTTTTCTGAAGACCGGGTGAACAGGGCACTTGAGAATTTCACGGTCAAGGCGGGACAGAAGACACTGGAAAGTTGGTTTTAACGTACCGGTGAACGGTAAATTAATCGGGCAGGGTGATTTGTTCCTGCCGTTTACCGCATTTTTTGTACTTCTGCTTCGCATTTTCCCGATGAACGACAACACAGACCAATACCACGGGAATACCGTCCATGATTACGTTGGTGAGCAGTCCTTCCCCTGTGCCGGTAACCATGTTGATATCCGGGAAATTGTCTTTTTGGATGTAACTATTCAGATATCTCCTGACGAACAAACCGGCAGATCAAAATACTAATAGCTCTTCATAAAAATTGATGGCAGTCAACCGCGAAGAGATTCTGGACTTATGCAGAACCAATCCGGAAGCCATAGCCGACATCATAG
>JANXYM010000020.1 GCA_025350045.1 Methanomicrobiales archaeon | reverse complement strand
CTGAACCTAATTTTTAAAGCTCTGTCCTCTTCCGATCTCTCGTTATCAGTACCCATGCTCTCGTTCACACCTGCCATCCTGATTGGCACATCCTATGTCATCCTGCATGAGGCTCCATCCTTGTTCGGGTTTGCCGGCATCTGCATTATCGTGAGCGGATCCTATGTGCTGAACATTGCAGAAGAGCATGAGCATTATCTTGACCCGATTCGGGCGATGATGCGGAACCGGGGCAGCTGGTATATGCTGATTGTTGCGTTTCTCTTTGCCGTATCGATCAATTTCGATAAGATCGCCCTGCTCAATTCAGATCCGTTCTTCGGTATGGCATTAACCGTAATGACTATCGGGATAGCCTTACTTGTCATAGTTGCATATTCCCGCTATGTTGGCAGGAATGAATATCCGGATCATGCATACGGGAGTGTGGATGAATCAGCCCTCCCCGCCCGGGCACTGCCTGCGCGGCAATTCTTCTTACTCACCCTCCTTATCGGAGTGTGTGTTGCCGTTGAGGCAGCATCGGTCAATGTGGCATTGACAATGCAGATCGTTCCTTACGTAATTGCCATAAAACGGCTGAGTATCATCTTCATGGTCCTCTATGGCACGTTTGTGTTTTCTGAAGGGGATAGTAAAAAACGCGTTATGGGAGCAATCCTCATGGTCGCGGGTGCCATCATCATCCTGCTCTTTGCGTGAGGATCGTTTTTTTCAATTATGTATCGATAAACAGCGGCACATCCCGGAACTCCCTGACATCAAACACGCCCCGTTCCGTAATGCGGAGCGAGGGAATGACGGTTAATGAGAGGAACGAGAGGTACATGAACGGATCGTCAATACCGCCCATCTTATTGGTGACCGCATTGAGTTTGCTTAACCGGGCTGCTACCTCCGGGTAGGGCAGTGTTGACATCAGACCCCCGCAGTCCAGCGGCAGGCTCGTTTCCACCCCCGCAAGGACCGCGGTCATCCCGCCCTGCATCCGTACCACCGCTCCGATTGCCCGGAGGATCGCTTCATCGCTGGTTCCAACGGCAATCACGTTGTGGGCATCATGGGTGACACTAGATGCGATGGCGCCGGAAGTAAACCGGAATCCCCGGACCCATCCTATGCCACAGGCACCCGTGCCGTACCGGTTGCAGACAACAACTTTGAGAATGTCGTTTTTCAACAGAGCTCCATCAGCTACCGGAATCTGGAGAGACTCGGTCAGAATCTGGTGATTCATGATCCCGATCACACGTGCAGTGCCTTTGCCCCGTATCTGGATTGCTTCGGCATAAGGGACTGAGCACCGGAACGTGGACTGCAGGCTACATCCTCCCTTTGGCTGCATACCAGCAAGCGCTTTTCCGGCAACAAATACCTCACAAACGATAAACTTCCACGGGTCATCGATCACGCAGAAATCGGCACGTCGCCCCGGTGATAATGCCCCGCGATCGGTAAGCCCGAACCGTTCCGCTGCTGAAAGGGTAGCCATGCATATCGCAAGCTCCGGCTTAACCCCACAGGCAATTGCCTTTCGTATACAGCGATCGATATGTCCGTCTTCCATCAGCAGGTCAACATGACAGTCGTCCGTTGCAAAGCAACAGCGGGAGACCGTGAGCGGCGTAATCAGCTGAACGAGTTCTTCGATATTGTGTTCTGTCGAGCCTTCCCTGATATAAATGTACATTCCTTTTTTTAATTTTTCTTCAGCCTCATTACGGGTGGTGCATTCATGATCGCTCTGGAGCCCGGCAAGGATGTAGGCGTTCAGATCATTACCAGAAACCCCCGGGGCATGCCCATCCATGAGGGAAAAAATATCCAGTTTCTTTCCGATAGCAGCATCAGCTCCGAGAACTCCGGGGAAGTTCATCATCTCGCCCAAACCTAGGATGCCATCACGCCCTTTGAACCGGGCCAGATCCCTATCGTCCAGTACTGCCCCCCCGACATCCATCGGTGTTGCTGGTACGCATGATGGCAACATATACTGGATATCCACGGGAAGTCCTGCACGCTGAGAGAGCATGAACTCAATCCCTGCTGCACCCGCAACATTGGCAATTTCGTGGGGATCGGCAATTACTGTAGAGGTTCCGTGTTGAGCCACCAGCCGGGCGTATTCGCGGGGAGTGAGCAGCGAACTCTCAATATGTACGTGAGCATCGATCAGCCCGGGAATAATGAATTTGCCCGTAAGATCATACTCTTTTTTTCCTGTATAGTCCCCAATCCCCAGAACAATGCCGTCTTTTACCGCCAGCGTGCCCTGTTCCCATATGCAGGTGAACGGATTGAAGATCTTCGCGTTTGTGAATACTGCATCCGCTGGAGTGATCCCGCGGGATGCATCGATAATGTCACGAGAGAACACAGTCATAGGTTACACCATGATATCTTGTATTACTGCAGTTTTTCGTTTACCTTTTTGGATAAGATGGACATAGATCCTGCTAATTCCACTATACATATGTCGAGGCAGGACAATTGTGGTGGAATCCTGGTTAAGTGTTGTAGTACTCCAGAATGTGATCATCTTCTTCTGGAGAAGATCCTTTTTTTGGCAAACCTTCTTCCAGGTAGTTATTTCAGATGATGGTAACGTTTTTTTTATAGTATCAGAGACTTGGTTTTTTTCATCTGACACATCACCAATTCGAATGATGAGACAAGAACCTGCTACAGAAATGCAAAGGATCGAAAGAAAACCGGTGATTTTTTTACATATTGAATTAAGTAAACCCGCGGTCCTTATCATGATTCATTGATCGGACTGTAAGGATAAAAAAGATAGGTGTTTTTGTCCCTCTCAGAAAATATACCCTTCAGCACTTAAATCTGGATATTTCTTTTGATAAATTGTCCACAACGGTATTGACATTCCCGACAACCCGGGTTATCTGGTCAATTGCTGCACTGGATTCTTCTGATGCAGCTGCAGAGTCCATGGCTTCTTTGGAACTGTTGTTGATCAATGTCATGACCTCGCTTACACTTGCCGCCACTTCTTCAATAGATGCTGCCTGCTCTTCTGCGGCAGCAGCCACCTCGCTCACGTGCTGGCTGATCTTATCAATTGATCCGGCGATCTTGCTGAAACTTGCTATAGTTTCGTGGAGTGCACGACTTCCCTCATTAACTCCAGCGTTGGATGCTGCTACCGCATTGACAGCATGATTTGTCTGGGCCTGAAGTTTCTCGATCATTTCTGCGATACGTTCTGCAGATGTACGGGATTCAACTGCGAGTGATTTGACCTCGGTTGCCACAACGGCAAATCCGCGTCCTGCATCTCCGGCTCTGGCAGCCTCAATGGCGGCATTGAGAGCTAACAGGTTGGTCTGGTTTGCAAGGTCCGTGATCAGGTCAACAATCTGACTGATCTGATCCATCTGTCCTTTGATCTCGGTAATGATAAGGTTCACATCGTTTGAGGATTTGGTAATACCCTGCATACCACCCTCAGTTTTCTGTGCAAGATCCATACCCTGACGGCTGTAGTTAGTTGATTCCGTGGCTAGTTGCGCTACTGATTCGGATTTTGTGGCAACTTCCTGGATCGCCCGGGAGAGATCATCCATTGCCTGTTGCACCTGTCCAATTCCTTGGGCGGATTTTTCTGTATTAACGCTTACTGCCGTCGCATTCTGCGCAATCTGGCTTGCCCCGGCAGAAATCTCTTCAACGCTGGCATTTGCTTCTTCGGTATTGGCTGCAAGATTTGTTACTTGCTGGTTGACCTCCTGCATTGCTTTTGACACTTCAGTTCCTATGCTGTCGAGAGAGTTTTTGAAGTTCTTAAAATCCCCTCTCACCTTTACAGAGTTATCAAATCGCGCGGTGAAGTCACCGGAAGCGTACTCGTGCGAAACCCGCATGCCTTCGTTGAGGGGAAGAACAACGTTATCAAACGTCTTGTTGATGCCGGCAATAATTTCCCAGTATCCGCCTTTGAATTTTTCTGCATCTCCTCGGACAGAGAGTTTCCCCTCAACGGCTGCCATCGAGAGTTTATTTGATTCAGCTATAAGACTTTTCAACGTATCGATGGTCGTTTTAAGTGCAGGCACGATCTCATCCTTATCATCCCTTACTTTGAGTTCACGGGAAAGATCTCCGGCAGCAATCATCTTCATGGTTCCGACAACATATTTCTGGAGTTCTTCAGAAAATTTATCCATCTCTTCCGCCATCGCTCCGATCTCGTCCTTGCGGTTGAGCCGAATCCGCTCACTGAGATGACCTTTATGGATCTCGCTGATGTTTTTTGTCACGAGTTGTAATGGTCCTGCAATGCTTTGAGTAAGGACTGTTCCTGTTCCAATAGAACCGATAAAACCGATTATACCTAGCAGGACAATTACGGCGGAATTTGACCCCGTAGCACCTGCATTGTTCAAGTTGCTGTACCCAATAAATGCAATGATTAAAAAAATCACTGCAATGACGGAAAATGTTCCGGTAATCTTTTTTCCGAGAGGAAGGTTGTCAATAAACTGCATGGTATCTTGCCTGAATGGGTAATTTCTTTGTCTCTTATGGCTTTTTGTCAGTCGTTTTAGAGTTGAATTGATAACAAATGGTAACCCGGCGGATCAGGGTTTTACTCCCGTCACCTCCGCAGAGGGGGCCATTTTAGATTCGTTTTTCGATATTCCTGAGGGTTTCCCGAATATCAATCCAGATAACTAGTTCATTTACAGTGTTCTCCTTGTCCTTTGCACGCTTTTTGATAATACCCAAAATCGCAGCATCGTCCCCGGCTCCCGCTGTTGTTGCAGGATCAACATCCCCTTTTTCAAATGTTGAAACCGCAAGCACGTCATCGACCAGGATCCCGGATTTTGTCCCGGTTAATTTTTCATCGAGAACGATAAACCTGCCAGAAGTCTCATCTGCATCCAGGTTACGGGGGATATACAGCCGCTCTTTGAGATCGATAATGGTAGTGATCTCTCCTCGGAGATCGATGATTCCTTTCACATATGGTTGTGAATTGGGAAGTCTGGTGATAGTTGTATATTCTACTACTTCCCGCACATCAAACAGGTCAATTGCAAAGTGTTCCTTTCCGAGAAGAAATTCCAGTACCTGGAACGAATTCTGTTGCCGGGAAGAACCGGCACTAGTGTCTGCAAGGGGTGCTGTCACTGTTTCTGCCGTTCCGTGCGATTTTTTCATTCCTTTACTTTCAGCGGTCATTTTTTTCTGTGCTCCTTACTTGAAACCCTTTACCTTGATTTTGCCATTCTTGAGCCGATCATTGTGCGGTTGAACCATTTGTTTTTTTTAAAACCCTGCGTATCCACATTATAGGTCCTGAATTTTTGATTTTTGTGAATGTGGATTGTCCGGGTCTGATTATAGGAATGATCAAAACACTTCGATTATCCATCACCTATGTCTTGGAGAAGGTGCCGGATATCAATCCAAATGATAAGTTCATGTCGCTCGTGCTCCTTTTCCTTGATCTTCTTTTTTATAATCCCGAGGATAGCTGCATCCTCATGCCCCCCAGACGCTGAGGTGGAATCAATCTCGCTCCGCTCAAAAGTAGATACTGCAAGCACATCGTCAACGAGAATACCGGTCTTTGCTTTGGTGATCTTTTCATCAAGGACAATAATCCTACTGCTCTCAACAGGAAGATCTGATTTATCGAGAATGTTGAGTCTTTCCTTCAAATCGATAATCGTAGTAATTTCTCCCCGGAGATCGATGATTCCCCTCATGAATGATGGGGTGTTGGGGAGTTTTGTAATGGAGGTATACTCCACTACTTCCCGCACATCGAAGAGGTCAACTGCATAACGCTCTTTTCCAAGCAGGAACTCCACAACCTGAAGTTTCCCCGACTGGTGTCTGTCTTTTTTTGGTTCCTCTGTTTCTCCCGATGGTATTTCAGCTGATACGGATGGGGAGCATTTCTCCTCTTTTTCACCTGATGCTTTTGCCATTGCGAAAGACCTCCGTACTCATACCTTGAACCGAGAGACTTCTTTTGTTACTTTGTCGACAATAGTGTTGACATTTGCTACCACTTTGGTGATCTGGTCAATCGCCGCGCTGGACTCTTCGCTCGCTGCGGCTGCATCAGTTGCCTCCCTGGTGGTGTTCTGCATAAGCCCGTTGACCTCATTGACACTGGCTGTTATCTCCTCAACTGAAGCAGCCTGCTCTTCAGCTGCTGCAGCAACTTCACTGACATTCTGGCTGATTTTATCGATCGAAGTGACGATCTTGTTGAAGCTGGCAAGCGTTTCATGCAGGGCATCACTGCCTTCCCTGACCCCATTATTTGCTGATGTGACTGCGTTGACCGCATTTAAGGTCTGTTTTTGGAGACCATCGATCATTTCCGAAATCCGTTCTGCGGATGCACGGGATTCCACAGCCAGGGATTTGACTTCTGTTGCTACTACAGCAAACCCTCGCCCTGCATCTCCTGCACGGGCTGCTTCTATCGCAGCGTTCAGGGCGAGCAGGTTGGTCTGGTTTGCAAGGTCAGTGATAAGGCCCACGATCTCGCTGATCTTGTCCATCTGGTCTTTGATTTCACCAATGATCTGGTTCACATCATTTGATGACTTGGTGATGCCCTGCATACCCTGTTCTGTCTTCTGGGCAAGTTCCATCCCTTCTTTACTGAAATTTGTGGTGTCCTGCACGATCTTTGCAACGGTTTCGGATTTTGTTGCTACATCCTGAATTGTGCGGGAGAGATCTTCCATTGCTTTCTGGACCTGTTCAATTCCCTGTGTTGCCTTCTCAGCATTAATACTGACCCCGCTTGCGTTCTTTGCAACTTGTGCAGAGCCGGCAGAAACCTCCTCGACACTGGCATTTGCCTCTTCAGCGCTTGCTGCCATGTCGCCTACTTGCTGATTGATAACTGAAATTGATTTCGAGACCTCAATGCCGATGCTGTTGAGTGCCTGTTTGAATTTTATGAAGTCTCCTTTGACCGCGAGTTTTTCATCTACCCTTGCAGTGAAGTTGCCCTGTGAATATTCTCCGGATACACGCATTGCCTCGTTTACTGGTCCGACTACTGCATCAAGGGTCTGGTTTACCCCGACAATAACTTCCTTGTATCCGCCTTTGAATTTGTCTGCGTTCGCGCGGGTGGAGAGCTGGCCATCAACAGCGGCTTTGGAGAGCATGTTGGCTTCGGTGATAAGAGCACGGAGTGATTGGGTTGTGGTGTTTATTGCGGGGACGACTTCATCTTGAGCATCCTGAGCTTTGAGATCACGGCTCAGGTCCCCGTTGGCAATCATCTTCATGGTGCCGATGATCCATTTTTGCTGACCATTGGCATAACTGTCCATAGTTTTTGCAATCTCACCGATCTCATCCTTACGGTTGAAGTTTAACCTGACACTGAGGTGACCCTTACTGAGTTCCTTGAGATTATTGGCAACCTGTTCGATTGGGCCGGTGATGCTCTTTGAGAGATACAGTGCAATACCCAATCCGGCAATGACTGCAACAATGGTAGCGATTATCATTGTCATTGATGCTGAAGCAGTAGCTGCGTCGGTTATCTTGGCCAGATTATCAGCATCATTAAAAGAACTTGTAACCAGTGCCTTGACTGCACCGATAGATTCGGTTCGGGCTACTACTGCGGGACTTCCTGCAGCAAGACCCGCATCAACCGCTTTCATATCATTTGTGTCGGTGTCTTTCTGGAGCTTGACGTAACCCACCTGCATATCGGCCCATGCTTTGTCGAAATTATCTAGGTTGGCTTTATCATCAGCGGATAGTGGCCGTGATCTAAACTCTTTCATATTATCATTGATGACCCCGACCTGTGTGATCAATGAAGTACTTGTAGCTTGTCGATCTCCAGGGACTGCAATATACCGGTATATGTCCCCCCGCATCTTCTCTAATGCAGCATTTGTCAGCGCGAGGTTCTCTGCCCCTTGCATCTTTTCATAGAGTGCATTCTGGCGGGCCTTTGCATCCTGCAGATTCATGTACCCGATTCCGGCTACTGCCACTAGGATAAGCAGGACAATGAGAAATCCGCCCATCAGTTTCTTACTAATTTTCATATCGTCAATGAAACTCATACTCTATCACTATCTCCATCAATTATTCGCACCGGTGCCCGCGGCACCGAACCCATCCATCATGTTGTTTCATCACACATGCTCCCCATCCCGATAGAGAGTACGCCCGCAATCATCATCACTTGTGCTCATCAAAGAGTCAAGGGTAACATAGACTTTCTTCATCAATTGTATATAAATGTTAGGCTTTCGCTCATCAAAAGCAATGTTTAATACTGTTGAGCAATAATGATGAATACTTACTGGTGAAAGGAGTTCTATGAAGACAGATAATAAAAAAACAGGACGGTGGGACTATGGTGCGTGAGGAGGAAATTACCCGGATTACTCAATTGCTTGTGGAACACCCATCCGGGCTGACCATTGAGCAGGTATCCCGCCAGCTTGCGATTAACCGGACCACTGCGGCAAAGTACCTGAACTTCCTGATCGCATCCGGGAAAATTGAAAAACGCAATCTCGGGCCAGCAAAAATATTCACCTTGTCTCCCCGCATACCGCTCTCTCATTTCCTGAATCTCTGGCAGGACGGAATCATAATTCTTGATAATAATATGATAATCCAGCAGGTCAATGATCCAGTACTGACCCTCATGTCCATGAAGCGTGATGACCTTGTTGGTATACGGATTGACAAATCCCCGGTTGCGTTAATCCTGACTGAAGAAGGTATGGGGCACTTACAGAAAGCGCGTGAAGGTCATGAACAGGTTCATATCGTTAAGTTCGTGATACAGAATCGGGCACAACACTTCCGCATGAAGATGATACCCCTTGTTCTGGACCATGGTGAGCAGGGATTGGGGGTAATCTTCGAACAGATACCCCATATGCCGGAAGTATTCCCGGAATCTGGTCATAATGAACCGACAGGTACTGAAAAAAATTCAGAGAGTGGCGATTTCGAACGCAGAATATCCGAACACAGGAAGATCGAAAAAGCGCTTATTGAATCTGAGGCAAAGTACCGGGCCCTTGTTGAGAATATTACAGAGGTTATCTTCACTCTCAATGATCAAGATTTGATCACCTATGTCAGCCCGGCAATAAAGAATCTGTCAGGAAATGATCCCTCCACGCTGCTCGGACATCCAATTCAGGAATATGTGTATAATGAAGATCTCGTACCCTTCGAAAAAGGTCTTGAACGGAACCGCCGTGGAGCTTTTGAACCATTTGAATTCCGTTTCCGGACAAAGAACTATTCAATCCGATGGGTCCAGGTGTCTGGAAAAAAACTAACGGGAAAAGAAGCGGGCAGCGGATTCCATGGTATCATTGCCGATATCCATGAACGCAAACGCATGGAAGATGCACTCCGCCATGCGAGCAAGCAGATTATTCTTTTAACCAGTATCACCCGGCATGATATTCTCAATGGCATAACAAAGATGCGGCTATCTATTGATTTAGCGAAAAATGAGACAAGAGATGAAAAAATTCTTCATTTCTTTGAACAGCAGGAATCTATCATCGCATCCATACAGCACCAGATCAATTTTACACGGGATTACCAGAATATCGGTATACGTCCTCCTCAGTGGAAGGATATCGCTGACCGGTTTCATGCAGCTGTCGCAGCGATCCCTCTCGGAAAAATCTCAGTATCCGTTGATATTAAAAATGTTGAGGTTTTTGCAGATAATTTAATTGAGCGTGTATTTGCAAATATAATTGAAAATACCCTTGAACATGGTGTAAAAACAACCATAATCAGATTCTTTTCCGAACAACAGGGAAAGGATCTTATTCTTGTGTATGAAGATGATGGCATTGGTATCCCCATTGAGGAAAAGGAGCTGGTGTTCGAACATACGCGAAGGGGGCGCATCAGTTATGGTTTGTTTTTCTCAAGAGAAGTGCTCGCGATTACCGGTCTCTCGATAAAAGAGACCGGAAGGGCCGGAAAGGGTGCGAGGTTTGAGATTCTTGTACCGGAAGGGTTGTATCGTTAACTAAAGATGGTGATTGGATGGGCCAATGTAAAATGATAATAAGAGATTCGAAAAGGCAGGAGATTGCGAAAAAAAAGGAGATCAAATAATGGCAAATGCAGGTGAAGTATTGGAATTTACCCTGGGTAACGAGCACTATGCACTCGATATTACTCCCGTCCGTGAGATCGTTGAAATGACCCCCATCACTGTTATTCCTCGTGCCCCCAAACACATTACAGGTGTTATCAACCTACGTGGAGAGATTGTGAATATTGTAAACCTGAACACTTTCCTTAAGTTACCCAGCCAGCCGATCTCATCCTCGCAGAAGATCATCGTATTCATGGCGGATGCGGCAAAAGGCAATAATGTAGGTGTAATTGTAGATCATGTCAGTAGTGTAACTGAAATCTCTTCATCTCAGGTCGATTGCATGACTGAAGGAATAGCAGGTAACGAATCAAAATATATCAAAGGGATTATCACCACTGGTACTGATGGTGGGGAAAAAGAAGAACGAGGATTAATTATCTGGCTTGATATACAGAAGATGTTTAAAGATATAGAAAATACCTAAATATCGATGGGGAAATAATTTTATGGAAGAGTCTGCGACTGAATTCAACCTTTTAAAGCGACACGTCGAGCAGCTGCTTAAGATCCAGTGCTCAAATTATAAAGAAGACTATATCAAAAGACGTTTTTTGTCCCGTATGCGTTCAACGAATTCCACAACATATGCAGATTATCTCAGGTACCTCAAAGCACATCCTGCGGAAAACGAACCCTTACGCAACGCACTCACTATTAATGTAACTGAATTTTTCCGTGACAAGGAGGTTTTTGATGAGATTAAGAACACGGTGCTTCCCGCGATATTCCAGCAGAGAAAACGCATATCCATCTGGTGTGCCGGTAGTTCAACGGGAGAAGAACCCTATTCCCTTGCGATCATTCTTTATGATATAATTGCCAGCCACAAGGACTTGTCCGGTCATATCATTGCAACTGATATTGATGAAGTAGTGCTGGCTAAGGCAAAAGCAGGAATTTTCGAAGAGAAAGCGATTTCGAAACTGAGCACCCTGCAGGTCCAGCGCCATTTTACCAAACGGCCGGATGGCATGTATGAAGCCAAGCAGCACTTAAAAGACCTGATCCGGTTCCGCCCGCATGACCTTATGACTGGTGTCCCCCCGGCACGTTATGTCGATCTTATAACCTGTCGTAATGTCACGATCTACTTTACGGAAAAACAGAAAGATGATCTTGCGCGCACATTTCATTCAGCGCTCATCGCTGATGGCTATTATATTATGGGCAAAACAGAATATCTTGGTCGACAGGTCGAGGATTTGTTTGCTCCAAAAAACACCGCACTGAAAATTTTTACGAAAAAGGAAAAAACCGCCTCCCAAAAGACTGCCTAATGCTTTGGTCGGTCATCCATTTCCTGTTTCTCGCCACGGACAAAGTCTTTGGTCAGATCATGCTGCATCTGCCTGCGGGACCCTTGCAGATTGATCTGGATATACACTACGTAGAAATTTACCCCTACTATTACTATGACGAGCATCAGGCTCACCCAGAGCATGACGCCCTGCGCAGAGAGAAATGCGGCCCAAAGAAGGACGACAAACGAGATCAGATAAAAGACAATCCACGTCTGAAGTCCCGGCAGCTCCATACTCATCAGTTATTCCCCGAATGCATAAAACATATCTGTGGTTTTTTGTAGTGCGGTCACCAATACTAGATACTGGTACAATGAATCTCGACTTATTACCGTTAATGGTAATCCCATTCTATCGCCATAATTTTTATACAGTATCACCCAGTACTCTGTGTGGAAAAAGCCGATGTTCTTACTCTCGTTGCCGGTATTCTTATCGTACTGGTGATAGCGGTAATTGCAAACCCCTCGTATCTGAACATCCTCAAAGGTGCTGTTGAGAAGTCCCCTCCAACACCTGCTCTGACACAACTTCCGGTTCCGGCTGTTATTTACACGATAATGGAACCCCCCACCTCTGTAAAACCCACACTTATACCGGTAATTCCTGATGCACCCCCGTACCAGATCCTCTATTCTGATAAACCATTTTCGTATCCGGTCTTCAAAATTCCCGAGAATATGGAGACATTCGGTGCATCGGATATTATCTCGCAGAAACAGGAGATGGTACCCTTTGCATTTGTTGATGGAAAAGGGGGAGGTCTCACGCAGATTTTTTCTGTACCATATCCTGTATGGGTAATCAATACGACCGTTATTGCAAATACCACTCCCCAGTATGGCAAATTCCAGATGGCGCTCTGCAATGCAAAAGATGGGACCATCATCGAGGGAGAGGAGATCATGAATAAGGGGACTTCTTACCGTTCAATTCAGGTATCCAATACAGATATGTATATGATAATCAGTACAGCCTATATCGACGGTTATCATATCAGTCTTGAGGCTCCCCGGAATTACTATGATGTCTACCGGCCCCGGTAGATATTGGGTTTTTTGAGTCTTATCTCCCTCATTGCTTTTTTCATCAACACTTGGGGGCTTATTTTTAAGATCCTGTTGAAAACCGGTTAGGGATACCATCATATATGCTTTGAAAATAACGATACCAATTGTCACAAGTATGTTCAGGACTCCCATACCAAATGCAGAAAGGTCGATGCTGGAAAACTGTAGTTCCGAGCAGCTGCTTGGGATATTCGCTTCCTGCCTGAACAAAGAATCCCGGAAGATTCCCAATGACCAGCTTCCTGAAGCGTGGGGGACACTTTTTTCTCACCTGTTTCTTTCCGCTGATGAAATGGTGGACGAGATGCAGCGTGGAGAGAACCGGATGAGCGAGGACATTATACATTTGCTGCGGTCATTCATCAAAATGGACTGTGAGAGCGGGGGGTATTTTGCGCTGAACATTATAAAAAAGGGCGGGAAGACCGACAGGGCTGCTCTGATAATGATCGCGGATCTTGAGAGTATCGCCGCTCTCGAGTACGACGGCACAACTGCGATTCACCAGCTGACCGAAGCATGCGATAAACGGATGAGGCCGGCGCTCATAGGAAGAGCGGGAAAGAGACTGCTCTCCAGAGTATTTGACAGCCGGGGTTTACCCGTTCTCTTTACTCTTTTCAGCCTTAACGATCTGTGCATGCAGGATCTTGCGGCCGTTTCAAAAGTGTTTTCAAAAGACGAACTCAGGGTGGTCATGAACAAGAACAGAACCGGGAAGAACGCTCTCAAAGTTTTTATCGAGATATTACCAAGGTTGAAGAACCATCCCCCCGGGGAACGGAATAAGTTCCTTGTTACCAATGCGGTAAAGAGTACCAATACGGAAGGAAGCATCAGGTCTCAGGTGAATTTTCATGGTCACCATGACGGTGCGTCCGGAGCGCAGGTTCAACCATCCCCAGGAAAAAAAGTGGAACCCGACCCGTGTGGTTTCACCAGCGACTCGGAACGATACGAGTTCCTGATGCCCGGCTCACGCGATGAAATCGGCACTATGATAAAAAAGACACTGAATACCAAGTAATGGATACCGGTTTTTTTGGATTTTTACGGGGGATATTTTCAATATCAGTACTTTATTTTCATGACATTAACAAATATTATCATCCACATATAAAGGGAAAATCTGGATCCACTTCTCTTGTGAGAAAATCCTGATAATATACGATGAATTACGGGAATCCTTTAATACAAGTCCATAAATAATGAGTTACAGCCACTTATGTATCCGGAATAAAAAAGGTAAGATAACGACGAAATGTTTATCGGCAGAATTTTATAAAGTAGTAAAAAAAGCAGGTGGAATCATTGAAAACCATTGATTTCTGTGATCAGGGAACGGGAGAATTATTCCTGTTCTCCGGTAAGGATGCTCTATGTATACGGTTACTTTAATATCTACTGACGAAAATGAGCGCCTTATGGAACTCTATCTCCCAAAAGTCCTCTACGAGATCAAATCGGAAATATACGGATGCTGTATCAAACTGCTATCCGAGAATCATAGCTTAAAGGAAACCTGGCAGGAAAATTTTTACCCCATGTCACAGAACGTCCGGTCACACGGCCGGCTTTTTGTCTTCAAAGATCCTAGCTGTGGACCTGATACCGTTTTTTTCGATCCGCATTCAAGGTCAGCGTACCTGATCAATTTCAATTATTATGGATGGATAAAATCCATCGCCCTCAGTCTTGCCGGGGATATTTTAGAAGATGAGCATAACATCTATTCAGTGCATGGTGCCTGCATGGACATTGACGGAAAAGGCCTCTGTCTCATCGGGAACTCCGGCGCTGGCAAAACCACCCAGACGTATGGACTCTTAAAAGATCCGCATGCCCGCATTGTATCGGATGACTGGTTCTTTTCACGGGTATATGGTCCGGACATCCTTGCCTATAGTTCGGAAAAAAATTTTTACATCCGAAAGGATCTCGCAACCATCTGGAAGGAATATGACGGGCTGGTTCCTGAGGGTGACTACGATGAGGAAGGTAGAGCGGTTGCCGATCTCCGGTGGGTTATTGGAAAGGGCCGTATCCTTCCCATGACCACGTTAAAGATGATGATCATCCTCAAACGGGATCCTGAAGATTCCAGTGAGGTCCGGTCACTGCTCCCTGAAGAAGGTCTCGCTTTTTTTGAGGAACATAATTATTTCAATCCCCATTTACTGGTCAATAATCCCTATAAAAAACATATACGGAAACGGTATATCACAAATCTCCTTGAAAGGACTACCGTGTATCTCGTGAATACGACCAATACCGCACAGGCAACCCAGAGACTGATCCGGTCACTCTCAAACGTTCCCCAGAGTTCCTGATTAAAAATCTCCGTAACGGGTTATGTGTGTAAGGTACAAACGGAGTCTGATGATGACGATACATTGCAAGGCGTACGGCAAAATGTGGGCACTACTATTTAACCTTTCGTTTCACATTGCACTTTTGCTGGCGGTATAGTGCAATCCTGACTGGTGGCAGCGCTGATGCGGCCAATTTTCAGGGGAAGATCATGAATACGAAATGGGTGTATG
>JANXYM010000113.1 GCA_025350045.1 Methanomicrobiales archaeon | reverse complement strand
TGTACGTATATGATGCTTGCAGCGCATGCACGTCACCTCCAGTCCTGCTGGACCGGCGCTTTCGATGACGAAGAAGTACGCACTGTACTTTCCCTTCCCCCGCACATCCGTCCGGTCTCGCTACTTGCCGTGGGTAAAGGCCATCCCCCGGCGCAGCTGACCGGGCGCATGGCTGAGGGTGAACACGTGCACCTGGATACATGGTAAAGGAGAAAGAAAAATGCCAGATTATGTTGTAACAATAGAATCCGCATGGCTCGTTCGCGATGTCAAAACACTGGATGACGCGATCGGTATTGCCATCAGTGAAGCAGGCAAGCGCCTGAATCCCCAGGCAAAGTTTGTGGAAGTTGAGGCGGGATTTTTAGCCTGCCCTTACTGTGAAGAGACACTGTCGAGCGCAATTGTGGTGGCAGATACCGCCCTTGTCGGGCTCGTACTGGAGATGAAGGTATTCCGCGCCGAGACAGCAGAGCATGCCGGCCGGATTGCCAAACAGACCATAGGAAAAGCCCTGCGGGACATCCCCTTAAAACTCCTGGACGTGCAGGAACAATGATCCATATTGTCGGGCACACGGCCATCGACCACATATCCCGGGTGGCCCATCTCCCGGCGAAGAACTGCTCGACACATATCTCTGACCGGCAGATCTACTTTGGTGGCGGCGCGGCAAATATTGCAGCAGGAATCGCCATGCTGGGCGAACAGGTATCCCTGGTCTCCTGCATTGGCGATGATTTTACCGGAAGCGACTATGAGCGCTGGATGAAAAAACTCGGGATTGGCCGGCAGTTTTTCACCGTGCCGGGCACCCATACCCCCACAGCATTCATGTTCACCGATGACGCCGGTGACCAGATGACGTTTTTCGAGTGGGGCGCTTCGAAGGCATTCGCCGATTCGGATGCGCCTTCCCTCCCATTTGTTCACATGGCAACCGCTGATCCCACATTTAACTGCCATATTGCAGAGCGAAGCGAGTTTGCCTCGTTTGATCCCGGGCAGGACGTTTTTTATTATTCTAAGGAACAGCTCGAAACGATCATCGCGCATATCGATGTCCTCTTTGCCAACCAGCATGAGGTAAAGCAGATGTGCGAGACGCTGGGAATCACCCGTGAGGCACTGATCGGTCAGGTCGATACAGCCATCTTCACCATGAGCGGTGACGGGAGTACGCTCTACACAAAAGGTGCAGAACACTTCGTGCCGGTAGTCCCGGTCAAACTTGCTGATCCTACAGGGGCGGGTGATGCCTATCGTGCCGGTTTCCTCTCGGCATATGTACGCGGTTATACCCCGGTGACCTGCTGCAAGATTGGTACGGTTACTGCTTCGTATGTAGTAGAACATGTCGGCTGCCAGACACACCTGCCGGACTGGAATGCAATGAAGGTGCGGTACCAGCAGTATTTTGGTACCCTTGATATGCCGGGAAATACAGGAATATAATTATGAGCTGGGCAGCACTCACATCCGGAGGAAAGGACTCGATCCTGTCGTGCCAGAAGGCAATCGACAGCGGGAAGGATGTGCGATATATGGTGACTGCCCGCCCGGATAACCGCGATTCATATATGTTTCATTCCGCGAATCTCGATGTAGTACCAGTCATTGCCCGTGTTGCCTGCATGGAGTACGTGGAGATTGAAACCCACGGGCGCAAGGAAGAAGAACTCTCAGATCTCGAGGCCGGGCTTGCCGCACTCGATATCGAGGGAGTGATTGCCGGTGCAGTTGCCTCTGAATACCAGGCTCAGCGGGTGAAGACGATCACCGACAAACTCGGGCTTGAGCTCTTCACCCCACTCTGGCACATGGACACTGAACTTCTGTTACGGGAAGTAGCAGCCCGGATGGATGCCATGATCATCGTCACTGCCGCAGAAGGACTTGATGAAAAATTTCTCGGTGCCCATTTCAACCAGGATCTTATCGACCGGCTCAAGCGTGTCGCAGCAGCAAGGCGAATAAACCTTGCCGGTGAAGGGGGGGAATACGAGAGCCTTACCCTCAACGCACCGTTCTTCTCCCGCCCTATTACCTATGCCACACAGGAGATCCGGTCAACTCCTGACAGGCACGAGCTCGTTTTGGGAGGGTTTGCCTGATGGCGCTGGACAGTGATGTGAAGCTCGGGCAACTTACCAGGTATATTTTCACTGCGCCTTCGGCACTGAGATCATTTCTCCTCATTGTCACCCTTGGCCTTATCATCGATGGTGCCTGTGCCCGCGCCTGGCTGAATCTTCCGTTCTCCGGCAATATCGCTTATACCATTCCGACAGTACTGAGCAGTAACCTGTTCTTCCTGCCGGAAAAATTCCTGTTCTCCGGAACCATTGCATTCAGCATACCTGCAATCGCCGCCCTGTTCCTGACAAAGCCCATCATCGAGTACAGCGGCAAGACCATGACCTGGAACAGGTCCGGGCTCCTCGCACTTGCCTGCACGGTATTTGGCGTGATCATCACGCTTGCCGCCCTGTTGTCCTCGGTCACCCTCATTCCCCTGTTTTACGCAATCTCGCTGGGTTTTATCTTTGGCCTCCGCTTGTTCGTACTCGTTGCGATCGCCGATTACCGCGTCTGGCGGATGATCATTCCCGCCCTTACCCAGAGCGCAGTAGGGATCCTTGTCGGTATGATCCTGTTCTCACCATCGTTTGCCATCTTTGCCCTTGTCCTTCACCTGGTCTTCGGGCTCGGCTTTGTGATCCTGATCTGGCTGATCGAGCGCCCGCTCCATCGTGCATTCGGTATACGGGGACTGGCTTTCATCAATGCGTTCATCGCCCATATGACTGATGGGTCAAGGAACATGGAGGAATTTTTCCGGGAGATGGGAGAAGAGATCTTTGTCCCGCAGGTCAACTTCTTCTTCCGGCGCGAGAAGAGAGAGCCGGTCCTGTTTACGGTACCGAACCTGCACCCGGGCCCCATGGGTGAAATTGGCGGAGGTAACCTGCCCAAAGTGCTGCACGACAATTTTCCCGAAGAGACCCTTGTTGCTCACGGATGCGCTACGCACGATTTCAACCTTGTTTCGGAATCTGAGATCAACAAGGTGATCGATGCAGTCAGGAAATCACGCAGCAATCTGTCGTATGCCGGGGCAGCAGGGAAATCCGGACGCCTTATGGTTGGTTCTGTCCAGGTCCTCTACCAGCGGTTCAGCGACTCGGTGCTCCTTGTCACCACCCGCTCACCCCAGAGAACGGAAGATCTGGATTTCTCCATCGGATCCACGATCATGGCAGAAGGACACCGCTTATTCCCCCATGTCGCCCTTGTCGACGCCCACAACTGCATGACAGATCTCTCATCACCGGTTCTTCTTGCGACCCTGACTGCGACCGAATACCAGCGTGCTGCCATGGATGCAATGGAAACCTGCAAAAATTCACATCTGCACCCACTGAGGATCGGTGTCAACCATCTGACCGTACCCTACCTTCGCGAGCAGGGATTCGGTGACCTGGGAATACAGGTACTTGTCACTGAAGTGGACGAACAGCGCACGGCCTACGTACTCATTGATGGAAACAATATGGCACAAGGTGTGCGTGAAGTGCTGCTTGCGCAGATCCTTACCCTTGTCGATAATGCAGAGGTGATGACCACGGATTCCCATGTGGTCAACACGATCACCGGAAAGAACCCGGTGGGCATGCACATCCCTGCCGCGGAATTCCTTCCCTATGTTATGCAGAGTGTGAGGGACGCAGTCAAAGATCTCTCACCTGCAGAGGTGGCAGCGAGCACCGCTCACTGTGAACACGTGGTAGTCTTTGGCTCAAACCGGATATCGCAACTGGCGAGTACCGTCAATGCGATGCTGGTATTTGTGGCTCCGCTGTCGCTTGCCATGCTGCTCCTCGCATTCCTGCTCTCACTTATCGCGTATGCGGTTATGGCATAAATCCTTAAAAAATACAAATAACCATCACGAATCATCATTTTTTTTTTGCCGGTGTCATTCCGACCAAAAAATATATCCGAAATCCGGGGATTACTAATCAATAAGCACAGGAGGTTTGTTACCAGACAGCTGAAGGACAGGTTTTAACAAAGTATCGCAGTCGGAATTCCAGAAAGAGAGGTGATTGAAGTTCATTTCGCCACACTCAATGAGATCCGCTGGATAGGTGTTGACTTAAACACCACGGGCCACGTGGCAGTTGCCGCGGACCCGACAAGCGGAAAAATCCTGAAACTGGGGAAAAGTATCCATCACATCCACACGCAATCCATCGATAACTGTACAAAACTCTGGAAAGAAGGCAAACTCTGGAAAATAAAAAAGTTAACAACACATGAACGAACATCGTTCAAATCCACCCTTACCACCATTACCCGGCAGATTGTAACATTTGCCGAAACGCTTGGTACCGGCATCAAGTTTGAAAAGCTCTTTTCTGCCCGTTACACACCCCACGAACAAAACTCGTTCGCACATGAATTCACCTTTGATAATGGTTCGTTTTTCATGCTCCAGCGCATGGTCGAGAGACGGGCACGCAAACGAGGAGTACCCGTTATTTATGTGAACCCGGCGTACACATCCAAAAGATGCAGCCGGTGCGGTGAATTTGGCAGGAGAACACGTAAGCGGTTTGTGTGCCCCCATTGCGGGGTTGTCCTGCATGCGGATGTCAATGCTGCATTCAACATTGCCACTACGCCCCTCCGGTGCGCAAGCCTTGAGAGTATTTCAGAACAGGAAATGAGCAGGGCATTCCTGTTCTCAAAGAAGCTGATGCGCAGGCTTGCAAAGACGGAGGCCCGGCACAAGCGGGTAGTTTCCCCCACCATCTGCGAATATGTAATTACTGACAGGGTAAACCGGGAAAACCTGATCGCGGTGCTGGAATAAGCATCCATTTTTTCCCATTGATAAGGCATAGTTCCATGAATTTGTATCCAAAATGATACCCCGTTTAATCATTCATTGAAGTAGTATCCGTCTGTGCAGAGGGTTGAAGATAGGAATGGGCAAACAAAAAAAAGAAATTTCTGACTCTATGGTTCCCCATCACTGCACAATCGCACTTGCATTCGTATCAAAAGGATTCGTACGCATCGCCAGTGAGAAGAGATACGGGTAGTGTTTTTTGAGATGCTGCATATACGTCAGCCATTCAGCCACAAGTTGACCGTATACCCGGGAGAGATCACCGGAAAGATGATCATAATCTGCATGCGGGAGATCCTCCAGACGTTCACGGGAGATTAGTTCTTCTGCCAGGTGGAAGACCGCATGCATGAGATCCGTGAACCGGTCATGCTCGTAGAGTTGCGGGTTTGCAAGCAGGGAAAGCATGAATCCCTTATGTTGTGAGAGGAAACTGTGCAACTCCTCCAGGGGAAGTGTGCGACTATCAAGCCGGAATTCATGATCCCTGAGCAGAGCATGCACTGTTTTGAAATCATCATCCGACCAGGTACTCGAGACAGTAAGAGCGGTTCTGATCTGGGTGATCCCAGGATCGTGGGCACTGAATTTCCGGAGCAGTCGTGTACCCACTTCAGAATAAAAAACACCGATAATCATGTTTAATTTTGCCAGCCTCTTTTCCCTCTCGCGCTGTTCGACCAGGAATTCTACGGTGTCTGCTGCAACACCTACAAAACAGCTTACTCCTACGAGGATTATCGCGATTACAAACAACTTGCCAATAGGAGTTAACGGGTGAATGTCGCCATACCCGACAGTTGCCAGCGTGACGACGATAAAGTAGAGGGAATCGACAGGTGAGAGCTGTTCAATGACCATCATACCGGTGATACCCGCAATGATGACAATAAAAAGGATGGAAAAATAGATTCGAAGCCTTATGGGTATCGGATTCATCATTCTGATCTATTACGGGATATATAAAAAAAGGATGCCCTGATATATTTCATACCCCCGACCAGATTCGAACTGGTGTCGCAGGATCCAAAATCCTGCATGATTGACCGCTACACTACGGGGGTGGATAATGTCTTGGATGAATACACTTCACAAATTTCCTTACTGAAAATTTGCTCTATTCATTTTAGCGCGTAAGATATTAAAATCAGCATCAACAGTCAGGTATCAGTCCAGACGATAGAGCCGGTCCGGGAAGCAGGTGCGAGTGCGCCGAAGGTGCACGAAGCGTGCGGAGCGGGGCGGCGATCTGCACAATAATTTCGGGGATGTTACGCTCAACGGGGCTCCGCCCCTTGCCGCGTGGGCTCCCCCAACGGAAGCGGTCTTGCTGACATGAAGATCGGTCGAGACTGTTCGTCTCCGCTGCACTCCGGCTCGCTTCGCTCTCCTCCATTCCGCTCCGCTCACAGACTCTCCCTTGCTTTTCCGTAGTTGCCCTGTTGATAGGATGACGCCCCTGGCTTGTCGCGTTGCTCCGGAGCCAGCGGCTGCTCCGGCACGCTCCTCGCATACCGCTTCGCGGAATGTTCGTCGCTGTTGATCGTACTCATGCAGTACGCTCAGTGACTCATCCGCACGATGCATCAGGGGCTCGGACTCACCGCTGATGCGGCTCGTTACCTTCGCGCCCTGAAGCGGTGCTCATTCGGGCCGCTGGGCCGGGTCAGGATAGCCCCCTGATGGGGGCACGGGATCGGTGTACGGGCGGGAGGACAAAGCGACGGTTACCAGACGCCTCAGCGGACGGTCGCTCGCTTTGTCGAGTGGGCCCAGCCGCGACAAGATGCATTACCCCGATCAACCGAAACCGGGTCCCGGTCCGGGTGGGAGGGCGCGAGCCGGAACACGGCGACCTTCGCCGTGTCGCGTGAGCGCTGGGTGGGTCTTGCTTTTTACTGGTCGCATGCCAACAGGAAACCGGAAAATTTCCTGCAGCGTGGGCGGGTCATGGCTACACGGCGCGGTTACGGGACGCATCAGCGGCCTGTCGCGCTGTGTGCCTGGGCGGGCCAAGCGTGAATAAAATTCTACGCAAAATAATTATTTCGTAAATCGGACAACGCACCGCTTTCACTTTCACACTGCGCACGGCGGAGAGTTATAAGCGCTAACGTCGATAGATGTATGGTGAAAAACACCATGAGTCCAACAACAAACACAGATGTGAAGTTCGAGCACATAGGGGCCGCGCGTCTCTATAACGGCTCGGTCCGTATCGATGTCAAGACCATGCAGGCAGTGATCCCTGCCGGGGAAGTCCGCAGGCTCGAAGACCACTGGCCCGCACCGGTCTTTGACATATCTGATGTAATGAAAAACTCGGAAGCGGCACCGGTCGGGAAAGCGTGGATCACCCGGTCCGGCAAAGCGGTGATGATAACGATCAACGATGTGCAGTATGTCTCCCCGCTCGCACAGCTAAAAGGAATGCTCAAGGGGGAGCGGAAATATGCAAATGTTTCGACTATGCGCCCGGTGCAGCCTCTCGCAGCAACCACCCAGCCCGCCATGGTGCACGCATGAAAGCCGCTGATGTAAAAGCGCAGATCAACGAGCGGATCATCAAAGCATTATCAGAGGGAAAAATCCCCTGGCTGAAACCGTGGACCGAGAACGGCCCGCGAAATCTTTTCAGCGGTCGGGCATACACCGGGCTGAACCGGTTAATTCTCGGGCTCGGTCCCTACCCTCTTCCTTTTTGGGCCACGTATCGCCAATATCTCGCCTCAGGTCTACAGGTCCAGAAGGGCGAGCACGGCCACGGAATTATCTACGCAGGCCGGACCGTAAAAACCGAGACAAAGAAGGATGAGAACGGTAAGGAGACAGAAAACAAAAAACAGATACGGTTCCTGAAAGCCTTTGTTGTGTTCAACGTCGCACAGACCGATTACATAGAGCGGGGGTACAAAATCCCGGACCTGAAAGAGAATCCGCACCTGCTCGGATGCGATGCGGTCATTCACGAATACACGGACCGGCACTCAATACGAATCACTGCAGGAGACCGGGCCGCATTCCTCCCGCAGATGGACATTATCACCATCCCGGATATTGGCCAGTTCAGAACGTCGGAGCACTATTACGCCACGATATTTCATGAGTGCGTTCACTTCACCGGGCCACGGCTCGACCGGTTCAAGCGGACCGATCCGGTCTGCTTCGGTTCCGAGACCTACGGGCGCGAGGAACTGGTCGCCGAGATCGGGAGCGCTTACCTGGCAGCTCTCACCGGTATTGATTCATCGGCGATTGTCCAGAATCAGGCAGCCTATCTCCAGAACTGGGCAACGGCGATCAAAGTCGATGCAGATCTCGTGATGTATGCAGCGGGCAGAGCAGAGAAAGCAGCGGATTTTATGATCGGGGTTTCGGCCCCCTCCGCCACTGCGACCGGGACCGATGCAGCGGAAGGGGTGACGGCATGAACACGATTTTTGATGCCATGCCGGTAAAGGTCCTCGAAGAACTCGAACGCATCGAAACCACCCTGCCCGAGCTAGAGAGCCGGG
>JANXYM010000104.1 GCA_025350045.1 Methanomicrobiales archaeon | reverse complement strand
GGACGCTGTATGCCATAAAAAGCACGGGAATACGCAAAGTCTCCCTTATGGAGGATCTCTGCTTTTTTTACTCCCGTCAGTTCTTCGACTGCCTGGTTCCATGCGATCACAATACCGTTTCTGTCCACGGCAAACGTCGGGTAGGGCAGGAATTCAATGATCTCGGTAAGCTGTTGTTCGGACTCCCGCAGTTTTGCCGAGAGGAATGAAACCACTCCTCCAATGAGGATAAAAAAGGTCATGCGGAACAGGGTGGATACCATGAGAAGAGTATCAAGAGGCAGGATAAGGGCGACCAGTGCGCCATAGGTTCCCGCCATAAGAAGGGAAAACAGGAGTCCTCTCCGGGGGAACCAGTACCCCGTGAGAATGATCGGGATATATATCACGTGCGAAAGTAACACCGTAATTCCCGTCATCACGCCGATGAGGTTTACCCCGAGTGCGATTGCCGATGCTCCGGCAAGCATAATGACACGCCTGCGGGTGTATGGAGAGGAGGTATTGGTGAAAATTGCGTTCTTCATACCCGTCAGGCACCTGCTCTTCCGGTTTTGCTCTGATGGGCAAAAAGATTGCGGTAGCGGGAGAAAACGCCCGACTAAAAGAAGTATCCCAGCCTTCAAGGGGAACAGGGCGGGACTATTGCGTAGCGAATAATTTTTGCACCCGATTCTTGCTCATTGCCCGTTCCGGTGTCCGTGAAATGAGGGCCGGGATCCGGAGATCTCAGATCGTTCCCGCACTGCGGATGGTTTCCTTCGGGCAGGTAATTTCGAACCGTGCCCCCCGTAAGTTTTCCCCGGTCTCATGTATGGAAATGCCGGTGATGTGGAGAATTTCCCGAGAAAGGAAAAGACCGAGACCCGTGTTTTTGCCAAAGCCGTAGGTAAAGATCTTCTCTTTTTCTTCAGGAGGTACCCCGGCACCGTCATCCTGGCAGATGATTGTACCTGTACCGTTTTTTTCTTCATAGCCAAACCGTATCGTTGTAAGTGAATTACTGCCGTGCCGTATCGCGTTTTCAATAAGATTGGAAAAGACTTTTTCGATCAGGGGATCTGCATACAGTTCGATCTCTGCCGGGATTGAATTTTCCAGTCTTATCGTGCCAAGGGAGGTGTGTTTTAAGGCATTATTCACCAGGGTGCTGACATTCTGCCATGCGGCGGACCGGATACCGATTTTCTGGTAATCCTCGGTAAACCGGACGGTGTTGATCGTGTGGTTGACAATCCCGTCACCCGTGATGATGTGATTCCATGCTTTCTCCGGATCAGCAGTTTTTGTCAGTAGTGCAAGTTCAATGTATTCGTGCAGGGCCGTGAGCTGATTGAGAAGATCATGCCGGGTGATACTTGCCATCAGCTGGAGTTTCTTATTGGCTTTTTCGAGAGCATCTTCCGCCTTTCTTCGTTCGGCATTCTCCCTGAACAGGTCCTCATTTGCATTTTTGAGTTTTTCTACCATACCCTGCAGTTCCTCATTGACTGCATTGAGGCGCTCCTGGGTTTCGAGCAGTTCCGTATTTTTCTTTACCGCTAAGTCGTACGTGGAGAGCAGGATCGTGAGAATCTGTAACCTGCCTGCCGTGATGGTATGGTTGCTGTTTGCAAATGCAACTTCAATGCCGGTTACGGACCTGCCATCAGGGTCGGGACAGGAGAGCATCTGGAGTACACTCTGGATACGGGAATAGACGTGCCGGGGTTCAAAGGGCTTGATAATGAAATTGTCTGCACCTGCTTCAAGACCTTTGATCACATCAACGGGATCGAAGAGCTGGGTAACAAGAATTACCGGAATCGCGGCCAGCAAAGGATCGGAACGTATCCTGCGGCAGAGTTCATACCCGTCCATCTCCGGCATGATAATATCCGACAACACCAGTGTCGGGCGGTCGATTTTAATCTGTTCAAGCGCCTCACGACCGTTAGCGGCAAGGACCACCCGGTATCCTTCATTTTCCAGAATATGGCGAAGGTATTCCGCCTGGGTTCTGCTGTCTTCAACCACAAGCAGTTTCATGGGATTTTTGGGAATAATGTCGTTCATGCAGGCTCCGTCATTAGGGCAGATTCGCTATTCATTTCTGTAGTCCCCCCGGATAAGTTCATGGATAACAGCGAGAAACCGCTCTTTTTCAAAACCACTTTTTTCCATGTAAACATCAGCCCCGACGGCAACGCCATGTGCACGGTCCTCCCGGGTATCAAGGGCCGTGACCAGCACTACCGGCAGATAGGAAAGCCGGGGATCTGCCCGGATTTTTTCGGTAAGGGTAAAGCCATTAATACGGGGCATATCCACATCTGAGACGACCATATCAAATTTCTCCTCTTTAAGCATTGCGAATGCTTCCATGCCATCGTGTGCGGTCATCACTTCATGACCCCCCTGTTCAAGGATGTTTGCCAGGTACATCCGGGAAGTGACCGAATCCTCAACAACAAGTATCCGTCCGGTAATGGGATTGCAGGGAACCCCGGGGGATGGGGGGAGGTCGGTTTTAATTGCTTCCTGGATCAGTTCAATCGGGTCAAGCACAATCGCAATCGTCCCGTCCCCAAGAATCGCGGCCCCGGTTATGCGTTTTACCCTCTGCAGCTGGCTGCCCAGGGGTCGCACAACGATTTCCTGGACCTGGAGGACTTCATCCACGATACAGGCAATCTGTCCCGCACCATACGCAATAATGATAATCGGCACCTGTGACGGTATTTCTGAAGAGTGGGGTGATTTGCCGATCCCGAGGACATCAACGAGACGAATGATGCTGATGACTTCTCCGTTGATGGTAATTGTCGGCCTGTTTT
>JANXYM010000056.1 GCA_025350045.1 Methanomicrobiales archaeon | reverse complement strand
TCGTGCTTTTTGCCCCCGCCACCTCAGGCATCCCCAATACTGCGACAGATTTTAAGGATGCTGATGAAAAACCGGGGGTCAAGGGGATACCCGCCTTGGGCTGCCTCCCCCTCTGGGGGAGAGAGGGGTCACCCTCCAAACTGGCAGTAAGAAGAAGCGAATCGCAGAAAAATAGGTCTTCAACAGAGCCCCAAAATCCCAAAAAAATTTGGCGGCTCCCGGGAAATTCGGAAAAATCATTTGGGCTTTTAAAGAAAAATCCGGAAACTTTTTTTTTGGAAAAATCTGTACACGCATTCTCCTGCAAAACAGAATTATTCCAACACCAAAAAACCTGAATAAACCTGTAATCTCCCCACTTTCTCCGACGTGATCGCACTATCGGGCAACAGTGGCCTTTTCCATCGTCTTTCTCACCCGATATGACCTGAAATGGGGTGCCGCGACCAACCGGAGCCCGCTAAAGAGCAGGGACAAAAACCGATTAATGGAGGTAATTTTGGAAAATAAGCGTTTTAAACAGTATTTTTCCGGGTGGTGGACACACCTCTTCAAAAACCGGGAAATCGATACAGAAAAATGCAAATTGGAGCCCGTTCAGGGCCCGGAATAGTACATCTTTTGGGTCAGGAAAGACTATCCGGGCAGACGGTTGTCTGACATGATCCGAACCCCCTGTTTATGTAAATACTCCAGGAGTTTTCGATCGAACAGGGCCTCATTTTCACCTAATCGGAGTCCATTTTGGAGAGATTTGAAAATCAAAGCCCGTAAAATGCCCGGATTGGGGGTTTTTGCGATCGGGGTTTACTCGTTTTTTTGGGGGGTAGGATAACCCATAGTTGAGGTCCATTTGATATATTCACTGGATTTTAAAAAGGGTTACCGGAATGATTGCTGGGACAAACAAAAAATATTTTCAACAGGTTTAACGCCTCCGGGAAAAAGATCACTACTAATGCCAGCCCCGGATCCGATTCTCTCTCTTATCGAGCGCTTTGAATTTCATCGTCAGGCATACATTCAGGGAAATTATAATGAGACGCAACTACGGCGGGAATTTGTCGATAAATTTTTCTCTGCGCTTGGCTGGGACGTGGATAACAACAAGGGATTTTCCGAGAAATACAAGGAGGTCATGCACGAGGAACCGGTGCGGATCCGGGGCACGACCCTCTTTTTCGATTATACGTTCCGGATCGGGGGCGCCCGTAAGTTTCTGGTCGAGACCAAGAAACCGTCTGTGCGGATCAAGGATGCTGCTGAAGCCGCTCTTCAAATCCGGCGGTATGCATGGAACCAGAAACTGCCGCTCTCGATTCTCACGAATTTTGAAGAATTCGCCATCTATGACTGCCGGATAAAACCGGAGAACGGTGATGCCGCATCCAAGGCGCGGATCGAGTACTTCACCTACAAAGAATATCCGGGAAAATGGGACTGGCTCGTTTCTATCATCTCCCCGGAAAGTATCCAACTGGGATCGTTTGACAAGTATGCCGAAACAACGAAGGGTAAGCGGGGGACGGCGAGTGTCGATGACGATATTCTTGCCGAGATTGAGCAATGGCGGGATGCCCTTGCGAAAAATATCGCACTGCGCAATCCGTCTCTGACCGTTGAAGAACTGAACAGCATCGTGCAGCGGACCATCGATCGGATTCTCTTTCTCCGCATTTGCGAGGATCGCGGCATTGAGGAGTACGAGACACTCCACAAACTTCTGGAGGGCGAGGGGATCTATGAACGGCTCTGCCAGCTCTTCCGCAACGCCGATGACAAATACAATTCCGGGCTCTTCCATTTCCAGCAGGAGCCGGACTGGGACGAATCCCCCGATACGCTCTCGCTCACGGTCGCGATGGATGACAAGGTCTTAAAAGGGATCATAAAACGCCTTTACTTCCCCGACAGCCAGTATGAGTTTTCCCTTATCCCTCCGGCAATTCTCGGGCATGTGTACGAGCAGTTCCTCGGCAAAGTGATCCGGCTTACAGACGGGCACCAGGCAAAAGTCGAGTACAAGCCCGAAGTGAAGAAAGCCGGCGGGGTGTTCTACACACCACAGTACATTGTCGAATATATCGTGAAGCACACGGTCGGCGAACTCGTAAAAGACAAGACGCCCCGTGAAGTGTCGAAGCTCCGCATTCTTGATCCCGCGTGCGGCTCTGGCTCGTTCCTGATCGGCGCCTACCAGTTCCTCCTCGACTGGCACCGCGACTGGTATATCGCAAACCTTGTGCCGGTCTTCAAGGAGAAGAACTCGGTGACTGACCCGGCAGTGCTGGCACTTCTCCCGGAGCAGGCCCCGAGAAAGAAGAAGTCTGCGGCAACGATTGATCTCCCGATTTACAAATCCGGTACGGGTAAGGAGGTCCGGCTCTCCGAACATATGCGGAGCGACTGGAAACTCACGACCGCAGAGAAGAAACGGATTCTTTTAAACAACCTCTTCGGTGTGGATATCGACCAGCAGGCAGTCGAGGTGACGAAGCTCTCGCTGCTCCTCAAGGTGCTGGAGGAGGAGAACCAGGAGACGGTTTCAAAGCAGCTCACGATCACGGCGGAACGGGCGCTCCCGAGCCTTGATCATAACATCAAGTGCGGGAACTCGCTGATTGGCTGGGATATTTTGACGCCAGAGATGCCCTCCGATGAAGTGAAGCGGATTAATCCGTTCGACTGGGCAAAGGAATTCGCACCGGTGATGGCGGCGGGCGGGTTCGACGCGGTGATTGGGAATCCGCCGTATGTGAGGCAGGAATCACTCGGATCGGAGTTTAAAGAATACGCGAAAAAGAATTACGAAACGTACGTGGGAACTGCTGACCTCTACGTATACTTCTTTGAAAAAGGGCACAAGCTACTTCGCAAGGAGGGATTCTTCGGCGTCATTTGTGCCAATAAATTCATGCGGTCGAATTATGGAATCAATTTGCGATCGTTTCTCTCGGCCAAATCAAAATTACTTCAGATTATTGATTTCGGGGAATTACCGGTTTTTCAAAATGCATCAACATTCCCGGCAATTTTCCTGACTCAAAATTTGAGCCCGAACGAACAGAATTTTGTTTATGCACCAGTGAAAGAGTTAAATTTCTCCTCATTGGACGAAGAAGTGAAAACAATTGGCCAAAATCTCAATTCTGCGTCGTTGAAAAATAACACGTGGACATTGACAAATAACTCCGAGACAAAAATTATCGAAAAGTTGAATAAAGTTGGTATCCCTCTCGGGCAATATGTCAAAAATGAAATTTATTGGGGGATAAAAACAGGCTCCAATAAGGTATTTGTTATTGATGAAAAACAGAAGGAAAGCCTAATTCAAAAAGATCAGATGTCTTCCGAAATCATCAAACCGTTCATTATTGGCGATGAAATTCGAAAATACCGGATTAATTTCAATAAAAAATATCTGATTTTCTCACGAAGAGGGATTAAAATATCAGATTATCCCGCAATTCTCGAATATTTAAAACCATTTAAAAATCAATTGATGCCAAAACCAAAAGACTGGCAAGGAGAAACGTGGGAAGGACGTAAACAAGGGTCTTACCAATGGTATGAACTTCAAGATTCTGTAGATTATTTCCAAGAATTTGAAAAGCCAAAAATAATTTTTCCGGATATTGCAAAAGAAAGTAGAATGACCTTCGATTCAACCGGTCTCTATGTAGGCAATACCGGTTATATCATCCCTAAAAATGATCTCTATCTTCTCGGCGTTTTAAACTCAAAACTTATTTTTAGTTATTACAAAAGAATCGCAACCGTCATAGGAGATCCCGATAAAGGTGGACGGCTTCGGTGGTTCAGTCAGGATGTCGTGAAAATCCCCATCCGTACCATCAACCCCAACGACTCCGCCGATATCACCCGGCACGATCGCATGGTCGCGCTCGTCACGCAGATGCTGGACATGAATAAGAAATTGCAGGAGGCAAGGCTTGAACAGGAGAAGACGATGCTGTCCCGGCAGATTGAGGCGACGGATGGGGCGATCGATAAGTTGGTGTACGAGCTTTATGGGCTGACGGCTGAAGAGATTGCGATTGTTGAGGGAAATACGAAATGAACGATAAAAAATATCCTGTGTACCGAAACCTGACATTCCGTATCCATGCGTTACGGCAGATGTTCCAGCGGAGAATATCGGATTCTGATATTCGTGAATTACTCGGACTTGGCACAATCATAGAAGACTATCCTGATGATGTGCCGTATCCCAGTTGTCTCGTTTCAGGGGAGGTAAACAATCGCCCGCTTCACGTCGTCATGGCATACAATAATGTAGATCGTGAAGCTATTGTTATCACAGCATATGAACCAGACCCGGATGTGTGGTCTTATAATAATACACGGAGAAGATCATGAAGTGCGTCATCTGTAAACACGGGGAAACCAAAGAGGGCACAACAACCGTCACCTTTGATCGCGACGGCATGACCCTTGTCGTAAAAGATGTTCCTGCCCGGGTCTGCACAAACTGCGGCGAGGATTATGTTGACGAGCATGTCGCCCATGAAATTCTTACCATCGCAGAACGCATGGCAAAGAGTGGGGCACAGGTAGATGTACGAAAGTACGTTCCCGGCTCTGCTATGCCATGTTAACCAAACCTGCTTTTTTCCCGCAAGCATTATTTTTCATCCAATCCGCCCCATCAACCCCAACGACCCCTCCGATGTCGCCCACCACGATCGCATGGTCGCACTCGTCACGCAGATGCTGGGATGGCATCGAGGAATGTTTTTTGATTTGCTTCCAATCGATCCAAAGACAACCATTTCACAACCAACAGATTTGAGTGTTTTATTCGGTGCATGTCATGCATTTTTAACATTTCCCGAAATCTATCAATATCAAACGTATCCAGAGTTAAAAAATAAATTATATAATGCAGGATGGTTCCCATTTATTCAAATTTTGGGAAAACCATTCAATGAAATTTTTAATGTGATAAAGAATGATTTACCTCTGACTGATATTGAGAAGTTGATTGTCTCTTCGTTCGATGAGACCAAAATCACTTTAATGTATAATATCTGGGTGTCGAATCAACTTTTTAAAAAACGCGAGTTATTTTTGAAAAAGGGAATTGAAGAATATCTTGAAAAAGATTGCATAAGTGCTATTCACGTTCTGTACCCATGTATTGAAGGAATCTTACAAGATCTTTCTTATGATATTGAGACCCAGGGAGATGCAGGGGAGAGATTAACAACTAAATTAATCTCATTTTTAAAATCGAAAAACCCTGAAACTCGATTACTTTTACCAGACAATTTTAAGGAATATCTTATTGATTCTTATTTTATGAAATTTAATCGCAAATCTGAAGAAATCGATTTATCACGACATTCTTTAGCTCACGGAGCAGCAATCAATGAGGAGGATTATAATCCGGTAAAAACACTTCAAGCCATTTTAATTCTCGATCAATTATCATCATATATGGACGCCTGATTCCCATATCGTTTTTTGTTGCATCAAAAGAAAGTAAAAATCGACGGATATATTGAACCAATGAATTGAAATGAGACCGGACTAGATGCGTGGAGAAAATCTGTGGAAGAAGAATATTTCAAATGTTCAACCTGTGAGACGGGAGTACTCGTATCCGAATCGCATGTAGAGTCACCAAGCGGGGAACGGACCGGAACGTACTATTATTCTTGCGGTCACCGTCATCACCTCATGATTGCACCGCCAATAATTCACAATCGCGAAATAACGATATCGACTAAATTACAAAGCGGGGAAAAAATCGAAAATCAACCCCGGTATGAAATCAACGAGATGTGTAAAAAAGACGATCTCGACGATCCAGATAAATACGTATCAAAGATTTATTACAAAACTCGGGAACATTTACCCCATGCATTGTTTCAGATAATTCAATACGCATCCGGTGAGATAAAACACGTCCACTGCAAAACCTGTGATTCGCAATACCAATATAAGTCAACAGATAAGTTAGAAGACCTGTTTTTTATCGATTTCTCATCGCGAAATACGATTGAATGCCTGCGCTGTCACGCGAAATTCGAGCAGTAAAAATTTCCCGATAAAAATTTCGACGAATAATAGAATTTCTTCGAGGGGAATTATTCCTCGATAAAATAATCCTCATCGAGCCGGTTCACGATATAACGGGATTCCTCGGCAACACCAACGCTGTTATCGATCATCAGCTGCGTTAATTGCTCACCATCAATAAGGACGATTTTCTTCTCAATCCTTTTCACGTAGTCTTGGGCATCGTTTGTGAATTTCGATGTCGTGATGAAAACTCCAGAACGGGTAACATCAGACTTTGAAAATCGGGTATTGACACATTATCACTGATTCTGCTTTAAATTCTGAAATGATAAAAGGGTTAGTTTAATGAAAATTCAACAATTAGATCTGCCCCCAATCCCCGCTTTCATTTACTTTAAACTTTAAGTAAATAACAAAGTAAATAACCCGGGCCACCAATCATCATGAAAAGGAGAGAACCAAAAAATGCAGAATGATATCCTCTCCATCTTCAACGAATCCGAAGGGCTCAACGCGAAAGTCTTCTCACTCGTCCGGCTGAAGCTGCTCGCCAGCCTTGCCGCCCTCGGACCCGATGGGGCAACCTACCGCGAACTCAGGGCAGCACTCGACATCAATGACGGTGTGCTGTTTGCCAACCTCAATGTTTTGAAAGACATGGGTTATCTCACTTCAGAAAAGATCACCTCGGAAGGAAAAGAACTCGAACTCTATAGCATCACAACCGAAGGGCAGGATGCATGGAAGAGAACAAAGACCTGGCTGTGCCGGTTCCTCCACTGCGGAGGGTAAATTATGGAAAAAAGGAAAAAAGTCATTGCATTCTTCAGGGAACTGGGCTTTGAATTCGATATCTCGCGGTTCGATGACCGGTTGATTGCACAGAAACTCGTATGCCTGCTTGAGCTGAAGGGTATTGATCTCGGGTATTCCTGCAGCCTGTATGTACGGGGACCCTATTCTCCGGACCTGACGCAGGACCTGTACGCCTTCACCCGCGAGTTCGAGAGCAGGGAAACCGGCACCCGGCTGAATATCGCAGAGAAAGAAGCAGCAGATAAGCTCGGCAGGATCTTCGGTCTTAAGCCGGTCCCGCTCGAAGTCGGGGCAACCTATGGGTATTATGCCCTGCGGCAGAACAGCGATCCACTCGAAGCATCAAGGCAGGTAAAAAGGTTAAAACCATTCTATTCAGAAGCCCAGATTGCTCTCGGCATCTCAAAGGCAAAAGAGTTCCTCTTTAAGCCCACTCCAAAGGATCTCGAAGAACTGAAAAAGGAGACCGGCATCTGGCAGAGGGCCTCACTGAAATCACTGGAGCACTAAATCGATGAAGAACGGCGATATCTGGCTCGTGGATCTCTCCGATGCAAAAGGACATGAGCAGCGGGGGATGAGGCCCGCAATTATTGTCGGCGGTGCAAACGGTCTCATCCTTGTCGTCCCGCTGACCAGCAGTACGGGCAGTGCACGATTCTCGCATACCCACACGATTGCCCCTGACGTGCACAACGGCCTCGATACCGAGAGTGTTGCCCTCGTATTCCAGATCGTTGCCCTGGACCGGGAGCGGTTCCAGCACCGGATCGGCGCCACAAGTGAACCACAGCGGCTCGCGATCGTTGCTCTTATCCGGGACCTGCTGAACCTGGATTAACCTCTTTTTCCGGAACTACCAGAAAAATTCCCGGAGGCGGTCCGGGCAATTGACAAAGGAGCTCTCTGGATTTACCGGACGGGTCATTCCATTTTCAGGTATGACTCATCACTGAAAAAAAAGGGGAATTAATTCGGCTGCGCATTCATATTCGCCGGGATCAACCGACGGAGAACCATTTCGGGGATCTGTTTCGAGGTCTTGATGGTCATGTCAAAGAGGGCATTGTTCCCAGAAGACCCGAGATACTTTAACGTGATCTGGAAATCGGTGTCAATCAGGGGGATTCCCAGTGCGGTGATCCGGGCAAAGTGCGGGCTGATAACCCGTTCCTGGCCAACTGCCAGTTTCTCCTTGGAACCGTCAACGGAAGTATCAACACCGTCACTCATGACCAAGACGATGATCTTGGTATTTCCGATAGTTACCGGCTCCCCGTCAGGAAGCGAGACACGGTAGCTGGTGCTGTACGGAAAGGAAGTCCCGGTCTGCGAATCAATAACCGCAACGGTCAGGGTAACGATGGCAATAACGCATATGATGGCGACCAGGCCAAGGATACCGAGGAGGATCTTTGTCCCGGCACCCCATCCCTTCTTACTCTCCTTATCAGTGTTTGCAGGAATATTCGACATATTTCTCTCCTACTGTACAGGAGATAGGGAACTATTTACGGGTTTTGGATGATTGGCAGTATTCCCTGCACCAGTCCATCCTGCAGAATACCGGTTTTTCCCATAAAGTCCATAATATCCTGCACCCCATTGTTATAGGATTTTGATGCGTATACCCATACAGTCAGTCACACCGGAGATCGGGCACGCGGAGGTCTGCGGGTTTGTCCATGAGGTCAGGGACCTCGGAGGCCTTGCCTTCTTTTTGATCCGCGACCGGACCGGCATACTCCAGGTGACCATTCCCAAGAAGAAAGTGAGTGAAGCGGTCATTGCCGCGGCAAAAGCGGTCTCCCGCGAATCGGTTGTGCGGATCAGCGGACAGATCAAGGCCGTTGAGAAAGCCCCCGGCGGGCGCGAGCTCATCCCCGAGACGTTTGAGATCATCAGCCTTGCCGAGACCCCGCTGCCGCTCGATGTATCGGAGAAAGTATCCGTGGAACTCGACACCCGGCTCGACGGGCGGTTCCTTGACGTGCGGAGGCCCCGGGTCGCTGCTGTCTTTGCGATCCGCAGCGCCGCGATGCACGCGCTCAATGATTACTTCCACCGCGAAGGCTTCATCTCGATCACCACCCCCAAGATCGTGGCCGCTGCAACCGAAGGCGGCACCGAACTCTTCCCGATCGCGTACTTCGACAAGGAAGCCTACCTCAACCAGAGTCCCCAGCTCTTCAAGCAGATGATGATGGCGGCCGGCCTTGAGAAGGTGTACGAGATCGGGCCGATCTTCCGGGCCGAGGAGCACAACACCACCAAGCACCTCAACGAAGCAACGAGCATCGATATCGAAGTCTCGTACGCTGACCACACCGAAGTGATGCGCATCCTCGAAGACGTCCTGGTAAAAACCTACGAATACGTGGACAAGACCTGCTCGGACCACCTCGCAAACATGGATATTACCGACTTTGCGGTTCCAAAAGGCCCGTTCCCCCGGCTTCCCTACTGCGAAGCGATCGAGATTGCGGCAAAGAAGATCGATGAACCGATCAAGTTCGGCGACGACATCGGCAGCGCTGCCGAGCGGGCGATCGGTGCCGAGATGGGCGGCCACTACTTCATCGTGGACTGGCCATCCGGGATCCGGCCCTACTATGCGATGCCCTACGAGAACGATCCCACCATATGCAAGGCGTTCGATCTCATGCACCCGAGGATGGAACTCTCGAGCGGTGCCCAGCGGGTCCACAACCACGACCAGCTCGTGCAGCAGATCGCAAAGAAGGGCCTCAACCCCGAGAGCTTCGACTTCTACCTCCGCCCGTTCCGGTACGGCATGCCCCCCCATGCCGGCTGGGGACTGGGTGCTGACCGTCTCATCATGACGATGCTGGGCTTGCCCAATGTCCGCGAGGCCGTGCTCTTCCCCCGGGATATGCACCGGCTCGTACCCTAAATTCCCTGACCCATTACTTTTTTTGCAACCGGGTCAACCGGAAGTACAACAGGCCGGAGATCCGTATCCGTTATGGCAAAGGAATATTTCATCAACAAAGTGCTGGCGACAACCGTGGTGGGCAGCTACCCGGTGGTCAAAGGCGGGGGACTCCGGAGCCTCTTTGATCCCCTCCACTCCGCAGTAGAGACTGCTGTTGCCGACCAGATGAATGCCGGCATAGATATCATATCGGACGGCCAGGTGCGGGGCGATATGATCGGGGCGTTTACCGCAAAGCTGCCCGGCATCCGGGAGCAGCAGGTGATCGGCAAGGTGCAGCCGGCCGACGGCCCGATAACCGTTGCTGACACGAAATATGCGGTGTCAAAAGCCCCGAAAGTCAAGGGCATCATCACCGGGCCTTCCACGCTCGCCCACGGCCTGCACATCAGCACACCGATGTACCGGAACAAGGAGGAGCTTGCGCTTGATCTGGCCGCAGCCCTCATTGTCGAAGCCCGAAGTCTTGAAGCGGCCGGCGTTACCCTGCTCCAGATCGATGAGCCGATCTTCTCGACAGGTATTGCAGACCTCAGCGTGGGCAGGCAGGCTGTCGAGGCGATCACCGCCTCGGTCCGTATTCCCACCTGCATGCATGTCTGTGGAAGCCTGGGAAATGTGCTCGACGAGATCCTGAAGTTCAACGTGAACGTGTTTGACTTCGAGTTTGCGAACAACACGGCAAACATCGACCTTCTCTCACGGCGCGATCTTGGCGGGCGGATGATCGGCTTTGGCTGCGTGGACTCATCGATCGACAAGGTCGAGACGGTTCCCGAGATACGCAAGCGAATCGAAAAAGGCGTGGAGATCTTCGGGCCTAAGACGATGCTCATCGATCCCGACTGCGGCATGCGGATGCGGAGCCGGGAATCGGCTTACTGGAAACTCAAGAACATGTGCGATGCGGCAAAAGAAGTAAGGATCGCGCTGTGAACGGGTTGTAAAAATCGATATCCGGTCGCCACAACGGGATTTTTCAGATGCATATCAATAACTTCATAGTTCATCGCATTACCAATATATTTTACGTGAAGGTATGGTGAAGATTTGCAGCAGTTGCAAAACGCGGACAGCTGATGATCAGTCCCTTTTCTGTAACAAATGTGGTTGCCCGTTCCCGCAACCCCAGCCGAAAAGATCCGCAGTACCGCAACAGAGAGAGCCTGAAGCAGCCGCAGTTCCCCGGAACGCATCCATTGGAATGCCCCGACAGGAACGAACCGCCGGAAGAAGACCAGCCCAACAGAACACCGGCAGGAGCGGGGCGCTGCCGTTCAAAAAACTCATCACAAGAGATTATCTCCGGCTCATCTACATCCTTGGAGCGATCGTAATTATCCTGGTTTCACTCTTGGGAATCAGTGCGGGATTTTCTAAAACCGGTACCGGGGCTGCCAATGCATCGTTTGTCAATACCACCGCCCTTGTGGAGAATCCCTCCGCCTCACCGCTGTTCTGGATCGGTTTTCTGATTTTCGGGAGCGTGATATGGAGGATCTTCTGCGAGCTGGCTGCCGTCATTTTCCTGATGTACGATATGGTCGACAGCGGAGGAAAGACTGACCCGGACAATGATACCCTGGAATACGGGGAAGTTGGGGCAGCGGAGTATGAGGCGGGAGAGGACCGGGAGTATGTTGAATGCCCGCACTGTTCGAAGATCGTGCCTGCTGACCAGGTACGGGAATGCGAGGTGTGCGGGGTGCAGGGGTGCAGTAACTGCATCCGGGTGATGGGGCTGCTCAAGAAAAAGATGATGTGCAGGGAATGTTTTGAAGGGAAATAATTTTTTTACCTGAGGGTTGCCGGGCTCTGAGACTTCGGTTCGCGGCCGGTCCGGATAAAAAAACTTTTCCGGTCAAAGCCGGAGTATTTTTTGAAACTGAGCCGGGGGCTGGCCTGCGGGAATTCAAGAACCCGGGTGATGCGGCACAAGAAGTACGAATCGCACTCCATATTTTTTTTTCAAATCTTTTTCTGGATGTTCTCATACCAGCAAAGAATTATTTTCCGGCTTCACCTAATACGTGATAACCCGGTTTTTACTCTTGATGAATCGGTTACGAGGATCTTCCATGAACAAGAAACTGATAGCAATTCTGGCAATCGCCTTCACTATCTGCCTTCTCGCGGTGGCGGGTTGCACGGATGCCACCTCCGGCACCTGCCCGGCTCCCACGGCCCCGGTAGTTTCAGCGGTCCAGCCACATCCCGCTGTATCATTCAATGCGACACCCGTAAAGTATGCCCAGGTCAACGGGATTTCGCTGGGATACCGGGAGTTCGGTGCCGGCGAGCCTCTCCTGATGGTTGAAGGATTTGGCGCAACCATCGATACGTGGAACCAGACCTTCATCGGCATCCTTGCCACAAAATACCATGTTTATACCTACGACCACCGGGGGATGGGGTACAGCGGTGACAATAATGCCACACCAACGATCGCCCAGTACGCAGACGATGCTGCCGGGCTGATGACGGCACTCGGCTATGACAGCATGCACGTGTACGGGGTCTCGATGGGCTCAACAGTCTCGCAGCAGCTGGTTATCTCGCACCCCGAACGCGTGCGGAAACTGGTGCTCGATTCTGTCACCTACAGCATCCGGATTCCCGAGACCAAAAGACTGCTTTTAACGATCGAAGCAGCGGGAGTCGATCCCAACCAGACCGCTGGTGTCCACCAGGAGGCACAGGCAAACCTCGCCTGGAACGGATCGTATGCCGGTCTCTCCGGGATCCAGAAAGATGTCATGCTCGTGGTGGGGACGGATGATGTCATGACGCCCGAGGCAGTTACGGTCCAGATGGCGGGGCAGATCAATGGATCATGGCTCGTCCGGTTCAAGGGACTCCCACATGTAGGGTCTCAATATGCCCCGGTAGAGTATGGGGAAAATGGCCTCGCGTTCCTCGGCACGAATGAATCGGCGCCGTGGGGGACGTAATTTTTTTTTTGGTGATTGTGTTTTCCTGATAACGGGTCAACTTTCCGTGACATCACGGACTGAGGAGACGGTTTGTCTTAAATTCAAAACGCTTGTGAGTCGGGGCATCGGGGAATTTATTTCAGCATAAATTCCCCCGGCCACAAAACCACAAACCCGAAATATCCCGCGGGAAAGATACTGAACAAGGAGAAACCATGTCGGGAGAAAAGAAACATCCAATCCGGGTCAGGGCATTCCAGCACACCCCCACAGAACCGCTCGGCTACTTTGAACAGATCTTTTCTGAAGAGGATATCGGGTTTGAATACACCCGGCTCTGGGAAGGGGACCCGGTCTGCAGGGGTGACGCCACGCATCTTGTCTTCCTGGGCGGACCGATGAGCGTGAACGATGAGCAGGAACTCCCGTGGCTCAAAGACGAGAAGGAGCTGATCCGGCGGGCAGTGAAGCGGCGGATTCCCGTGCTCGGCCTCTGCCTTGGTGCCCAGCTGATCGCGTCTGCACATGGCGCAACCGTGTACCGGTTCGTGAACGAGACCGGCTGGTACCCGGTCCACACAACACCCGATTCCACCGGGGCGTTTGCCTCGTTCCCCGGGACATTCCGCGTCTTCCAGATGCACGGCGAGACATTCCACCTGCCGGTTCGCGGGAGACTCCAATGCCGTGGTGATGTGGTCCCGCATCAGGGTTTCCGGCTCGGGTCGGCACTCGGGCTCCAGTTCCATCTTGAGATGACCGGGAGACTGATCCGGGACTGGACTGCCGGTGAAAGAAAATTCTTACAAGAGAAGATCGGGCGCGATTCGGAGCGGTACCTTGCGGAGAGCAACCGGCTCTGCCGGCAGGTGGCGGGGGAATTTTTGTACGGGGATTGCCTGGCTGTGCAGTAAAGAAAAACTCTTTTTAATTACACCACCCGCGACGTAGTCGAAGCCTCGATGCCATGATCGGTGATAATAAACGGCAGCAGTCTCTGCGGGGCAGCTGCATCCTTGATCTTATGTACAGCAAGCGTACGCTCGATCTCGGCCTGGTGAATATCGGTCTTGAACTCGATCACGATATCGGATGCCCGCATGATCCTGGCCATATCCATGGGGGAGTGCACATCGGCATAAACGATAAACATCAGGTTGGAATTGTTCTTCTTTAATTCGTCCTTGACTATGCTTAAGAGGAAGAGCGCCTGCTCGATACCATACCGTTCTATGACATCGGACAGGGAATCCACCACAATCCGCATCCCGATCATCTTCTGGAGGAGCAGGGCGGGATTCATCTTCGCTGCCGTTCCTGCCGTTTCCATACACTCTTCAGGAACAACATATGAGCCGGCCTCATCCGGGTGGTCGTGACAGAAATGCCGGGCTGCCAGTTCCAGACCAGCAACAGCAGTACCGTGGATCATGATCATCGTACCTTCCGGAAAGCCGCCATCCAGCAGGAGGTTCAGGCCGACAATGCCGGTTGGCCTTTTCTTAACCCTTCCGGTAACCGACGACATTTCCGTAAGAGATGTTTTACCGGTCGCCGGGGACATACCGGGGACGGAAGATTCACGGACAACAGATGATATGCCGGTAACTTCCATGATAGCGAGAAGACCGATCAGTGCGGAAAGGATGAGTATGGTATCGTGCTCCCGGTAATGCTGTGCATATAACGGGCAGACGGCTCCTGACGTCAAGCAATCCAACTGCCCGATCACGCTCCCCCGGGACAGGGTGGTGGCATCCCAAAAAACCGGTGGGAAAACACGGGATGGGGATATTCCTGACATCTTTGTCGGGGGAATAATTTCTTCGGATTTCTCTGTGCGTGTACTACAAGGTGGAGAACAGGTAGGGATAAATCTTGTGTTCAATTTTTTTAGCGGTTTGTTCAAATATATAAATAAGTCGAATTGAGAAAAATGAAATTTTGCCGTAATTTTCTTTTAGACGGGAAATATTGCGGTAAATGGAAAACAGTACACAATTTTTTCGTATTGGGGTACGCCACACCAATCACGCAGAAATCCGTACAGAAATTAAAAAAAAGAGACCGTGGTGTGCAGGCAGGTCCGTTCAGACTACACGCGAAGTGGTTGAGGCTTCTATGCCCTTGTCGGTGATGATAAAGGGCAGCAGCCTCTGGGGGGCTGCTGCATCCTTGATCTTATGCACGGCCAGCGTACGCTCGATCTCGGCCTGGTGAATATCGGTCTTGAACTCGATCACGAGATCGGATGCCCGCATGATCCTCGTCATCTCCATAGGTGTATGGATACCGGTATACACAACAAACAACATGTTCGCACCGCGTTTCTTTATCACTTCACGGGTCAGTCGTAAAAATTTAAGGGCTTCATCAATACCGTACTTGATGATGATCGTGGAGAGCGAGTCCACAACGATCCTGCCTCCCGCCATCAGGGGGATGTACATCTCGGGATGGTGGTCAGTAGTATCCGTCATCCCGTCTTCAACATCCCCCTCGTTGATGAGGTACGTGCCCTCTTCGCCCCCTTCTGCCTTCCAGAACTGCTTTGACGCAAGATCAACACCGGCAACCGGCGTCCCGTAAATCATGATGAGGGTTCCCTCAGGAAAGCCACCGTCTAAGAGCAGGTTGAGCCCCACGATACTGGTGGTCCGCTTCTTGACCTTCCCGCTGACGGGAACGTCCTGGATACGGGTTTTTACATCCATCAGGAATAAACCACCAAATATCTTTCACAGGCTGCATAAAATGTTTTGGGAGATCGGAGCTTTTTTTCCGCAGCAACGCACCCTGCAAAACAAAAATTAAGAACCGGATCCGCCGAACCGTTCCCGGAGATCCCTCCGCAGCAGTTTCCAGCCATGGACGCGGGGGAGAAAATCCACGATCATCAGTTTTCGGGGAATCTTATACCCGGCAAGATGAGCCCGGCAGTAGGTTTCAAGATCGGATTCGCTCAGGGTCATGTGCGGTTTGAGCACAACTGCAGCGATCGGTACTTCCCCTTTTCGCTCATCGGAAACACCGAATACCGCAACATCGGCGATTGCCGGGTGCTGGATTATGACGTTCTCAACTTCGGTCGGGTAGATCTTCCAGCCCGACATGATGATCATATCCTTTTTCCGGTCCGTGATGAACAGGATGCCCTCCTCATCAAGATACCCGATATCCCCGGTAAGGAACCAGCCCTCGTCTAAGAATACCTCGGCCGTTGCCTCCGGCATCTGCCAGTAGCCCTGTGCAACAGAGGGGCCGCGGAGCGCAATCTCCCCGGCCTTCGCACATGCCATCTCGGTCTCCGGATGTATGGCATCTACGATCTTCACTTCCGTGTACCCGACTGCAACACCGACACTCTGGTAATTCCTGGTCAGGTGCGGGTATCCGGGCAGCGTTGTTGTGCCGGAACCGATCACGATTGTTTCTGACAAACCGTACGAATTCGCCACCGGGATCTGATACCGCCGGTCAAACGCTTCCCAGACTGCCGGGAGGAGCTGGCCTCCTCCCGAGATGATCACCCGGGCACCACAGAGACGCTGTTCCGTGCCGGGCGGGGCGGTGTTGAGCGAGTGAATAACCGGCGGCATACCGGCCAGCACGGTCGCCTTGTACTGTTCAGCAAGCGCGAGATACCGTTCGAGCTCGAAGCGTTCCATCATCACGTACGTGCCGCCCGCCCGGAGCATCGCAAGTCCCCACGAGAGCCCGACATGACCCATCGGGTAGATACCGAGATACACATCGTCCGGGCACATGCGGAGGGCTTCGCGTTCCGCATCGAGTGCGGTCATCCAGTTGCCATGAGAGAGCATCGCACCTTTGGGCTTGCCGGTGGTGCCGGCAGTGTACTGGATGTGGCAGAGTGCATCCGGAGCACAATTCACCGCCCGCATTCCCGCGGGAGCCCCGGGAAACGAGGCCCAGGCAACGGATCCCGTGCAGGATCCCGCCGTGCAGATGATATGTACAAGGTTTTTTGCCCGTGCCCGTATCGAATCGACAACGGCTGCACCCTGTGCATCCGTGATCACCGCTACGGCACCGGCATTATTGATCGCATGGAGCAGTTCTTCGCCCCGGTACACGCTGTTGGTCGGCACTGCCACCGCACCGATCCGCCAGCACGCAAAGTAGCTGATCAGGTACTCGGGCGAGCTGTCGAGGTAGATACAGACCCGGTCGCCCTTTTTCACCCCCAGGGTAACAAGTCCCTGCCCGATACGGTTCATCTCGTCCCGGAGTTTCCCGTAACTGTACGTCTCGTTGCGGGCGGGACAGATGAGTGCGGCTTTTGCTGCAGGCACACTCTTTGCATCCAGAAGGGTGGTGACGTTGGACATGGCAGGGCCGGAGGATTCGGTGATAAAAATGAGACGTTGGGGTATTTAGGTGTGCATTATCCAAAGAGCGGGTAACGCGGTTCGCAGGGTGCGATCCTTCCGGTATAGGTGTCAATTTTTTTTCGTAGGTTTTACCGCAAGAATACAGCGCTGCAATGTACAGGGAATGCAGGCTTCATTTCAGAAATGCAAAGCCAAGCTATTTCTATAACAACTCCCGAATTATCTGTCCTGACACTTATGGATGAAAACACCCCAAATCCACAGCCATCGCCAAATGCTCAAAATCCCCAGGGCCAAAGGAGAGAAGGGCCCCGGCACCATGGCAGCCAGCGTCGCAGCAATTACCGGGGACAGGCCCCCCGTCCGGTAGAAAACCGACCTGCAGAAAAGCCGGTTGAAAAACCCCTGGAGTCAAAAGAGTCAGATCCCGATGATGAAGAGACAGAGCAGGACAGGAGTTCTTCACAGTCCCGGCCATCGCGGGGAGGCGGCCGGGGCAAGCCACCCAAGCGGGTCATTGAGGAATGGGCCAACGATATCTACTGCGAGTAAGGATCCGGGCCGGGTTGCCCTGATGCCTGAAAGATCCGGATCTTTTTTTTAAAGAAATACTTTCCAGAGTGATTGTTCCCGGGTTTTTTAACAAGGATTATCTTTATTCCTGTTCCTGACGTTCACTTGGTATGAGCTCGCGCAGTCTTCTGTTCCGGTTCACGCTTCTCGTCATCTTCCTGCTCATTTCCCTGCCGGGGGTATCCGGCTGGACATTCCAGAGCTGGTCGGTGAGCCCGGCCGTATCGGAACTTCCTCCCGGCACACCCGTGAAGGCGGCCTTCAGTCTCCACTTCGACTCGTGGGAGACCGGTTCGACCTTTGAGAAGGACAACTCGCTGACTATGTACACCGGTCTCTCAAATCCGCAATGGGTAGTAAGAAAGATCGAGGCCATGGAGGATCAGAGCCCCATCATCGAACCGGTTCCTGTCCGCCAGACCTCGCTGGTCCGGCTGGACAGCTGGACACTGAGCTACTCCGGCAAGCGTTTCGATCTCAGCGTGCAACTGACCGGCACCACACCGGCCCTGAACGAGTCCGGGGAGATCAGTGTCATTAAGCTGCAGGAAATGACCCCGGGCGCCAGGCCGGTTGCCGGCTCACTGGTACAGAAGCAGATACACGTTGTCGTGCCGACACCAGAGCCGGTGGTGACACCCGGTACGCCGGCTATTGATCTGACACCGGAAGCAACCCGGGCGGTAACGATGGTACCTGCAGCACCAGTGACCCCTGCAAAAAAGGTGACCTATTCGCCCGGGCCAGAACCGCTGCTGATCACGGGGGTGCTTGCCGGGCTGGTCTGTGTAGGGGCAGTGATGCGCAGAAAAGGATAGGATCTTCTTTGTCAGGCCGGTTCGTTCCCGTTTTTGTTATGAGGGGGCACGAGAACCAAATACCCCCGGGGCTACATCATGGTATGTCAGAAGTGACTCAGGTCACTTCGTATGGACCGGATAATTCGTAATAATCAGCTCGCTGATATTCCCACGACGGGCACCATTGCAATTGATCATCCGCTTTGCGGGAACCCGCTCTATGAAATACTCCGAGAAGAGATCGTCAAAGAACGTATCATCTGGATGCTCATTCTTCGGATCAGAATTACTCAGCAAAATTTTTGCACCCTTCCCGTCAAGTTCCTTAAAAAAATCCACGAGACGTACCTGGTCCTTATCGTAAAATCCATTCTTTGAGTAGGAGGTGAACGACGAGGTCGGGTTAAGCGGGCGGTAGGGAGGATCAAAATATACGAACGTGTGCTTATCGACAAATTTCCGGCATTGGGTGAAATCCCCCTGAAGTATCGTGGTTGTTTTCAGGAAAGTAGCAACATCATTCAGATTATCTTCGTTCAGAATATCCGGATTCTTGTATCTTCCAAATGGAACATTGAATCCCCCCCTCCGGTTTACCCGGAACAGGCCGTTGTAACAGGTGCGGTTCAGAAAAATGATCTGGGCTGCACGTTCAATCCATTCGAGCTTGTATTTCCTGAAGTCGATCTCCGGCAGCTTCTTATTGAATCCATCCCGGACTTCATAGTAGAATTCTTCCCGTTTCTTCTCACTCCGGGAGAGATATGCTGTTTCGAGCGTCTCGAGTTCAGAGATTAATTTTTTCACGGAACGTTGAACCACGCGATAGGATAGAAACAGTTCTTCATTGACATCGCAGATGTAGCTGCGTTCAAAAGAAAATCTCTGGTTAAGAGCGAAGAAGACCGCTCCCCCGCCAATGAAAGGTTCGACATACCGGGTAATTTTTCCTTCGTGTAATTCAGCCGGCAGACGTTTGCCAAACTCGCCCAGTAACTGTGTCTTTCCTCCGGCCCATTTGAGAAATGGCCGGGCTGCGGGAACGGATTTCGTCTGGTTTGCCATGCTGGGGGAATGCCTGCCGGTATGAATTTCTGTGTCTACAATGTTATCTTCCTGACATTATAGGATAGTCAATTTGAGCGGGGAATGGATTTTTTTTTTAAACTCCCTATATGCTTTCCAGCAGACCGGCTACATCCACCGCCTTTGCGATCCGTATCCCGATATTCTGCATATCCCTCATGTTGGCCAGATGCACTTCACCCGACGCCGCCCCGGTCGCATCCCCGACCAGCACCACCGGGTAATTGTAGGCAATGGCGTCAAAGACCGTTGTCCGGATGCAGTTCGGGGTCTGGATACCGCAGACCACAAGCATGGTAACCTTAAGAGTCCGGAGCATCAGGTCAAGTTCCGTACCGATGAACGCGCTCATCCGGGTCTTGGTGAGCACATACTCGCCGGCCCGGGGTGCCAGTTCATCGATGACCGCAGCCCCATGCGTGCCGGCAACAGCAAAGGGCTGCTTCCGGAAGAGCTCCTGCCGGATGATCTCCACGTCCGAACCGTCCGGCCTGTGCACCCGCAGGATATGGAAGACCGGCAGCTTTCTTTTCCTGAACTCAGCCAGCACAGACTGGATTTTCGGTAGTACGGCAGCGGCTCCCGCGACTTTAAGCGGCTTTCCTTCGAGCACGAAATCGTTCTGCATATCGATGATGAGCAGTGCAGCGTGTCCCATGATTGTTCCCGTTAGACTATTGATATCCGTGACATAATAATACTGCAACAGATTTTTGGAGCCCCCCCCATGTATCCCCTCATCCAGTATGCCTGCCTCTTTGTCACGGGGATTGTGTCCGGTACCGTATCCGGCCTCTTTGGGGTCGGGGGCGGCTCCCTGATGACTCCCGTCCAGTTCTGGCTGTATACCGCCGGCGGGATGGACAGCACGCTTGCCACCCGTCTTGCTTTCGGCACATCGCTTGCCGTGATCATCCCGACAATGGTCAGCGGGGCTCTCGGGCATCACCGGCGCGGGGCGGTGGACTGGAAGGCTACGGTTCCGATGGGGTGTGCTGCCATCTTCGGAGGCCTTGCCGGGGGGATGGCTGCTTCCCACATCCCGGGCAGTGTGCTCCGGCTGTTCTTTGCCGTGTTTATCCTCATCATGGCCGTCCGCATGGTCTGGCAACTCAGGGAATGCCCTGCCTGCGAGATACGGGGATCGACTGTCCAGTACCTTTGCATAGGATTTTTTATCGGCATCTTATCAGGTTTGACCGGACTCGGCGGCGGGGCCCTGCTTGTACCCATCCTCGTCATCCTGCTGGGCTACCCGATCCACCGGGCGGTCGGAACATCCTCGGCCTGCCTCATCTTCTCTGCGACCGGGGCCGTGACTGCGTATGTCATCAATGGTATCGGGGTTGCCGGGCTGCCGCCGTACTCGATCGGGTACGTGGATCTCGTAACCTTTGCGATCCTCGCCGTCACTACTATCCCGCTTGCCCGGTTCGGGGTTCGGTGCGCCCACAGCTGCTCAGGCCAGAACCTGCAGATCATTTTTGCCGGGCTTATGGTGCTGATTGGGGTGCTGATGCTGGTGAGCGGGTGATTCGCGAGAGTCAATCCGACGGTTTCTGGCGGAAAAACCAGGTACTATTTCCCTGATTTTTTTGAATATAATTTTTCCGGCACCCGGACAGATACATTATTGTAATTCTTTTTCCTACAACTGCTTCATGATGGGGAAAAGGAAGCGATTGCCCATTCTTGCGCTCGGCATGGTTCTGGTACTGGCACTTGTCATTGCTCCGGTTGCCGCAGATACCATGACCCGCGAGGACGGGACGGACAGGGATGGGAATGACTACACCTCGTTATTTCCCGGGACATTGGGATATAACGGGACTCCTGAGTCCTGCAGCGAGAACTGCCTGAACCAGCCGGTCTGCAATGCCGCCACCTTTGCTGCACGCGACCAGTCCTGCTGGCTCAAGGAAAAAGTCCCGGTGGCAACCCAGCGGAGCGGGATGACCTCCTTTATCCGGCAAAAGGCCGGGGCGGCCGGACCGGTCACGGCGTCTGCAACACAGGCCTCTACTGCGGCCCCGGCCGGAACACCGGCACCCGTTGCGACAAAGAAGTCGCCCGGGTTTGAGGGGATATTTGCGGTTTTGGGATGCCTGGGTATCCTGATGATCCGGAGGGGAAGGCAGTAAGACCGGGGCCGGGATCATTTCAACCGGAGTTCGATTAAAACTTTTAAACATACCTTGATTCAAAAAATTTTATCAAGCTTTGATTAGGAATTTTCAACCCGAGCTTGACTCAAAAATTTCAAGCAGACTTTGATTGAAAAAAATTTACCGGGCCTTGATTGAAAAAAAGATCCGGTTGTTTACTATCAGCAGCAGTTGGGAGAGTGGTGACCCCCTCTCTCCCCCGGAGGGGGAGGCATCCCAAGGGGAGCGTCCCCTTGACCCCCGTTTCGGAAATCCTTGACAACCTTCTGGAGGTTATCGCTCTGTTGGGGGATGCCCGAGCGGCGGGGGTGGAAGCACGAAGGTGCTGGAGCCCCCAAGAGCGACTTCTTGTACCTCCCGAATCGTGGCATTTTCCCTGCCAAAAAACGAGTTAACTCCAATCGCAAAAACCCCTAATCCGGGCATTTTGCGGGCTTTGATTTTTAAATCTCTTCAATATGGGCTCCGATTAGGTGTAAATGAGACCCTGTTTGATCGAAAACTCCTGGAATATTTGATCAAACAGGGGGTCCGGATCATGTCAGACACAGCGGGACTCCGGGTGGTTGCCTAGGTCCGGAGATGATCTATTCCGGGCATTTTGCGGGCTCCGTTTGCCCATTTCATGATCCATTTTCCGGCTCCAGTGGAAACGGTGCCAACGCCCGCAGAAAATGTCAATTTAATCGGTTATTTTTCGAAAATGCGCGTTTAAAACAGAATTTAACCGGCCAATTTAGCGGGCTCCGGTTAATTGCGTTTTCTGCCACCTCATTTCAGGTCATAGGGGGTGAGATTGGCGATGGAAAAGGCCACTGTTGGCCGAGGATGCAGTCACGTCGGAGAAATAAGTGAAAATAGGATGGTATTTGGCGGGATAATTGCAGACAATGAATATTCATAATGAAAAAGAGAAATCGGTTATAATCTGAAGATATAAATTGTAGAGTATGGCACGGCGCGGTAGTGGTTCTGGCGGTTTGGATATTCCTCCGTGGGTTTTGGGAGTGATCGCTTTTATCATATTGGTAATTTTTTTAGCATTCTGTTGGTCTGTTGCAGGAGAGCAAATCCTTAAAGCAATTTAATTGAAGTAGGTCGAGCTATTTTACCTAAAAAAATTCTGCCACGTCATAAAATTTAATCTCACAAAAATGTTATTTAATTTTTCTCGGCACTTCATAAATTTTAAAAAAAAATTACTGATACTCCATCGGCTGCACCTGTTTCGGTAACCCGCCTTTGAAATGCTGCTGGATCTTGCCGTAATAATTCCGGAGATTCTCGTTCATCGTGGGGTGCACTTTCTTCTGCGCCTCGTCAAAGTACTTCATGGAGATGATCGTCTGGTTGTCCCGGAGGGCAAGCATACCGGCTTCGCGGCATACCGATTCAAGATCCGAGCCCACGAATCCTTCCGTAGTGCTGGCGAGCGCTGCAGCGAGAGTGTCCCGGGCCGGATCGGAAAACGTGAGATTCTTCTCCTGCATCAGTTCAATGAGCCTTCTGCGCCGGGTCCCCGCAGGAGCACCGACTGCATCATCAGATGCCGGTGTGATCGCTGCCTTGATTTCATCGGCGGTGATTGTTTTGTCCTTCCCGAGCTTCTCGACCAGCTCGCCAATATTGTCTTCGGAATATTTCCCGCAGAGCCCGACAATCTCTTCGAGCGCCGAGCCTTCGAGCGGCATGAAGCGGGTGTGGATGCCGATGATCTTCTTCCGGTCCTCAAGTGTCGGCTCCCCGATGTACACGAGCCGGTCAAACCGTCCTGCCCGCAGCAGGGCCGGGTCCACGATGTCCGGGCGGTTCGTTGCGCCCATAACAACAACATCCTTGAGCTCCTCGAGCCCGTCCATCTCGGTCAGGATCTGGTTGAGCACATTGTCGCTCACGTGTGAATCGCTGCTTGTGCCGCGGGCTGGAGCGAGTGCATCGATCTCATCGAAGAAGATAATCGATGGTGCCACCTGCCGGGCTTTCTTGAAGACCTCGCGGACCGCCCGTTCGCTCTCGCCTACCCACTTGGATAACAACTGGGGTCCCCGGACCGGGATAAAATTCGCCCCGCTCTCGCTGGCTACCGCCTTTGCGATCAGGGTCTTTCCCGTTCCCGGCGGCCCATAGAGCAGGATACCCCGCGGGGGTACGATGCCCAGATCCTCAAACTTCTGCCGGTCGGTGAGCGGGAGCTCGATGGCTTCCCGCACTTCGGTCTTGGCCGATTCGAGTCCGCCCACGTTCTGCCATTTCACGTGCGAGACTTCGAGCATCACTTCGCGCATGGCACTCGGTCCCACATCGCGCTGGGCGCTGCGGAAGTCGCTGGCATAAACTTTGAGCGTGTCGAGGATCTCCTGCGGGATCTCCTCGGCATCGAGATCGAGGTCGGGTAAATACCGGCGCAGGGCACGGATTGCCGCTTCACGGGCAAGCGCTGCAAGATCTGCTCCCACAAACCCATGGGTCTGCTGGGCGAGCACCTCAAGGCTCACGTCTTCCGATAAGGGCATGCCCCGGCTGTGGATCTTCAGGATATCGATCCGGTCCGGTTCTCCCGGCACGCCGATCTCGATCTCCCGGTCAAAGCGGCCGGGCCTGCGAAGCGCAGCATCGATCGCATCGACACGGTTCGTTGCACCGATCACCACCACCTGCCCGCGTTCCTCGAGCCCGTCCATCATGGTTAAGAGCTGGGCCACGACCCGGCGCTCAACTTCCCCGGTCACTTCCTCGCGCCGGGGGGCAATGGAATCCAGTTCATCGATGAAAATGATCGAGGGGGAATTCTCCCGCGCCTCTTCAAAGACCTCGCGGAGCCGCTGTTCGCTCTCGCCATAATATTTCGATATGACTTCAGGACCGGCAATCGAGATGAAGTGCGCCCCGCTCTCGCTTGCCACGGCCTTTGCAATCAGGGTCTTTCCCGTACCCGGCGGACCATACAGGAGGACACCCTTGGGGGGTTCGATACCCAGTTTCTGGAAGAGCTCGGGGTGCCTGAGCGGGAGCTCGATCGTCTCTCTGAGCCGCTGGAGCTCGTCTTTTAAGCCGCCGATATCCTCGTACGAGAACCGCTTGATGCCCTCAAAGCCGAGCGCAGGTTTGTCCGAGAACTCGATCTCGGTGTTCTTGGTGATGATGACGGCTTCTTCCGGCTCGATCTCCATGACCTTGAACGCCACGATCTGGGGCTGGAGAAAGGGGAGACCCAGCATGATCGGTACGGAATCGTTCTTTGCCACGGGAAAGTCGATCAGCCCGTTGATCACATGGGGATTATTTGCTACCGGTATCTTCTTCGGAAGGTCTTCGGGGGGGGCAAGCACCACCCGTTTGGCTTCCACTTCCTCCGTAATTTTTATGACCGTAACCGAATCGCCTATTGCAACACCGGCGTTCTGCCGGGTAAAATTATCGATCCTTATCTTGCGCTGGTTCCAGTCCTCAACAAGAGACCGCCATACCTTGGCCACGGTCCGGCGTTTCCCCTCAATTGCAACCAGATCTCCGGGGGAGATCTTTAACAGCAGCATCGTCTCGGGATCGAGACGTGCCTTTCCGCCACCCTGATCGCCGGGATACGCGGAATCCACTCTCAATTGCACTTCAGGCATTACCTTAAAGGTCATATACGCAGGGATTTATAGGTACTGTAAATGCGCATCCTCATTTTCGATCCATTCCACGGCGCGGCAGGAGACATGATCACGGGCGCCCTGCTGGACTGCGGGGCCGACCGCCCGCTCGTCATGCGGGCAATGCAGGCCGTGGTAGCGGAACCGAAGATCTCGACAGTGACCCGGGCCGGCATCCGGGCGGTGAAAGTGGATACGCAGGCCACACCGGCCCACCGGACACTCGCTGATGTGCTCGCACATCTCGATGGGGCAGCAGCGGAAGTCCCGGCACCGGCGCTGGCGATGGCACGGAAGGTCTTTGAGCGGATCCATGCTGCGGAAGAGACGGTGCACGGGCATCATGTACATTTCCATGAAGTCGGGGCGGATGATGCAATAGCCGATATCATCGGGGCCTGCACTGCCCTTCACACCCTCGCAGTTGACGGGGTCGTGGTGCTGCCGGTTGCGCTCGGGCGGGGAACAGCAACCGGTTCCCACGGCACGTTCCCGATCCCTGCACCGGCAACTGCAGCTATCCTCAAAGCGACTGGCCTTACAACACTATCCGGTCCCGATGAAGGAGAACTCTGCACACCCACCGGTGCAGCACTCCTCGCTGAGTTCTCCACAATGAATCCTGCAGCACTGGGGACGCACGCCATACTTGAGGCGGGTTACGGTGCAGGCAGCCGGGATTCTGCGCATACACCCAACGTGCTCCGGGCAATGATCGTCGATACCGGTAATGCATCCGGCCTGTTCACGCAGGATGCCGTGGATATACTCGAGACCAATGTGGACGACGTGGGCGGTGAAGTGATCGCCCATACGATCGCCCGGTGCATGAAAGCCGGTGCCCGGGATGCAAGTGCGAGCCCGATCATCATGAAGAAAGGCCGGCCCGGCTTCCTGTTCCGGGTGATCTGCCAGGCTGATAAGAGCACTGAACTGGCAGAGCTCCTGGCACGCGAACTCGGCACCCTGGGCATCCGTTGTATCCCTGCCGTCCACCGGTTCATCGCAGAGCGCACTATTGAAGAAATTGACGTCACTATCGCAGGGCAGCAGCGAAAAATGCCAATCAAGAGAGGGTGGATACATGGCGAGGTCTACATGCTCAAGGCAGAGTTCGATCCCGCCCGTAACTGGGCGTGCGAACTGGGTATCCCGGTCAGAGAGGTGCTCCGGGCGATCGAGGACGCAGGCTGGAGAACCTTAAAAGGACAACCATTCGGGCAGGGATAAACCATGAAGACGGACAAAAGAAGCAGCGGGAATGCAGCCTTCGACCAGCTGCTGGGCGGCGGGCTTGAGGTACGGACCATCACGCAGCTCTACGGGGAACCGGCGAGCGGGAAGAGCACGCTGTGCATCCTTGCCGCAGTCTCCTGCCTCAGGGCCGGACACGCAGTTGCCTATATCGACTCCGAGGGTTTCTCGATCGAACGGTTCCGCCAGATCGCTGGAGACGACACCGAGAGACTTGCCGACAAGCTCTTCCTCTTCGAACCCATCGATTTCGAGCACCAGGGCCAGGTAATTGCCGAGGTCGAGAAGGTGCTCAAGGCACAAAAGCCGCAACTGCTCGTAATGGATTCTGCCACCGCACTCTACCGCACCGATCTCGATAAGGGCAGGGATGCCATCCAGGTACTCACCCGGCAGATGATCCACCTGCTGGGATATGCCAAACGCTACGAGATTCCCGTCATCATCACCAACCAGGTGTACATGGATACCGGCAAGAACACCTGGTACGGCCTTGGCGGTTTTGCCCTCGAACATATCTCGAAAGTGATCGTCCGTGTCGAAAAGACGGACACCATGGGGCGCCGCCGGGCCCGGCTCGTCAAACACCGCTCCCAGCCCGAAGGTGCATCGTTCGAATTCGAGATTGTCAAAGAGGGTATCGCGACAAAAGCGTAACGGCGGGGTACCCGGCCGCATTCTTTTTTCTTTTTTTGGATAGAGAAAAATCGCAGGAAAATTGTAATTATTATATCAAAAGAGACCAGATAATAACAGACCAATGGCACTGAGCAGGCAGATCACTGCCCAAATAACCGATCTCTTAAAGGAATACCCGCAGGGGCTTAGTATAACAGATATTGTAAAAAAGATCGCTATCAACCGGAACACTGCCGGGCGCTACCTCGAAAACCTGCTGGTCTCCGGCCAGGTTGAGATGCGCCATTTCGGCATGGCAAAGATCTATGCCCTTTCAAACCGGATGCCGCAGTCGGCAATGCTCTCGATCTCTTCAGATCTCGTCATGCATCTGGACAGCAGCCTGCGCATCGTCTTTGCCAATGAGCCTTTTCTGAATATACTCCGGGTGACAAGTGCCGACCTCCTGGGAAAGAATATTGAATACTCGGCCGCGGTTCCGGTATTCGATAATGCGCTTGAAGATTTTATCGCGATAGTAAAAACCGGTATCTCAGGAAAAAACTGGCAGGGGACACTGGCGCTGAACAAAGGAGACCGGTTCTATTCCTGTCACGTCACTCCCATGGTATTTCATGACGGGCGCAAAGGTGTCTCGGTCCGGTTGGAAGATCTCACTGAGCTCAGGCATCGCGAGCACGCATTGCAGGAGAGCGAAGCGCGGCTCCGCAGCATCATCAGCGCAGCCCCCGTAGGCATAGGCGTAGTATCAAACCGGGTTATTTTTGAGGTCAATAACCGCTTGTGCCAGATGACCGGGTATCATGCCAGCGAACTCATCGGCAGGTCCGCCAGGATATTCTACACAACCCGGGAAGAATATGATGCCGTTGGCAGGGACAAATATGAACTCATTGCCCAGACGGGGGCGGGTACTGTCCAGACGCAATGGCAGAGAAAAGACGGGAGCATCATCGATATTCTTCTCAGTTCCGCACCGCTCAATTCTACAGATCTCGCGTTGGGCGTCACCTTCACCGCTCTCGACATCACCAAACGCACACGCGCAGAGAAGGCGCTCTTGGAAAGTGAAGAGAGGTCCCGTAAACTCCTGGAGATCTCTCCGGATGCGGTCATCCTTCACCGTGACGGGAAGATCATCTACGCAAATACCGCAGCCCATACCCTCATTGGCGCTTCGCACCCTGAAGAGATGATCGGAAAATCAGTCCTGGATTTTATCGAGCCGAGTTCCCGCGATACGGTGAAGGCAAATATCAGGAAAGATCTTGGCGGAGAATTCTCGCCACACACCGAATTGCAGATGCTCAGGCTCGATGGCACACCGGTGACCGTGGAGGGCAGGGGGGTTCGGACACTTATCGATGGAAAACCGGCAGTACTGGTAGCTTTACGGAACATTACCGAGCGCAAGCTGGCTGATGAAAACCTCAAAGAGAGCGAACGGAAGTACCGGTTCCTTGCAGAGAATTCCCTCGACATTATCAACCGCCAGACCCCCGGATGTATCCTTACCTATGTCTCTCCGGTAGTTACCCCGGTTCTCGGGTATCCGGCTGAGGAGGTGCTGGGAAGATCCCTGCTTGAGATGGTGCACCCCGATGATCTTGACCGGGTCCGGCAGGATCTGATGCGCATCATGAGTGCGGGTCTCAACAGGGTTACCTCAAGCTTTCGCTTTCGTCACCGGGATGGTCATTACCTCTGGTTTGAATCCACAACGAACATAATCCGCGATCCGGAGTCCGGAAAGATCCTGGAGCTGTTCAGCATATCGAGAGATATCACCGAACGAAAAGCAAAAGAAGACGCACTTATTGCCAGTGAAGAGCGGTACCGGCGCCTCCTGGAGTATTCGTTTGATGCGATTATCATCAATAAAGAGGGGAAGATCGCTGTTGCAAATGAGGCCGCACTGGCTATCGCAGGGGTAACATCACCCGCAGACCTTATCGGGCGATCCATTTTTGATTTTATTCACCACGATTCCCGGCATTTTGTAAAGATGCGGGTTGCAGCACTCGAAAATACTCAATCCGTGACCCTGCCCCCTGCCAGAGAAAAATTCATCCGGCCCGATGGAAAGATTGTGGATGTAGAAGTCATGGCGACCCGTTTCATCGATAACGGTATCCCGGCAATCCAGGTTGTGTTCCGGGAGATTTCTGACAACCGGGAATAATCCTGTATAGGGGGAATCCAAAAGGGTATAATTCCTGATGGATCACCTGTCACTCGGTAACATCACTGCTATTGACAAAAAAAACGTCGGATTGGAGGCCACAGGTCATTTGTTCCTGATCCTTTTAGCGGGAAGTATACTCCATTGCCAGACCCGTGACGGACACTACAGGATACGTACTCCGTACGGGAGGAGGAGAAATCAGTAGGAGATCTTCCCGTTAAAGACCGTCTCGGCCGGGCCTTCCATCTTCGCACCGCCCTGTAAATAAATGACCAGCGGTCCGCCCTCGGTTTCCACCTTCACTGTTTCTCCCATCATGCCGAGATGATGGACCACTGCCGCAGAAGCCGTTGCCCCGGTACCGCAGGACAGGGTCTCTCCTTCCACACCGCGCTCGAATGTGCGGATCCGGATACTATCCTCACCGGTTTTCTGCACGAAGTTCACGTTCGCACCTTTGGTAAACGAGTCGTGGTGGCGGATGGGGGGTGCAAGCGCCTCAACATTCACACTCTCCAGATCGTCGACCAGTACCACCGCGTGCGGGACACCGGTGTTGGCGGCATAGACCTCAAAAACACCGATATGTTCCCGGTACTCCCCGGCTCCCTGGGCGGGGATATCCGGCCTGCTGAACTTCGGGGTGGGCATACTGATTGTTGCCACAAACGTATCATCACGATATGCCATGTCGACGCCCACGGGGCCGGCAAGGGTATCGACCGTGCAGGTGCCTTTGACGTAACCGGCATCAAAGGCATATTTCGCCAGGCAGCGGATACCATTGCCGCACATCTCGGCTTCACTCTCGTCGGGCTGGAGGATACGCATCCGCAGGTTGCCACCAGAAGATCTCATCAGGTACAGGATACCGTCCGCACCGATCCCGAACCTGCGGTCGCAGAAACTTGCAGCAAACCGTGCCTTCATCTCGTCGGGAATGATCGTCTTTTCGTATTCGTCAATCAATACAAAATCATTGCCATTGCCCTGCAATTTGGTGAATGGTATCTCCATAATGTTTCGTTCCCCTTTTGTAGTCCGGTAATCAGCGTTTCTCATTGCTATTGTGAGATATTCATCTCAAAACCTTTATTGAATTCCCCGATATCCCAGCCGAGGTACTCCCGGATGATCACGTACGCCATCTGGGGGGGAATTGCTCCCTTCTCGGTCACGATCAGATCGATAAACTCTGCAGGAGTGACATCGAAGGCCGGGTTGCGGACGGTCACGTGGGGGAGGGTTCGCCTTATCTCATCCGGCAGAACCTCTGCCGCTGCCCTCTCCTCGATCCGGATCATTTCACCGATGATCGTGCGGGGGGCAAACTTGTAGGTCTCGGCAGCAACCAGCACATTCACCCGGGCTTCGTAAGCCGAGTGGGCGACCTGCGCAGTGCCGATCTTGTTCACGACCGCCCCATTCACCGTCACTGCGTCCGCACCAACGATAACGAGATCGACATCGCTGATGAACGATCGCACAGCGGAATCCACAATAAAATTCGTCTTTATGCCGGCATCGTTGAGGGTCCGGATGGTGATGAGGCCCTGGTTTCTCGGGCGCACCTCAGTGGCAAAGACCTCGATCTCCTTTCCGCTCCTGTGCGCTTCGATGATGCACCCGAGCGCCACTTCAGAGTTGCAGTGCGTAAGGATCGTGTCGCCGTCCCGGATATGCCGGGCACCGAACTCTGCGATCGTCTCTACCGCATGCAGGGAAGATTGGATAAACGCATCCGCACGCTGGACAATCCCCGCCCGCGCCTCGTCAACGGTCTTTGACCGGCCAATGCCGGCCATCACCATATGCACCGCGTTCGGGAGCGAGACTGCAGTCGGCCGGGTTGCAACCAGCAGGGCTGCTGCCCGTTCCATCTCACCGGTAAATGCAGCCGTCATCGATGATTTTGAGCCCAGAGCCTCATTTTTTAAGGCTTCGGCTGCGGCTCGCGCTATCCTGCCCGCACCCCGGATCTCCATGCATTTTATCTTCTCGGCAGTTTCAGTAGGAAACATTCAGCTTCATTGATTCAATGGAGACTGTGAAGTACATATAAGTTTATTACCGGGAGTCCCATGTCGGTTGCCGTAGTCTTTGACAGTGCAGGAACGCTCCTGAATACCTACCGTGTGGCAAAAGACATCTGTAACAAAAAACTGTTGCCCGGTATCGAGACCACCACGCTCACCTTCAGCTCACCGGATCGGGTCCTGGTTGTACTGCCCGTGCAGTCCAAGGAGATGATCAACACACCGTCAGATGTGCTCCTCTCGGAATATCTTGTCCAGCACGATATGGGCTTTGGGGTGAGCTGCACCCGCAAGATAACAACAGCAGAAGAGATAGGCGATATCCTCTACGCGGACAAGCGGGCACGGGTGGGCGACTTACAGGAGTGCATCCGCAATGTCTGGACAATCTGCAAAGCCGAATCGATTGTAACGTTAAACAGCGGGGCGATCATCAACATGGCACTCGGAGCAATCGAATTTACCATCACCGCCGGGGGCTGGCCGTTTGACGGGGCAAAAGAGACGATCTCCGCTCTCCACAGGATGGGTGTCCCGACTTTTATTGCATCCGGCGACCGGGTGACAAAACTGGAGAAGATGGCAGACCATCTCGGCATCCCCCGGGACCGGGTGTACGGGGTTGCCACACCTACGGTAAAAGCACAGATCATCAGCGACCTGCAGCAGGAATATGACAAAGTACTGATGGTGGGTGACGGAATCAATGATCTCAACGCAATGCGGAACGCCGATATCGCTATCCTCACCATCCAGCAGGCAGGCGATCGTCCTGAAGAACTCTATGCTGCAGCAGATCACGTGGTACACGATGTCAGTGCGGTTCTCCCCATTGTGCAGGAGCTGCTCACCTCGCAGAAACAGTAAGGTCATTTGCGATCGTGACGGTGTAGTGCAGCATATAAAAGGTAATATGACACCAGTACCACATTAGATAAAAGGGAATTATGAAGGCTCCATTGATCACGGTCGACAACCTCTGCATGGATTTCGATGGCCAGAGGATACTCAAGAATATTTCTTTTGAGATCGCAGAAGGGGAGATCCTCGGGATTATCGGCAGGAGCGGGGCCGGTAAGACCGTGCTGATGCACCTGATGCGCGGCGTGGAACAGCCCCCCACGAGCGGCAGCATTGTCTATCACGTGGCAGCCTGCGGCAGCTGCGATTACATGGATGTTGGAAGCGCTGTGGGCAAACCCTGTTCGCGCTGCGGCGCGAAACTCACGGCGATGAATGTGGATCTCTGGAACGAGAAAGATGAGGAGCTGCGGCGCCGGCTTATGCGTCGTACCGCGATCATGTTCCAGCGCACCTTCGCCCTGTATGGCGATGACCGCGTGATTGAAAATGTCCTCCATGCACTCGATGATATCAGTTACCCGCAGGACCAGGCGATCAACCGTGCAGCGGACTTGATCGACCAGGTCCGGCTTTCGCACCGGATGATGCATATCGCCCGTGACCTTTCCGGGGGTGAAAAGCAGCGGGTGGTGCTTGCCCGCCAGCTGGCAAAGGAGCCGTTCCTGCTCTTTGCCGATGAGCCGACCGGCACGCTCGATCCCGGCACCGCAAAGATCGTGCATGCGATGCTCATCGAAGCGGCAAAGACCAATAATATGGGTATCATCGTCACCTCGCACTTTTCGCAGGTGATCGAGGATGTCGCCAACCGCGCGATCCTTCTCATAGACGGGAGCATTGCGAAACTCGGCTCACCCAGAGAGGTCATCGCCGAGTTCATGAAAGGGTGTGACGATACCGAGCAGTTCGAAGCCGCTGAGATGGGTGAACATGTCATGGTCGCCCGGGATCTCGTGAAGCGCTATATTTCGGTTGACCGGGGAGTGGTCAAGGCAGTCAACGGCGTTACGTTTGATGTCTCCACCAAGGAAATCTTCGGGGTTATCGGGAAGAGCGGGGCAGGAAAGACCACGCTTTCCGGCATCATCGCCGGCCTTATCGAACCCACCAGCGGGGAGATAAACATCCGCATCGGTGAAGAATGGATCGATATGACCAAGCCGGGGATCGATCAGCGGGGACGGGCAACTCCCTACATCGGCCTCCTGCACCAGGAGTACGACCTCTTCCCGCACCGCACGGTTCTCGACAACCTGACCGATGCGATCGGCCTTGAATTTCCCAAAGAACTGGCCATGCGAAAGGCGTTAGTCACGCTCAAGATGGCCGGATTCACTGATGAAAAGAGCAAAGAGATCCTTAACCGGATGCCTGCCCAGCTCTCGGAGGGTGAACGGCATCGCGTGGCACTGGCACAGGTGCTGATCCGGGAACCGCGTATCGTGATCCTCGACGAGCCTACGGGAACCATGGACCCGATCACCAAGATCGATGTGAAACATTCCATCCTCCATGCCCGCGAGGAGATGGATGAGACTTTTATCGTTGTTTCCCATGATATGGAGTTCGTGCGGGACATCTGCGACCGGCTCGCCCTGATGCGGGGCGGTAAGATCGTCCAGATCGGAAAGACCGCAGACGTGCTTGCGATCCTGACCGAAGAAGAGCGCAAGGTCATGACCCAGCCAGCCGCGTGAGATGAGCAATGATCACCATCCATGTTGATGGAGACAGGAGGGAGATCGCTGCGGGCAGTACACTCGCATCGATCCTGTCCGGTCACGAGCCGGGCTGCTGCGTGGCGATCATTCGCCCGGCAGTAAAAGAGCAGGCAAAGACCAGCAGTCTTGCGATCACCACAACTGCAGGTGAAGTCACGATCGAGGTCCAGGGACAGGCAGCGGCATTCCTGGAATCACCCGGTATCATTGAGCAGCTCAGGCTTCACTGGACTGACCGGTACGCCACCGCGTTCGGGCCCTTTCCTTCCGGCATCCGCCCCGAGCGCAAACCCCATCTCTACGATCGCGGGGACGTGATCCTCGGGTGTGGCGGCTATGAATCAGCCCGCTCCTATCTCATCTTCTCCCGTGTCCGGCATTCCGCTGACCACGGAGCTGACGAGAGCGGTGGAATCGTGGGAACGATCGTGAGCGGCAGGGCAGTACTCGATCGTTTTTCTTCCGGCGATCGGATCACAAAGATTGAGCCGGTCATCAGCTGGGCCGATACGAGCCGCTCGTTCACTACCACCGACATGGACCTTGTGCTGGAGGACGGGGTGCAGATCGTCACCCGCATGAAGATCATGGCACAGGGATATACTCCCGACAAAATTTCCACCGAAGCTGCCGGCAGCGTGGAGCATATGCTGCTCGCACTCCAGTCAGGAAAGTATACCGTAGGCAGGGCAACGAGCACCCATATCCTCGACCAGGGGCTGGCAGGAACCGAGGACGTGCCCAGGGAGTTCCGCCGCCCCCGTCGTGAGGGGACCGTTACGGTACGGGCCACCGGAAAGACGGCGGGCGGTGTTTACCTCTACCGGGCAGATGTCCCCTCAAGTCTCGTACACAGTGTCACCGGCCAGGTTGTGCAGGGTGTCGAACTGGCAAAACTGGCCAAAGAACACGATATCTTTGCTGTCAGCGTAGAACCGGCACGTATCGACCTGCTGGGTCTCCCGTTCAGTAAAGCACAGGAGATCTGCACTGCCCGGGGCGTGACGCTGACTTCAGACAAACAGGATGCTGCGAGGATCATTGTGTCACAGGAACCCGGCACAACCCTTGATGTGCTTGCTGAAAAAGCAGTGAAGGTGACAACGGCCCCGCTGGAGAAGGTGATCGATATCACGCTCGATGATATCGCAGCTCCTCTCAGCTGTGATGTCTTTCGCCGGGTAACCGGTCTCCACCAGCATGATGCCGGTATGATACCGGTCTTTTTCAGGTTCGATGATGTGGTCCTCTTCAAGCCGGAGATACCTGCCGGCCTGAAACTCAACCCGGAAAACACACCGAAGGATGAGGCACCGGCAGCTGCGCTCGCCATCACCAACGATTCCCGGAAAGGTACGGGGCTCGTTGGTGTGCGTCTCTCGGCGAGTAAAGAATTCGGCCCTACCTCAGAGCCATTTGAAGGAACCAATATCATCGGGCGCGTGATCGATACGGACAAGCTCAAAAAAGTGCGGGAGAAAGAGACCGTGTATATCCGCGAGGTGAAACCGTGACCGGGTATACGCCTACCCACGTTGGCAGTGTCACGAAATACGTGATGGTGGAGTCATTCGAGATTACGCCGGCGGACCTTGCGAGCCGGGGTTACGAGATCTCAAAAGGGGTAATGATCAAAGAGACCTGTTTCGGCCTCGTCATCAATGGGAAAGAGGAGGAGGTCGACCGGATCGTTGCCGAGCTGCGGAAGATCGATCCCGACCATATCTTTGTCAAAGACCGGGGCTTTCCTCCCGGTGATGCCCGGCGCTGCCGGGCAAACCTTGGCGGTGCCCGGCCCGGGTACAATGGCCTGGAGTTCGAGATGTCGATCCTTCCCTATATCTCGCACGGGCTTGAAGTACTTGACAAAAAGGATGAGAAAAGCGTTCCTCCGCCGGAAGATCCGCTGGAGCACCCGTTACTCGATATTCATAAACTCAAAAAACTGATCGATGCACAGGAGTCCTGAAATGGTAAAAGTATTCATCTACCCGGCAACGAGCCTGATCCTCTCTGACATGGTGGCACGCTTCGGGCATACACCCCTATCATCTGCTATTGCTATCCGCGAACGCATCCAGACCGCAGGACTCGAATCCCCGCCGCTCCAGATTACGCCGGAAGAGCCCAAAAAGGGACTGAAATGGGCAGCAGTCGAAGTGCCCGCCGGGGTGCGGGGCCGTATGTCCCTCTATGGACCGATGATTGAGGCGGCTGAGGCAGCGATCATCATCAACGATGCCGATCTCGCGTTCGGGTGCATGGGATGCGCCCGCACCAACGAGCTGATCAAGTTCCTTGTCCACCAGAAAGATATTCCCAAACTCGAGCTGAACTACCCGAAGAACGAGGATGAGGGCGTGAAGTTCGTAGCAGCGATCAAGCGATTCTTAACCGGACTGGGAGCAGCAAAATGACGCAACCGGTACGGATTGCCCAGCTCTCCTGCGGGCCGGAGTATTCCGGCATCCAGCACGAGATCGATGAGGCAGCCCGGGAAGTCGGCGGCGAGATCTTCTTCCCGGATGTAGCCTTAAAAGATATCCGCCGGGACTTCGATAAGTTCGGGCTGGATGTCAGGAGCCCGGACTTAAAACTCGCAATCGCCCGGGCCATTGCCCTCGTTGAGGGGCGGGTGGAAGCCGACGCTGTCTTTATCGCTACCTGCTTCCGGTGTGCCGAGGCGGCCATTGTCCGGAACGAACTCCGGCGCTATATCAACGAACATTCCCGGTTGCCGGTGGTCAGTTACTCGTTCACCGAACGCACGACATCTGGTACCCTCCTCACCAGGATGGAAGCACTCACTACCATTGCACGGCGCCGTGCCCTGCTCGCAAGGGAGACCCAGAAAGGTCTCACCCTCGGTCTTGACTCGGGATCTGCCACGACAAAAGCGGTCGTGATGCGGGACAACAAGATCATCGGTACGGGCTGGCAGCCCACAACAGAAGTCCTGAAAAGCGCCAATGAAGTGATCGCCCATGCTCTTGCCGAGGCCGGGGTCACCCGCGATGAGATACAGGCAGTTGGTACAACCGGATACGGCCGGTTCCTGGTAGGAAAAGAGATCAATGCGGACCTCATCCAGGAAGAACTGACGGTCAACTCGAAAGGCGCGGTATATCTCGCGGGCCGCCAGCATGGACCGGCCACGGTGATCGATATCGGCGGTATGGACAACAAGGCCATCTCGGTAATGGACGGGATCCCCGGGGTCTTTACGATGGGCGGCATCTGCGCCGGTGCCAGCGGCCGTTTCCTTGAGATGACGGCCAAGCGTCTCGGTGTCGAGATCACCGAGCTCGGCCCGCTCTCCATGAAGGGGATGGGCGGACGCGTGCCGATGAACAGTTACTGTATCGTCTTTGGCACGCAGAGCCTGGTCAACGCCCTTGCTGCCGGCAGCACCCGGGAAGATGTCGCAGCGGCCGCCTGCCACAGTGTTGCTGAGCAGGTCTACGAGCAGCAGCTGCAGGAAGTCGATATCAAGGAGCCGGTGATCATGGTCGGGGGCACATCGCTCATCGAAGGGCTTGTCTTTGCCATGGGTGAACTCCTCCAGACAAAGATTGTCGTACCGCCGTACTCGCAGTATATCGGTGCCGTGGGATCTGCACTCCTTGCATCAGGATTCATAAAGGACGATTAGATGCTCGCCGTTGAGTACTTTGAAGTGGAATGCCCCGAGCCGGTGGGTGCGGAGTACTACAAGCAGATAACCAACGACGTCCTGCTCGACCATAATCTTCTCAAAGTGATCGAGAAACTCCACATCTACATCGACCCGAAAGTGCCGGTCTTTATCGCTGTCGGCATACTCAAGCCGATCACGAACGTTGTCCGCGTGGGAGATATTGCCAACGTCAACCCGCTCGAGGGCAAGATGACACTCGTCATCACTGAAGAGACCTATCTTGCATCCATGCTCAAAATATTCTGGGAACGCTTCGGGAAGGACAGGGTCGAACAACCCGACCGCTTCACAGTAGTTCTCTACAATGTCCCGGTGGCGGCAAAAGAGATCGAAGAGATCGTCATCGGCCACCCAAGCGAGTCCTTGAACCGGGATCTCATCTACGCGTTCCGGTGCGTTGCGCCGGAAGGTTTCCGGCTCCGCAGCGAGCGCTTTGAGAAAGGAAAGTTCTCGTTTGTTGCCAGTGAGAACACGCTTGTGGAGAACATCGACGAACTGGTCAAGGCAAAATTTGCCCTGATGGGAGAGACGCCATGACGCTGGTACCGGTCACCTACAAGGGAGGAATCTACCAGCACGATATCGTGACCGATCTCATCGAGGATCTCGGGGGCTACGTGGTCCAGAAGCATGTGCTGGCGCAGGAAGTGGTACTCCAGTGCTTTGTGCCCCGGGACGATATCGAGCTGATCCGGGAGATATCACGGCCCCTCTTCGGCGAAGTGACCGATTCCCCGCTCGTAGGGACCGAGATTGCGGTCGTCAGCATGAGCCTGGAGATCCATCACCTCCCCCACCCGTCCTGCGATATCGCCGAGTACGTCCGCCGCATCGGGGCCAAGAGCAACATGGTGAGCCTTGCCCGGGGTCCCGGCAAGCGGATCGCCGGGCTCAATGACGAGGAGCGGGACGTGATCAACGAGCATGATACCGCCGTCTACCTCATGGGCAACTTCGAGACCTGCATTGAGCACAAGATGCCCATTCTCCTGCGGGGAATTGAGGTTCCGGTCGTGGTCTGCGGCGGCCCGGACAAGGAGACGCTGATCCGGATCGTTGACCCGCCGGTTGAGGGATATGTCGGAGGTGTCGGGCGGTTCATGCGCAGGACCAAAGAAGCTGATCAGCTCGACAAACTCGACGAGATCATCGCGGAGATCACCCGGGTGCTGGAGAAGAAACGCGAAGATATCGCAAAAGACCCGCTCTCGGTCTCCCCGGCCCGGCTCATGAACCTGATCCGCGAGCGGGTGCCGGCGATACTTGAGGTGACCTCCCCCACCCCGCTCACGGTCCAGCTGGCCGGGCTCCGGGTGAAACTGCCCTACGACACCTTTGCTCCGGAACTCCGGGCAATGGAGATCGAGGACGGGATTACGCTCGGGGACGTGGCAGCGATCGAACCTTCCCGGATGCGGGACTATATCCTTGTCAAAGTCCTGCCATTTTCAGAGACAAATACGGTGATATGATGGCAAAAAAAGTATCAGCACAATCCACAAAGGACCAGTTCGAAGATAAACTTGCCCTTATTGTAAAGCAGGGCGCCGATGTCACGGCCGATGAGTGGCTGAAAGCGATCGAGGTGGAATACGGAAAAGTGCCGCTGGTCTTCAAACGGATGGGGGAGCGGCCCGAAGTGCTCATCTCCCACCTGCTCTACAAGGGGACTGTGGCCCAGACCAGCCCGCTCGATCCCAAGTACGTGGAACTCATCAGCATGGCGGTGGGAGCGGCCCTCAAGTGTCCGCACTGTACCGGGTACCACATGCAGGCAGCCCTCAGGATGGGAGCCACCCGCGAGGAAGTGCTCGAAGTGATTCTCCTGTCGGGCATGATCTCGAACTCATCTGTGCTGGCCAATGCTTATAGGATCATTGACGACAAGCCGGAGAAGTGCATCCCGTGCGAGACGAAAGGAGTTGAGCGGGGAGCAGCAAAGAAGGCGGTGGCCGGGAAGAAGCAGGCCACGGTCAAACGGGCTGCGGCAAAGAAGTAATCATTCATCGGTATCATCTTTTTTCATTCCTTTTCACCATGGTGCTATAGGGAACTTGCGCTTTAGCGAAGATTTTATTGGATAATTCTGCATTTCAGCCCATCTTTTGCTACGTGTGCTGTTCTCCCGATCCTCCTATCTGTTGAACCCCGGCCATCGTAGTATTTCATAAAGGAATGTCCTGCAACAGAATTGAACGCAAACGGGAGCGCAAAAGCAATGAATACCACCCTACATCCAGTCACAACGAGTTACTCCATTCCTGAAAAATCACCGGACACCGGAATCGCCGGCATGTTCCCGGTCTCCCTCAATACCGTTCTCGAATATTCCGGTGCCTGTCTCGGTATCATCGGATGGCTGGGGGTCCGGCAGATCGGCAGCCACGAGGCCCAGCTGATCGGGTTCCTGCTCTGGGTTCTCGGGGGCCTCATCCTGGTTGCGTGGGGGTACCACACGAAAGCGAGAGGGATCATGGCCATCAACACGGTGAACACGGTCATGGCGGCATCAGCGCTCATGGCGCTGGTGTGAGCGGGTTACCATTCTGTTTGTTTTGCACCACTTCGCTGCGCGATCTGGTGCGGCTGCGGTTTCCTGCTGAACGGATTTTTCTGAAAATATTCAGACTGGAGTCATTTTTTCCCGGCAAAGTGCGGTTGAAAAATAAAAATCAACGTACTCCTCGAAATTTTGAATCTGGGTGCAGTTGATCGCTGAACAATTTTCAAACGCGATCGTGATCGCGACGGGAATTTTTTTACCGGAGCGGTGGGGTCGATTGAAAAATGAAAACCGGAGTGCGGTTGATCGGCTGAGCATTTTCAATCAGGGTCCGGGGGTAAAACCCGGAAGGGTTTCACGTCTGAAATGAGATGATATCCAGGCACTGTTTTTGTGGGTGAGCGGTCGCTAACGTGATCGCGATTGAAAAAATAAAATCAAGGTGCGGTTGATCTTTGAAAGATTTTCAAACGCGATCGTGATCGCGACGGGAATTTTTTTGCCGGAACTGTGGGGTCGGTTGAAAATCTGAAATCGATCCTTGGTTGAAAATTTTCAGGCAGGGTGCGGTTGAAAAGTTTTTGAGCGGGGTTTCGCTGGATTGTGAGCGGAGGGGGTGAGTGGTGCAGTGGGTGGTGCGGTATCGGGAAATTCGTCTTCATTTTGATCTGGCTTTGTAATCGTACTACCAAAAATCCTATAAAAGTGTAATTATGTTGGCGAATAATCAGGCACTAATCTCAGCACACAGAATCTCGGCCTGCTCCAGGATAGTTGCAACTGCCTTTGGCTGCTTGTCGGGCGGATACCGGTATTTGGTCAGGATACGCTTCACCATCACCCGCATCTTGGCCTTGACCCCTTCCTTTACGGTCCAGTCAATCGTGGCATTCTTCCGGATCTGATCCACCAGTTCATGAGCGATTTTCCGGAGAACCTCGTCACCAAGGATCATGACAGCACTGTCATTCACCTCAAGGGCTTCATAGAAGGCCAGTTCCGCTTCCGTAAGCCCGAGATCCTGACCTCGTTTGTCGGCTTCACGCAGTTCCTTTGCAAGCTTAATCAGCTCCTCGATGACCTCAACGGATTCAATGGCCCGGTTCTTGTACCGGTGAATGGTCTCTTCGAGCATCCGTTCAAAGGAACGGGACTGAACAAGCCGCTTCTTCTGCCGGGTCCGGATCTCGTCATTCAGGAGCTTTCTTAAGAGTTCCACGGCTACATTCTTCTGCGGGAGTCCCCTGACTTCTGCGAGGAATTCCTCGGACAGGATCGAGATATCCGGCTTTTTGAGACCGGCCGCAGAAAAGATGTCGATGATCTGATCGGAAACGATCGCCCCGCTGACAATCTGGCGGATGGCATGTTCCATGTCCCAGGTCCGGTCTGCCTTTTCACCGTCACCATCGAATTTTACCAGCGCTGTTCGTACTGCCTGGAAGAAGGCCACATCGTCCCGGATCTTTAAAGCCTCGTCATGAGGCACTGCAAGGGCAAACGCCTTGGAGAGTTCCGTAACTGCTGCAATAAACCGTTTCTTCCCATCTTTTTTGCCAAGGATGACACTCTGGGCCACCGGCAGGAGTGCGAGCCGGCGCTGCGGGTCTTCCCAGTCCGACCAGTCGAAGCCGTGGAAGATACCGCAGCAGATCTCGTATTTCTCCTGCATGACGGCGACTGCTTCTTCCTGGTCGATTGCGGTTTTGCCGGTGCCCCCGTTTTCGGTATAGTTGGCGATCGCTTTCCTGAGCTCCTCCCCAAGACCTATGTAATCGACAACCAGACCGCCCGGTTTGTCCTTGAAGACCCGGTTGACCCGGGCGATGGCCTGCATGAGGGTGTGTCCCTGCATGGGTTTGTCGATGTACATGGTGTGGAGCGGCGGGACATCGAAACCGGTCAGCCACATATCACGCACGATGGCGATCTTCATCGGGTTATCATCATGCTTTGTCTTCTGGAACCGTTTTGCAAGCGCTTCCCTGCGGGGCTTGTTCCGGATATGCTGCTGCCATTCCAATTCATCGGTTGCCGATCCGGTCATGATGACCTTGAGCATACCCTTGTCATCCTCATAGGCATGCCATTCCGGGCGGAGCCGTACGAGTTCTTTGTAGAGATCGACACAGATCCGCCTGCTCATGCAAACGATCATGGCTTTGCCTTCAATGACCTCCTGCCGTTTCTCGTAGTGATCAACGATATCCTGTGCAATGAGCGAGACCCGTTTTTCGGTCCCGATAACGGCTTCGAGCGCCGCCCATTTCGATTTGAGATCCTCTTTCTTCTCGATCTCTTCTCCTTCGGTGATCTCCTCGAACTGGGGATCGATCTTCGGGCGTTCTTTCTCGTCGAGATAGATCTTTGCAAGCCGGCTCTCGTAGTAGATCGGGACGGTGGCCTTGTCCTCGACTGCCCGCTGGATATCGTAGATGCTGATATAATCCCCGAAGACGTGCCGGGTGTTCTTGTCTTCCTTCTCTATGGGAGTGCCGGTGAACCCGATGAAGGTCGCCCCGGGGTGTGCGTCCCGGATGTGGCGGGCGAACCCGTCGATGAAATCGTACTGGCTCCGGTGAGCTTCGTCGATGATCACGATGATGTTCTTGCGCCCGCTCAATTCGGGATATTTCCCGCCTTTCTTCTCCGGTAAGAATTTCTGGATGGTCGTGAACACGATCCCCCCGGACCCGACCGCGAGCAGTTTTTTGAGGTGCTCCCGGTCGATTGCCTGTACCGGCTTCTGCCGGAGGATCTCATGGCAGCGCGAGAAGGTGCCGAAGAGCTGGTCATCGAGGTCGTTCCGGTCCGTGATCACCACAATTGTCGGGTTCTCCATCGCGGGACTGAGCACAATCTCACCGGTGAAAAAGACCATCGTTAAGCTCTTTCCCGATCCCTGCGTGTGCCAGACAACCCCGCCCCGCCGGTCCCCGCTGGGCCGGGATGCCCGTTCCGTGCTTTCAACCGCTTTTTTCACGGCATGGTACTGGTGGTACCCCGCCATCTTCTTGGCAATTCCGCCCTCATCATCGATCTCAAAGACAATGTAATTCCTGATCAGATCGAGGAGCCGCCGCTTGTCGAATGCACCCCGGATGAGCACTTCGAGCCGAAGCAGGGTTGGCGGGGCAAGCTGTTCGCCCTCAATGGTCCGCCACGGCATGAACCGCTCGCGGATAGAGGTCAGGGTGCCGATCCGGGCTTCGAGGCCGTCCGAGATGACGATCATCTCATTGTGGGCGAACAAGGCCGGGATCTGCTGCTTGTAGGTCTGGATCTGCCGGTACGCGGTCTCGATCGTTGCCTTTTCATCGGTCGGGTTCTTCAGCTCAATGATGACGATGGGGAGGCCGTTGAGGAACAGGAGAATATCGGGTCTCCGGTTGTGGTGGTTCTCGATTACGGTGAACTGGTTGACGGCGAGCCAGTCGTTCTTCCCCGGGTGATCGAAGTCCGCCAGCCGTACCTGGTCGCCTTTGATCGTTCCATCGGGCCGGTGGTACTCGACTTCAACCCCATCGACAAGCATCCGGTGGAATGTCCGGTTATTGTTCACCAGTGACGGGGAATCGGGATGCAGGATCTTTTTTAATGCGGCTTCCTGGGCATCTGCCGGGATACCCGGGTTGAGCCGGGCGATTGCTGCTGCCAGCCGGTGTTTCAGGACTGCGTTGTGCCAGTGTTCGCGCTCGGCTTTGGGTTCACCGGGGGCGATGTCCGGGCCAAAAAGAGTAGTGTAGCCGAGCTCCCGGAGCCAGGAGAGGGCGTGTTCTTCTACGTGGGATTCGGCTATGCGGGCAGCGGGGGTCATTGCCGCGTCCCTCCTTTGTATATGAAAATCTGCCGTTTACCGTCCAGGTACTTTTTCAGTTTTCCCTTTTCCTCAAGGAGGGTGAGATCGGTTCTCGCCGTTGGTAACGATACTTTGTACTTCCCGGCAATCTCGCTGATCGTGTAAGGCCGTGACGGGTGACGGATAAAGTCCCTGAGGATCTCTGCCTGGCGGAACGAGAGATCGGGAATCCGTTCAACCAGCTGGAGCGATTCTGCTTCCTCCTCCTTTTTGCGGATAAGATACTGCCGGAGGTCTTCAAGCGCCCTGCTGATGATGTGGATATTGAAGTCGATGAAGTAGGTCATGTCGTTGCCGTCAGTCTCGGTCAGCTGGTATGCATGGGAATACTGCGCCGGGGCATGAACGAAGATGCGCGAGATCGAGATGTACTCCAGCAGATCGTAGTGATGCTTCAGGGCGTACCAGTAAAAGAGTGCCCGGGCCGTCCTGCCATTGCCGTCAACGAAGGGATGGATGTACCCGATGAGGAAGTGAAGAATGATCGCTTTGACGATGGGGTGGATGAACTCGTCCTCCTCGTTCGCAAATGCGATGAGGTCGGTGATCATTGCCGGAATTTTTGCACATTCGGGGGGGTAGTGGAAGATCTTCGTCGGGTCTGCCCTGCTTCCCACTACGATATCATCGCAGGTGCGGAATTCCGATTCGTCACTCTCGGTCTCAAGGGTTCCCCGGGTGATCTCGTGGTGGATTTCCAGGATCAGTTCCCGGGATAACGGCTTGTTCCGCAGTTCCTTGAGCCGGCGGATTGTCCGATAGTTGTTGACGATCATCCGCTCCGAAGTGTCCTTCGGTTTCCTGCCTTCCCGGAGGATCTTCTTGGCTACCGGCCGGGTCGTGGCTGCCCCTTCAAGCTGGCTGGAGGCGATGGCCTCTTCCATCAGGGAATTGACGAGGTATTGTTCCCGGTTTGCCTCGCTCGGGGACTCGCCGAAGAGCCGGTCGAACGACGCGGGGGAGGCCTTGTCGATGAGGTGGAGTTGTTTGTCGAACTTTTCCGGGGAATAGAAGGGGAATTTTTCGTCGCCGATTGAGATTTCACGGTACTTCGTGCTGCGCATGGTGCGTATGACAAACCAGAATGCGATGGGGTCGAACGGGAGTTTCTTCCGGCGCAGATCATCCCAGTGAACGTACTCAAGCTCGTTATATTTCCGGATCAGCTTCCGGATTTCCGCCGATTCTTCGTTCTTCTGGTTGACCCGGTTCGCCAGATAATTATACTTCTCAAGATAATCCGACCACATCCGGTCAAAACCCGGAGGTTTCTGAGGTTTTTTCATCCCGCACCCGAACTCCTCATTTACCATTAATAACTGAAAAATTTTGCAAAATTTTCAGGTATTTACAGATTGGTTGGTGCGGGAGAACAAAAAGGTTCTGTAAATGATGGAAAAATTTTCAGGTTTTTTCAGAGATTACGCCACGCTGACATTAAGAGCCGGCATCTGATCCCACGTCCGGCCTTCAAGCACCCTGCCGGCCCGTTTCTTGATAACGCCACCCCACTGTTTGAAGAAGAACGGTACATTCGACGCAAGGCAGATGTCCCTGATATCCGTCACCCACTCTTCCTGCATCGGCCGGGCACCGGGTCCCGACTCCCCACCGACAATTACCCAGTCGATACCGTCAAGGTTCAGACCCGGCAGCGGGCCGATCAGAGGTTCCAGCGAGAGAAATTTGACTGGTGCGTATGTTGCCCGGAGATCATCTATCCTGAAAAGATAATCCTCGCTCTCCACACTGACACCCAGCCAGACATTTTTAGGGATCCTGATGGTCTCCTCAATTTCCCTGAACCGATCCGATCGTTTGGTGAGTATCTGGAATGTATGCCACGATGCCTTTCTCATGACATCGAAGGTTTTTTTGATAAAGGGTGTCGGGACATCCTTGTGGTAGAGATCGCTCATCGAGTTGACAAAGATCATCCGGGGCTTCCTCCACTCAAGCGGAAGGGGGAGCATCCTCTCCTGCAGGGTCACCTTGAACC
>JANXYM010000054.1 GCA_025350045.1 Methanomicrobiales archaeon | reverse complement strand
CTATGGGTTGATGAGACACTGCTGATCGATAACGGGGGGCTCCATAGTTCAACTGCAGTCACCCGGACGGTCCACCTGACTCCGGGGTACCATCACCTTGTGGTGAATATGTATGAACACACGGGAGTAGCGGTTGCGTATCTGGATTACACCCTTCCTCCCTCAACGACCTACATTCCTGTTACGGATGTCTATCGTATACCGTGATTGGCACAGGTACGGGAACAATTCCCCCCCACTCCCCAAAAACAAGACCTGCTGCAAAAATTCTGCTGCAAAATTTTTATTTCTTTTCCCCGGATGGAGCGGAACAGATCCGGACCTGCCAGGCTGTACCTGCAGTGCCGGCTACACATTCGTATGGATATCCACCAGTTCGAAGGGCCGGGAGGAGGCGCTGCGGGTGACCAGGGTTCCGTCTTTATAAATCTCGATGAACAGTGTCCTGTCACTTCCATCCTGCTTCTCGATTGAGCCATCGATCATCCCGCTGGTTACGGGTACATGGATCAACTGGTTACCCGTGCTGTTGATCATTTCCAGCCTTCCTTTTGCACCGATAGACCCGGTATAATTTCCCGGGTAGGATATCCGTACCCAGACCCCGGATGAAGGGATAGTGACCGGGGGAAGAGATACATCCGGTATGGGTTCTGGCTGTACTACCGGTGTCAGCGTGGGTATAACTTCACCCCCGATTGCCGGTCCCACCATAACATGGATATCAACCACTCCCCGCGGGGTCGTTGTCTCGCTCTTCGAGACCAGTGTCCCCCCGTTATAGACCTCTGCTTTAATTTTTTCCGCAGATCCGTCCTGCTTCTCGATCATTCCCTCGATCATGGTATTCTGGACGGGCATCTGGTAGAATCCAGTTCCGGAACTGTTGATCTCGATCTGTCTTCCCTGTGCCTTGAGGAACCCGGTATAATTTCCCGGGTAGGATACCCGCACCCAGACCCCGGTTGTGGGAACTGAAATCGGGAGTGGATATCGATCCGTGTCGTCAGTTACCTGCAGCTGAGGTGTGGGTGTTACTGATGGGGATGACGCCACGACCCGGGTAGTATCAGTGCCTGTCACGTTTTGGTTGACCGTGACATTTTTTGCAGTCAGAGACTGTCCTACAATAAACACCCCTACGGCAAATATGACAATGATGAGGACTGCCGCAGCGATTAAGACGAGGGGTGATTGTTGTTTCTCCTCTGACGGGAGCGGTTTCCTGATCTGGTGTGACGAGCCAAGAATTGTCCATTCCGGTACAGCCGGGCGGTTGGCCTGTGCTTCAGCAAACGACTCCCCGGTCACTGTCCTGTCTCCCCTGCGCAAAAGTGTCGGACTCCCCAGGGGGACTTTGCTCTCAACGGGAACATTGTGCTGTCCGAGGATTGTTAAGCATGTCTCCATCTCCCTGATATTCCCGTTACCTGTCAGATGGATGAAGATGAGCTCCAGCAGCCGTTTCTCCCCTTCAGGTGAATTGAAGTTGAGTGTTATGAAGGGTTCCCGCATTCTGTTTATTCCCGATGTTGCCAGACTAATGCTGGTAAAAGGGATATCTTCATGGATGTGACCAGTTTCACTCTCAACAAGGATAAGGCGCCTGCTGGTAAGTACTGCTTCGTGCCTCACGCCACTGATAATAAGTGTTTGCGTCTTGTGGATGATGGACTCGTCGCTGGCTAAGGTAATGGTGTCCATTGCTTCATATTCAACTCTCTATCTGTACTATAAAAATCAATATGAGCTTTTTCACGCCCACATTATTTTAAATAGATTTCAACGGAAGTATTGTATCAATTACTATCATGAAGAGCGACCCTGCGATTTCAGAAACAATTTCCGCTATACTCATAATTCTCATGGTCCTTATGCTGGTGATTGTTGTTACCGGTTTAATCCTCGGCGCAAATATCTTCCAGCAAAAATCCGCTTTAATCGCCTCTGATATCAAAAACCAGACCCTGTATTCCAAAAACTTCATCACGGTGTTCCACCGGGCCGGTGAAGAAGTGTACCTGAATTCTTCTCTCACCGGGTTGCATGAGATGGGCATCTATCTTGATAACAAGACCAACAGTTCGAGAGCGAGGCCAGTACTGGGGCTCAACGCGGTCAAACCAGGTACAACATTGTTCATCTATTACAATACCTCCAAGAATATCTACCGGATAACCACAAATACTGCGACACTTTCGACCAATGAAGCCCAGTCGGTTACGGATTGCCCCATGAAAATCCGGCTTGTGGATGAAAAATCCCACCTTATCCTCTCAACATGGGACTGGACCTGTACTCCGCTTCCGCTGACCGGGCCGGCACCGACCATCACCAGCAGTACTCCGGCGACCGGGGTACAAAGCGCAACGGTTGGTATTACGAGGCTTGCAGGAACCAATTTCCTGACGGGTGCAACGGTGACCTACTGGCAGGGTGCCACGATAATACCCTTACAAAATATCAATGTTGTCTCTTCAACCAATATCACCGGCACCCTGTCTGTTCCCTCCGGAGCACCGGTCGGAGCATACAATATTACGGTAACAAATCCGGACGGGAAATCCGTTACCCGCACCACTGCAGGAACATTCACGGTTACCAGCAATGCCCCGACCGTGACAGGAATAACTCCGAATACCGCAAACCTGGGATGGCCGGTGAACATAACCAACCTTGCGGGAACCCGGTTCCAACCCGGAGCAGTAGTGAAACTGGTCAACAGCTCTGCAGGTGCTGATATCATGGCAACCAGTATTGTGGTAAATCCGGCCAATACCAGTATTACCTGCACATTTGATCTCACCGGTGCTCCTGCTGCAAGACGGAATGTTACAGTGACAAATCCCGATGGGAAAAACGGCACCCTTGCAAACGGGTTTACGGTCACCAGCAATGCCCCGACTATCACGGGCAGCACCCCGGCAACCGGTGCGCAGGCTGCAACGATTGTTATTACGAGGCTTGCAGGGACCAATTTCCAACCGGGTACAACAGTTACATACTGGCAGGGTGCCACGATAATACCCTTACAAAATATCAATGTTGTCTCTTCAACCAATATCACCGGTACCCTGTCTGTTCCCGCCGGAGCACCGGTTGGAGCATACAATATTACGGTAACAAATCCGGACGGGAAATCTGTTACCCGTACCACCGCAGGAACATTCACTGTCACCAGCAATGCCCCGACCGTGACGAGCATCACCCCGAACACCTATGTACGCGGCTGGACCGTGACTATCACGAATCTGGCGGGAACCCGGTTCCAGACCGGTGCCACGGTCAAACTTGTTAATGCGACTGCAGGCCCTGATATCATAGCAACCAGTGTTGTGGTAAATCCGGCCAATACCAGTATTACCTGTTCCTTTGACCTGACCGGCGCACCTGCCGCTCGACGTAATGTCACCATTATCAACCCCGATGGTAAGAGTGTTACCCTTGCCAACGGATTTACCGTGACCAGTACTGCACCGACAATTTCCAGCATTACTCCGAATACCGCAGCACGGGGAACAACCGTGAGCATCACGAATCTTGCGGGTGCTAATTTCCAGCCGGGTGCAACTGTAGAATTGAGAAATGCAACAACCGTAATCTCCACGGGTGCATCCGTGAATATAGCCGCCCCGAACCAGCTTACCTGTCAGTTTACCATTCCCTCTGGCGGTGTGAGGACCGGAACCAATGCGTACTACATCAGAGTCACAAATACTGATACACCGTTTGGAAACAGTGGAAATATTTTCAGCATCACCTGATGCGCATCAAAAACCAATTGTTTTTACCGGATTAAGGTATTCCTGCTCACCAGCACATTGTATGCATCATGCTTCGGGTTGTGCCGGACAAGTACGCTCTCGATCTCAAGGATTGTCCCGTACGGTGCCGACACGATCGCCTCATTTTCCGGGGTTACATGATAGGCCGGCACCACCGCATATACCGGTGTATCGGCCGTGCCATCGCAGAGCTTGAACACCATTGTCTTTGCATCGCCCAGGTTCCCGGACATCTTGGCTGCTATGAGATTGATCCGTTTCTCCACGTGGCGGCGGATCTGGGACAACCGCAGTACCCGGGAACCGGTGGGCACCCGGTAGGTATCCCGGACTTTTCCGTCTTTCCTGATCACCACGTACGTGTACTTGATATCGATGTTGAGATACCGGAACGGCTCATCCCCGGATGCCAGTACCCCCATCAAGCGGGTGGGCTGGATGTTCCGGCTGGTGGCAAAACTCCAGCACCGGTCCGGCGTGCAGTTCGTGCCCCAGATAAATGAGCAGGGGCTGTGGATCGTGAGCCCCCGTTTCTTCAATGCCAGCGAGAGCAGGCGCAGCTGGGCGGAGTTGGTCTCTTCAGCAGGTTCGATGATGAGGATCGTGCCATCCGGTGCAAGCCGCCCGGCCAGTTTCATGACGAGATCCGCCCGCTGGTCAAGCGAAACATCACTGATCTCGTTGAGCACATTGGAAAATACCATCAGGTCGATCTGCTGCGGAATCTTTGCCGGGTCAAGGGTGGTGAGATCCGCCTTTATCGGGGGCTTGATACTGACTTTGTCCCCTTTCTGCGTGCACTGCTCCCGCAGGTACATGAACGCCTCGATGTGCTCTTCCGAGCGTTCCACCGAATACACCGTTGCCGTTGCACCATCAAGCCGGGAATAAAAATCCGCAATTGCAAGTGGCACGACTCCCGGCCCGGTACCGGCATCCAGCACGGTCATCGTGTTCTTCAGCAGGCCGTCTTTGGCGAGCATGGCGAGCAGGTACTGGGTCTGCACATAGTAGACCGGGAAATGGTACGCAAGGTACCCCAGCACATGGTATGCCTTGGTGTACTGCAGCGAACGCTGGTGCGTTGGCTTCCAGTAATCCGACTTCTGGGCAACAATCGCCCTGCGGAGCCGTTCGAGAATCGCGGGATCAGCCAGTTCCTTTCCCACTTTTTTCGGTATGTACTGCTCGATTGCCGTTTCCAGTGCCGGGGGGAGGCGTCGGCTCGCAAAAAACGCCTCCTGCCGTTCCAGTTCTGCCGGGTTTGACGTATACTGCCCTGCCGGTACCCTCCGCGATATCTCATAGTCTGCACCCACCTTCTTTGCCACAAGGTTCAGTTCGTCTAACAGGGGGGTAATGAGGGTGAGCAGTTTTTCAACCGGGTGTTTTTTTTCAAGGTACGGCACAATCTCCGAGAGTAAAAAGACCGGTTTTGCACCGGCCACGTATTTTATGGTGGAGATGAGCTGCTTATCGGTCATAGTTGCCGGTTACTTGGTGATAGACCCTATTACATCTTTTGTGTAACCCGGCCCTCCGGCTGTTCAGTACAGATCTGCTGCTGCATACGAAGCGCAGGAACACCCTGCCGCTCTTTACCGGCCACCCTGAACGCCCTGAACGCATACGTGATCTCGATCCATGCCCTCTCCATCAGTTCCCGGTAGTACGGGATGTCGAAATGGTCTGCATCCCATGCCGGTACCACCCGGTACGTACGTGCATCCAGCACCACATACCGGATCTTCATGCCCGGTGCGGCCGGCACTCCACATTGCCGGTATGCATTCACCGCAGCGCCTTCTATGCAGCGGTGGGCGTACGTAAGCCTGCTGATCCGCCGGCTGATAGCCATCTCCTGTGCGGGTGCAGATGGCAGCTGCTGCACCGCGTTTTGGTATATCGCGTGTACCTGATCCCACAGCCCGCCAAGTTCAGCAATCGTTGTCGCCTTTCCCATAACTGCGAGCATTGCACCCTGCATCGTGCGGATATACTCCGGGGTGTCATGCCGGCGTGCGGCAATGCCCCGCACCTTCACGCTGCCATCAGAGAGCCGGCCATAGTAGCGGTTGTAGGCCCCCAGCCCGTCATTGAGCGGCAGGAAAACTATCCAGGTGAAATGTTCGAGTTCTGTTGGCAACCCGGTCTCCCGGTCAACCCGCTCCTGCAGTGCTGTAACCGGTGAACCCTGCACCCAGAGGCAGTCCACGATGCCGTGAAGGACGCGAAAGTTCATAGATTCTGCAATGTCCTTGGTCTGCAGCAGGATGTCGCGCGATCGCCCGGTAATTCCCTCGTGCACCTCGATCCTGCCGAACTTTGCATTCTTGTAGCCCGTGTAGCCGAAACAGGTGACCAGCATCCACTTGAGGACTGCATCGATACCGGCTATGGCCGGGTCGGTCTTTTTCAGCTGCTTTGCCCGTATCCGCAGGTCGAGCAGGGGCTCCAGGGCGATGGGGAGAAATCCCCGGCGTCCCTGTTCCGGATCTCTGATAGTCTCCGGTGACAGGTTCGCCAGCACGATGATGGAAGGGTACATCGAAGTGAAATCGATCTCATCCACTTCTTCAAAGATGCCGGGCTCCGGCTGGAACATCATCCCGCCCCGGTCCGCAGCCTTAAGTGCAGCAAATTTCCGCAGAACTTCGGCATCGCTCTTTCTGAATGGCACCACTATTCCCCTTCGTACCGCTTCATAGGTCTCGTAGCTGGAGATGAGTGTGCCTGGGGTGAACCGGGATGCGAGGTTGGGCGAGAGCCCCGAGAGCCGGGAGGCCATCAGCACACCGGCAAGCCCCCCCTCACGGTACACAAACGACTGCTCGGTATCGATCAGGATCCTCCCGTCCGGTATGAGTGCTGCTTCCTTGTGCTCGACCCTGCCGTAGCTCCAGTAGGAGCGCGAGTCCATGGTCCGATACTTCCCGTTCCGGGAAAACTGCATCTCGAGGCCCAGGACCCGGGCGCGTACCTGGAGTTTCGACATCCAGCGATCCGCATCGGTCATCAGGATCAGGTCCGGGTCGGATGCAGCAATGAGCCCGAAGAGATCGGCAAGCACTTCCCGCTCCTGCCCGTGCAGCCGCTCGGTGCGCCCGCAGATGATCTCAATATCCGAGCAGGTCTGGTCGCGGTCCGGGTCATCACGGATCCGGATCTCCATGCTGTCCAGACCGTGTTCGAAGAGAGGGGAGAACCGGTCATCCGGGTCGGCACAGCAGGGTACAATCCCGTTCTCTGCCATGAAACGCTGGTCGCGCCGCACATCCACGTTGAAGAGCTGCGCAGCAAACTGCGTCTGCTGCTCGATAGCTTCTGCCACCGGCCTGCCGGCAAAAACCCGGTAACCTTCACATTCGCCAAAGATGGTGGTGAACGTGCAGGGCTCCGCACGGTAGTGCTCTTCGAGCGCTTCGATCATTTCGTGATGTAAGTCCGGGTCCGGGAGCTGGAGATAAAACGGCGGATCATACTCGTGATGGCACTTCTGCACCGTCCCGTCCTTGTGCCAGAGGTCCACGCCCCCGCTCCGGAAGGCCGAGTCAAGGATCCACATCGCGTTCCTCTCTCTCCTGACTCGTGTTCAGGTCATCCGTGTGTGCCGGTGTTTTCTGCTCCTCTTGCTCTTCCTGCAGCCTGAGCATTCCTATAAGCGCAGAAAAGATCGCTGCCTCCAGTGGTTCATCGAAGCCATAGAATGCTTCGCTCGAATGGAGCCGGGCCAGTGCTGTCACACTCTCACCGTACGGCTGGTCTTCTTTCCTGAGTGCCCGTACCGTCCTGGCCCAGCGGTCCAGGGGGCCCTTGACTCCCTGTCGGACGCTTGCAAAACTCCTGCCCGTCCTTACACCTCCAGTGTTTTCTGGGCCCGGGGTACCGCCCCACCCTTCCGGCAGGAGCGCTGGCTGGCAAAACCAAACCGATCCTGGGGTGTGCCTTCGGGAATAATCTCGATGATCCGATCTGCCTGCCGGATCAGTGCGGCAAAGGACCGGTCACTGGCCGGTGCCCACAGGATCACCATTGCCTCTCTGCCCGCCTGTTTGAGCGCTGATGCGATCGGATCGAACAGGCGCTCTGCGCCATCGAAAAGTGTTGCGTCATGCTCGATAAAGACGATCGTGTGACTCGCCTCGTGGATGACCGTTAAGAGCTGGTCAGCGGTAAATGGCCGGCGGACTTCGAAGTTGCCCGATGTGCGGCCGATGCCCGAGAGGATACGCGAGTAGTTGCCGCAGACATAGAGGAAGAGGAACCGCTGGAGATCCGCGTTGCTGTTGAGCGCTGCAAGGATCTTTTTTTCCGGTGCTATCACTGCCGTGAAACTGCCCGGGTGGAGGGTGATCCCTCGGGAGAGCTCGATAAGCATTGCACCGGATCCCTGCTGCACCGGGCGGGATAAGGCTCAGGTTTGCGGGGGGTGAAAGTGCCGGGCAGCAATCGCAAGATTGATGAGCGGGGGGATGATACGTGGAGAGTAATGTGCGGCCGGTATTCCCTCATCTGCATTGATGATCTTGGCAACCGCTTCCGCATCTTCAACCCGATGCTCGGCACTCGCTCGAAGTTCAATATCGCAGCCGGTGATAGTGCAGGGAACTTCCGGCAGAGAACTCGTGCAGATGCAGTGGGGAATCGTTCCCCACCGGGCAAAGAACCCCAAGTTGGCGCATCCGATCATCAACGTCCGGGCAGAGTCCCTTGCAGAGAAACCCTCGTTTGTCCCCCTGCTGAAAATGAGACGCTGTCTCATCCCCGCGAGCGGCTTTTTTGAGTGGAAGTACGAGGGTGCAAAAAAGATCCCATTCTATATTCAGGTAAACGACCAGCCACTCTTTGCCTTTGCCGGGCTGTACGATGAGTGGCACGATCCCGCAGGAACCCTGCTCTCCACGTACACAATCATCACCACGGATCTCAATGCCCTGATGGCAACGGTTCACAGCCGTATGCCGGCAATCCTTGCGCCGGACTACGAGGAGCGGTGTCTTACCGGTGGTCCGCTGGATACCGGGCAGCTCAGGGCGATGCTCGCCCCTTACCCGGCAGAAAAGATGTCCCTGTCTCCGGTCTCCTCTCTCGTGAATACCCCCACGTCCGATGACGGACGGGTGATACGACCCGTGGTTTCATTAGACGGGGAGTATACACCCTAAACGAGGAACCTTTATGCTCGATCACTGTCCCGGAGCAGCAAATATCCGCACTCCCACGCTCGCTATCAAAAAGTGCCCCCAGTGCGGAGAAGAAGTGGAACTGTTCTCCAACGATATTTCCGTCAGATGCAGCTGCGGTTTTGAGGTCTATAACGATATTGCGTCCTGCGTCCAGTGGTGCAAGTACGCAAAGGAGTGCGTGGGCGAAGAGATGTACAATAAACTCATGGCGCAGAAGAACGTGCCTGCAGAGAAAAAATAATTTTTACGGGAGCGCCAGCATCCGCTCGATCGCCCTGCGGGCCCGGTCCGCAATTGCTTCTGGCACGGTAATACGGGGGCGGAGTGTCTGCAACGCGTCCCGCACTGTTGTGAGATCGGTCTTTTTCATGTTCCGGCATACGGATGCCTGCGAGAGCGGGTAGCACTTTTTCCCCGGGCATTCTTTTGTGAGCCGGTGCAGGATCCCGACTTCGGTACCGATGATGAACTCCTGTTTGGGAGAGGTGCAGACATACTTGATTATGCCGGAGGTGCTGGCCACGTGATCCGCGAGATCGATTATCTCCGGGCGACACTCCGGGTGGACGAGCAGCACGGCACCCGGGTGTGCCTGCCGGGCGGTCGCGACCTGGGCCGGGGTGATCTGGTCATGCACAATGCAGAACCCTTCCCAGGGAAGCACCTCCTTCTTCGTGAACCGGGCTGCATAACGCCCGAGATTCCGGTCGGGAACAAAGATCACGCGATCCTGTTCAACCGAGTTGACCACTTTTATAGCATTTGACGAGGTGCAGCAGATATCGCTCTCTGCCTTGACTTCAGCAGTCGTATTCACGTAGCAGACCACGGCTGCATCCGGGTTGCGGGCCCTGGCGAACCGGAGTTCCTCTGCCGAGATCATCTGGGCCATCGGGCAGCAGGCATCGGGTGCCGGGAGTAAGACGGTCTTTTCCGGCGAGAGAATGGCCGCGGTCTCGGCCATGAAATCCACCCCGCAGAAAACGATCACTTTGCCTTCCATGGTGGCGGCAGCCCGGGAGAGTTCGAGGGAATCTCCGCAGAGATCGGCGATGTCCTGGATTTCCGGCAACTGGTAGTTGTGGACAAGGATGATGGCATCGCGCTCTCGTTTCAGGGCGAGAATCTCGTCTTTGAGGGAAGTGACCGGCAACGTATGAACGCTCCTGTGTTGTATACATTCGAACCGTGTGTTAAAAAACTTCATGCAGGGGGAAATTAATGAACGGGAACGCCCAACTATTCTCCTGTTCTCATGAAGATCATCTTTCCCGATTCAACGACCGAGACTATCGAGGGCGAACCGGTGAGTGTCGGCTGGATTCTTCACCTGCGGGGCATCAACCCCTCCGAAGTGATTGTATCCCGGAACGGGAAACTGGTGCCGGAAGATGTAGTTGCCGGTGGCGATGACGAGATCCGGATCATCCGCATCGCGCACGGAGGATGAATGGGGTCTTGTAATCCGGTGACGGGTGGAGCGGGTCGGTGTACGATATGCGGGGCACCCCCTGTCATCCGGATGCGGGAGCCTGACCGGCATCTCTGCGCCGCTCATCTCATCGAAGACGTTGAAGGACGGGCTTTACGGACGATCAGTGAGCGGGAACTGGTAAAGCCTCATGACCGGATTGCAGTTGCGTTCAGCGGTGGCAAGGACAGCACTGCACTTCTGGTGATCCTTTCCCGGCTCCTTCCTTCATGGGATGGTGTGAGCCTTGTTGCCATAACCGTGGATGAGGGGATTGCCGGCTACCGCGATGATACCATACGGGCCGCAGAGGGGGTTACAAAAAAACTCGGGATCGAACATGTCTGCGTCTCGTTTGCGGATCTTATCGGGGAGAATCTCGATACCCTGCTTGCCGGGCGCGAGACACAGGCATGCTCGGTCTGCGGGATCCTTCGCAGGAAAGCCCTTTCAGTCGCTGCACACCAGGCGGGTGCAACGAAGATTGCCACCGGCCACAATCTCGATGATGAGGCACAATCGGTTCTCATGAACACGCTCCGGGGTGACCTGCCCCGCCTTGTCCGCACCAGCGATGCGGACTCTCTGGATTGTTTTATCCCCCGGATCAAACCGCTTGCCGATATAGCGGAAAAAGAGATTGCAGCATACCTGTTCGTGCAGGACCTCTTCCCCTTCCTTCCCGAGTGCCCGTATACCCGCTATGCCCTGAGACGGGAGGTGCGATCGATGCTCTCTTCTTTGGAACAGAAGCATCCCGGCACCATGCGTAACCTGATCAGGAGCAAACGGGCGATAGAAAAACAGGTGGACCGGAGAGAAATCTCCGAATCCCTGCGCCGCTGCCGCCAGTGCGGGGATCCCTGCAGCGGAGAACTCTGCCAGGTCTGTATGCTCCGGAAATCACTGGGGAAGTGACGGCACACCCTGCACGCGTTCGGGATGGGTATAGATATTCATCTTTGAACTCCGGACAAAGCCGATGACGCACAGGCCGGTCTTTGCGGCAATATCGATCGCAAGGGTGGTGGTAGCCCCCCGGGAGATCACGATGGGGATGTTTGCGATCAGGCATTTGCGGACCATCTCCGAGGAGATCCGCCCGGAACAGATCGCATAGGTCCGGGACAGGTCCACGTTGTTTCTCAGGGCATACCCGATCACCCGGTCGAGTGCATTGTGCCGCCCGATGTCTTCCGATCGGGCGATTACGCCATCGGCCGAGGCAAGGCCCACCACGTGGATGCCGCCCGTTTTGTCGTGCAGTTCGGAGTCGAGAATGCCCCGGATGGTGCCGCTGATGATGGTGGTCGGAATAGTAAAATCGGATTTGACAAAAGGCAGTTTTGTGGTGTCGATGAACGATGCACTGCCCCCGCAGCCGGAGAGAATTGTCTTTTTTGGACCCAGCACCTTGAAGAGGTTTTTTGTGATCACGCTGAGGCGGTTCTTCTCGATCCTGATCGATTCGATCTCGTCAATTCCCCTGATGATCTGTTCCGTGTAGAGATAGCCGGTGACAAAATCTTCCAGCTGCACAGGGCTCATCATGGCAGTCATCGCGTGCCTGCCGTTGATAAAGAGGGCATAGGGGATCTCTTCAATCACCTCGTGGTTCGCAACTTCAGTTTTCTCCCCGTCAACCCGGATACAGGGAACGTGCCGGAACATTGCTTCTTTGGGGATCTGTTCATCATTGTGGTGGGTCATTGTGGTGGCTCTTCTTTTGGTAAGACTTCATCCATGCTGCCGGAGCGGTAGCCTTCAAGATCGAGCGTGACATAGGTAAACCCGATCGCTTTTAAGACCTTCACCAGCTCGTCTTGCATGTCCAGCACTTTTGGAACTTCTTCCCGCACTGCTTCGATCCGGGCGATCTCACCATGCAGCCTGACCCGGCACTGGGCAAACCCGCTGGTGTGCAGGAACGTTTCGGCCTCTTCGATCATGGCCAGTTTTTTGTAGGTGATCTCATCTCCATAGGGAAAGCGGGACGAGAGGCAGGCGGCAGATGGCTTGTTCCAGAACTTCAGCCCTCTGGCCCGGGCAATCTCCCGTATGTCTGCTTTGGTTATACCGGACTCTAAGAACGGGTGGCAGATCCCGTCTTCGGTGCTCGCTTGGAGCCCGGGCCGGTGTTCTCCTTTGTCTGATAGATTGATGCCATCGGCAATGCAGGCAAAGTGCAATGCATCCATCCGCCATTTCAGCACTTTGTCGGATTTTTTCTTGCACCAATAGCAGCGATCCGCTGGATTTTTCTTGAACCGTTCATCGTCCATCACGCGAACGGGCATGATCTCCATCCGGAGGTTGTATTCCTCTGCGATCTGCCGGGCCTCATTGATTGCTGCACGCGGGACAACCGGGCTGTCGAGCAGTATACACCGGACTTTGTCGCCCAGAACCTCGGTTGCGAGCACGGCGAGCAGGGCGCTGTCTACGCCGCCGGAATAGGATATGAGCATCGATCCCTTCGATGCAATCATCTCTTTGAGCACCTGCGTCTTTTCTGTAACCATCATGGGATCTCCGGAATTACCCAACATATTCGATCGGAATGCGAATGAAAAAAATTATGAACCGCACCGTTCAGGAGCCGGGCCGGCACATCCGCCCTCCCCTTCCCGGAGCTGTCGGCATATCCCACAGATCCGTTCGATAACCTTGATCTCTTTTTTGTCGATCAGGTCCTGTGCCAGCAGGGCAATCGACTTTTTTACATCCTCTTCAAATTCGATCCGGTACCCGCGTTTGCCGGACAGGTACTGTGAGACCGCCGATGGCGCTATCTCCAGCATTCGCGAAGCTTCTACCTGGGAGACCCCGCACCTGACGAGCTCTACGGCGATTGCCGCCCGGATTGCCGGCAGGACATCCCATACTATTTTCTGACAGGGTGCTTCCATGGTATCACAACGTTTAAGTTATCCGAGTTGTCACATAATATATTGCATTCACAATTGTGAATTGAGTCGGGAAACCACAAATATCTTTGCACCATGAACCAGTCCCCGGTTTGCCCGGACTGAGAACGGGGTTTCATGATATCATTGGGAAAGAATAATCTCACCCCCCACACAGATAATCAGGTAAGAGAGATGCTATGGGAGCGCAACGCACAATCTACATGGATCATTCCGCAACCACGTTTGTAAAACCCGACGTGGTGAACGCGATGATCCCGTACTTCACGGAACATTTCGGCAACCCGTCCTCCATCTACAGCATTGCCCGCGAATCAAAAAAGGCGATCGATGCGGCGCGGGTGCAGACGGCAAAAGCGCTGGGTGCGGAACCGGATGAGATTTATTTCACTTCGGGAGGAAGTGAGTCGGACAACTGGGCGATCAAAGGTGTTGCGCTTGCGAACCGGAAGCGGGGTAACCATATTATCACCAGTGCGATCGAGCACCATGCGGTGCTCCACACCTGCCAGTTCCTTGAAAAGGAAGGATTCGAAGTTACGTACCTTCCCGTTGACCAGTACGGGCTGGTGGATCCAGCAGTCCTGGAGAAAGCGATCACGGACAAGACGATCCTGATCACGATCATGTACGCGAACAACGAGATCGGGACGATTGAACCAATCGTTGAACTCGGTGCGATCGCCCGGAAGCATAAGGTATACTTTCATACCGATGCCGTCCAGGCAATCGGCAGCGTACCGATTGATGTGAATGCACAGAACATCGATCTGCTCTCCCTGTCGGCCCATAAATTTTACGGGCCCAAAGGGACAGGAGCGCTCTACATCAAAAAAAGCGTCCGGATCGACAACCTGATTCATGGCGGGGGACAGGAACGGAGAAGGCGTGCGGGTACCGAGAATATTGCCGGTATCGTCGGTCTGGGAAAGGCAATCGAGAAGGCAACGGCAGATATTCCGGGGCATGCAGCGAAGATCCGGGCAATGCGGGACCGGCTCATCAAGGGTGTCCTGGATACCATACCCAACGCCCGGCTCAACGGTCACCCGGAAAAACGGCTCGCGGGGAACTTCAACGTGAGTTTCGAATTTATCGAAGGCGAGTCCATGCTCCTCTGGCTGGATGACGAGGGCATCTGCGCCTCTACCGGGAGCGCCTGCACCTCGGGTTCGCTTGAACCCTCCCATGTGCTGCTTGCAACCGGTCTGCCGGTGGAGATATCGCACGGCTCGCTCCGGCTCACGCTGGGCGATGCGAATACAGACAAGGATGTGGATGTCGTGCTCGAAGTGCTCCCGAAAGTGGTAACAAAGCTGCGGGATATGTCCCCGCTCTACCAGAAGAGCGGAAAGGAAGGAGGTTGCAATGTACAGTGACAAGGTCATGGACCATTTCAAGAATCCCCGGAATGTCGGCGAGATCGAGAATGCCGACGGTATCGGGGAAGTAGGAAACCCCGTCTGCGGGGACATCATGAAGATCTTCTTAAAGATCGAGAACAACATCGTCACCGATGCGAAGTTCAAGACGTTTGGCTGCGGGGCTGCGATCGCATCCAGCAGCATGGCAACCGAACTGGTCCGGGGAAAGACACTCGAAGAGGCCTGGGATGTCTCGAATGCGGCGGTGGCCGAGGCGCTCGAAGGCCTTCCCCCGATCAAGATGCACTGCTCGGTGCTGGCCGAAGAAGGGATTCACAAGGCGATCAACGATTACCGGGTGAAGAAGGGGCTTGAACCCTGGGTGGAGAAGAACCCCCACTCGCATGAACACGAAGATATGACCTGCCAGCATTAGGCATTTACAGCAACAGGTATCCGGAAATCGACTGGTGAGCTATGTTTTCAGAACGGGAACTCGAACGATACCAGCGGCAGATGCTGCTCTTTGGCGGGGAAGGCCAGGAGCGGCTGAAAAAGGCGCATATCTTTGTGGCCGGCGCCGGGGGGCTGGGCTCACCTATTTCCCTATATCTTGCCGTTGCCGGTGTGGGAACGATCACCATTGTCGATATGGACGTAGTCGACCAGTCGAACCTTAACCGCCAGATTCTCCACTTCGACCGGGATATAGGCAGGAAGAAGACCATCTCTGCTGAAGAGAAACTGCAGGGGCTCAACCCGGATATCACGATCAACGCGATCGACGTGAAGATCGATGAGTCGAACGCGGCAAAACTTATCGGAAATGCTGATGGGATCGTAGATGCCATGGACAACTACCCGACACGATACCTGCTCAACACCGCCGCGATAGCAAAGGAGATCCCGCTCTTCCATGGCGGGATCAGGGGATTCTACGGGCAGGCAACCACAATCATTCCTGGAAAAACCCCCTGCCTGAAATGCATCTTCCCCAAAGCCCCGCCCAAGGAAGTGTTCCCGGTGGTCGGGGTAACTCCCGGTATCATCGGCACGATCCAGGCAAACGAAGTGATCAAGTACCTGCTGGGAAGCGGTGAACTGCTCACGGGCCGGCTCTTTATCTGGGACGGGATGCAGGCGCATGCAGAAGAGCTCTGTGTTGAACGCAACCCCGCCTGCGAAGCGTGCGGTGGTATAACGGGATCAAAAACACCCGCGAGGAAGAAGAAATGACCGTTAAGATCCGGTTTTTTGCCCGGTTCCGCGAACTGCTCGGGACCGATATCATGACCGATGTAGCCTCAGGGACGATGTTTACCTCCCTGATCGCAACCATAGCCCGGAAAAATCCCGCGGGATATGCAGCCATCTTCGATGAGAAGGGGGCTTTTTACGAGTTTGTGATCCTGATGAAGAACGGCAAGCGGGTCGAGCTTGAGGATGCGGCAACAACGCCGGTTGCCGACGGTGACGAGATCGCTGTATTCCCGCCCGTTGCGGGGGGATAATTGAGGGAACCATGATCGCAATCCAGACTGCTGATGTCGATATCGGGGCTCTCATTGCAGCGGCAAAGAAGCAGGGGACAGGTGCAGTCGTGGTCTTCGATGGCATTGTCCGGGATGACGGGATCACCGAGATGGAGCTCGAAGCCTACGAGGAAGTGGCGGCAAAAGAACTCGAGAAGATCGCAAAGGAAGCGACCGACCAGTTCAGGCTCCTACATGTCGACATCATCCACCGGATAGGGCGTCTTACTGTTGGCGAAAATATCCTGATTATCGTGGTGAGTGCCGGTCACCGTCCCGAAGCGTATGCCGGCTCCCGCTATATCATCGAGGAGATCAAAAAAGGCGTCCCGATCTGGAAGAAGGAACTCACCAAAGACGGTGGGCGTTGGGTGCCGGGGGAGCACGGGCACGGGGGCGGAAAACCCCGGTAAATCCCTCCCTGTTTTTACCAATATGCGTCCACAACCCCGTCGATTGACCTGATGCCGGTTATATTCGTCGCGCAACGACCTCCAGCGCATCGAGTACGGTGCCGGCCTTTGGCTTCATGATGGCTACCGGAACATCAACAATCTTTTCTATCATCGATGCCAGGATAGGAGCACAGATGATCCCGGCCGCCCCGTCTTTTTCCGACATAACGGCAGCAATGATGCACTCTTCAATAGAGTTTGCCGTATACCCCCGCAGCGAATAGGTCTGGCCTCTTATACAGATCTCCTGCCCCTCAATTTCATCGAGAAGAAATTTTGCCGCAATGACAGCAATGAAGACCGGCAACTTCGGTTCAAGTACCTGGACTATCTTTTTGACTGTTGAGAGACGGACATCCCCTTCGCCGGACGTAATCTTGTACAGCGTTGCTGCAGGAATCCCGGCCTTGTCAGCAAGCTCCTTTATGGTCATGTTCCTGCGGGCGAGTTCCTCTTCCAGCGCAGTCCGGAAATCCACTTCAAATACCTTTTTTGAAAACATTATACTATCATAGTAGTAATAAAAAATAAAATTTTTCCTTTAATAATTAAAAAAACTAAAATTATGGCAAACCTATTTTTAGCCGCGGTTCCTTCTGCTTGTCATGAGCTCCGGAGCCATCAGCGATATTACCATTCTGCCCGGCCACGATAAGCACGGGAACCCGGAATCCTTCGACCGCATCGTGATCCGTCCCGGGGATACGCTCTCTATCGTCGGTCCGACCGGCTCCGGAAAGACCGCATTCATCAACGATATTGAGGTGTTTGCCTGCAACGACACCTCGACCGGGAGAACGGTGCTGGTGAACGGCGAAATCCCCGCAGAAGAGTTCATCCGGGACCCCTCAAAAAAACCCATAGCCCTCATCACCCAGAATACCAAGTGCCTGGCCGATATGTCGGTGGAAGCCTTCCTTGCCATGCATGTCCGGGCACGGAAGATGAGCGGTTCAGCGATTGTTGCCGAGACCATCGATCTCGCCAACCAGTTCACCGGGGAACAGATTCACCCCGGTTGCCTGATCACGGCACTCTCCGGGGGCCAGACCCGCTCGCTCATGGTGGCCGATGCGATCCTGATCAGCAATGCGCCTCTTATCCTGCTCGATGAAGTGGAAAATGCGGGAATTTTCCGGGAGAAGGTGATCGAGGTGTTAAAGGAACACTGCAAATCGGTGATCTTTGTCACCCACGATCCGCTGGTCTCGCTGTTGTCCGACCGCCGGCTGGTGATGCGCCACGGGGGCGTGGAGAGAATTCTCGAGCCGGAAGGCCGGGAGACTCACATCCGGGAGATGGTGGCCCGCATGGATCTCACGCTCTGCCGCTTCCGTGAGCGGATCCGTGCAGGGGAACTCCTCACCGAGCCGGGGTTTTTGGTATGAAACTCATCATCATCGCCGGACCCCCGAGTGCCGGCAAGACCGCGGTAACCCGCCAGATCATCCGGCATTTTCTCGGAAAGAAGAAGTGCGCTTTTTTAAAGATCGATGTGGTCCGGGCTTTTGAAGATGAGGAACTTAAGGAGGAGTTCCATATCCCTGCCCGTAAGATCTATTCCGGCGACCTGTGCCCGGACCATACGGGAGTCATGGTCCTGAAAGATGCGATCGCGTGGGCTGAGGGTCTCGGGACGGATATTTTTATCGTGGAAAGTGCCGGGCTCTGCCTCCGGTGCTCTCCGTATGTTACCCAGTCTCTCGGGATCGTGGTCCTTTCCGCGGTCAGCGGCATGAACTCTCCGTTAAAGATGGGTCCCATGATCTCCCTTGCTGATGTGGCGGTGATCACCAAAACCGATCTGGTTTCCCAGTCGGAAAAGGAAGTGTTCCGCGAGAAGACCAAGGAGGTTGCCCCGGCGATTGATATCATCGAGACCAACGCGATACAGGGAACCGGGCTCCGCTTCCTGATGCGGGCTATAGACCAGCAGGCAGAGATTGCTGATCCCGCTTCCATCCTGCTGCGGGGCATACCCCCGCTTGGGGTCTGCACCATCTGCGTGGGCAAACGGGAGATCGGCTGGCAGAACCATTTCGGTGTGGTCAGGAAACTGGACGGGGCTGACGATATCTTCAGGGGTGACTAGGGCATGGACGACTGGCAGCCGCCAGGGAAGGATTGCGGTGCATGCGGTGCGAGATGCTGCGGGGATTTTGTTGTCCTGGTGGAGCAGGGAACAAAGGTCAGGACAGACTGCCCGTTTTATGGTACCTCAACGCCAACTGTTGCCGTTGATAAACCCGTTCCCCCCGCGACTGACGCGTGCGGGAGAGCCTATGATTTCATCATCGGACCGCTTCCCGGTGAGCCCTCCGCACGGAAGATCATCCTCCCGTTCCGGGCTGACCTGGTTGAACGCTGGAATATTGTACCGGGAGATATCGTAATTGGCCGGCCCATGGGGCAGGGTTGCCCGGTACAGCACGTGCTCCGCGTGATCGATGCAAACACGGTGACCGGTGTTCTCACTTGCCACACGGTCGGGCCCCACGAGGCACGGAAGAACGGGGGGAAAGATGTGCAGGCCTACCATGTCATCGGGTTCGAGGGGATGGCAGAAGTAGTGAGACGCCCCCCGGAGTTCGGGTTCCGGCAGTTCTTCCTCCCGTCGTTCTGCATGATGCAGGTTGCCCATACCGGTGTGGTGAATCAGGTGTTTGAGAAGTCCACGGGCCTGCAGGTGCGAGTTGAGGATATCCGGATCCACTAGGAGTGCAGGAATGAAGACTATTGATGAGATCAACAGGAAAATTTCCGGGGGAAATGCCGTTGTCTGCACTGCCGCGGAACTCAAACAGCGCATTGCGGAAGATGAGACAATCACCGCAGCTGATGTGGATGTGGTGACCACCGGGACGTTTGGCGTGATGTCCGGCACGCTTGCCGTCCTGCACCTCCCGGTAACTGCACCCGGCACCTTCCGGCATGCGGAAAAAGTCTGGCTGAATGGTGTGCCGGCCATTCCCGGACCCTGCCCGAACGAGGGGCTCGGGTCAGTCGATCTCGTGGTGTACGGTACAGCGCGGGCGAGTGCCACATACGGCGGGGGGCATCTCTTCCGCGACATCGTCGCTGGACATGAGGTGACCGCTGAGGTGGAATCATCGCACGAACGGTTCTCCCGCACCGTAACACTGACCGACATGGGCCATGCCCGTCTCATCACCACGCGAAGCGCGTTCCGAAATTACCTTGCGGTCCTCAATACAAAACCCGAGACTGTGCAGACCATCTTCTCGGCAAAAGGACTCACCGGGCCCTATACCGAAGTCTCGGTGAGCGGGTGCGGGGATATCAACCCGCTCCAGAATGATCCGGGTTTTCGGGTGATCGGTCCCGGAACAAGGATCCTCCTCAACGGAGGGACCGGCTATGTCATGGGCACGGGCACCCGAAGCAGCCGGGAAAAACCCAACATCGCTGCCTATGGGGATATGCACGCGATGATCCCCGAGATGATGGGCGGTTTTGTTACGTCGCTGGGGCCCGAGTGCAACACCTCGATTGCCATTCCCATTCCCGTTCTTGACGATACGGTCCTAGCCGGCCTCCGCATCACCAATGACCGCATCCCGCTGCCGGTAGCAGATGTACGGGACCGGGTTCCTTTTGCCACTGCCCGTTACTCGGATATCTGGGATGGGACGGATCCTGTTATCTCCTTCTCGCCCGGCGCCTGTGTGCATTGCGATACCTGCCTTGCTGCACAGAGCTGCCCAACGGGTGCAATCACGCCCCCGTCTGGCATTGACCTGTTGCTCTGCGTGAACTGTGGCACCTGCGTCCGTGAGTGTCCCGGGGGAGCATTCTCCGGAAATCTCGGAGCGTTACCGGTGAACACAACAAATGTTCCCATCTCATTGCGCCAGTCGGACCGTGCCCGGGCACTGCGGTTGTGCACGCATCTCAAAGACCTGATCCTTGACCGGAAGTTCAGCCTCACCGGCAAGGTGGAGGATCTCTTATGAGCTCTTACACGCTCCGTTGTGTCCACTGTGGCGAAGAGGTGCCGGAACATTATACCCTGTCCTGCCCTCATGGCCATGCCTCTCTCCTGCGGGCCGATTATGCGGAAAAACAACTGAATCTTAAAAACGCTCCCGGTATCTTCCGCTTTGGCAGCTGGCTCCCGAGCCACGGTACACTACCCATCGATGCAGGCCCGGTCTGTTATAAGAGCGAAACGCTGGCACGCGAACTGGGCCTCCCCAACTTATACATAGATTTCAACGGCTACTGGCCGGAACGGGGCGGGAAGATCACCACCTGCTCGTTTAAGGAGCTCGAAGCCCTCCCTACCATGGTCCGGGCACGCGAGACCACAAACAAGGTTCTCGTTATTGCCTCTGCCGGCAATACCGCCCGTGCATTCCTCCAAGTCTCGGCCCTGACCGGGGTTTCGGTCGTTGTCGTGGTACCGGAAAAAGCCCTGCCCCGGCTCTGGACAACTGTTACGGCAGAGAAGGCCTGCGTGATTGCTGTCCGGGGGGATTACACCGACGCCATCAGTTTCAGCCGCGAGATCTGTTCCCTCCCCGGTTATATCGAGGAGGGCGGGGCACGGAATGTTGCGCGGCGGGACGGCATGGGAACCGTGATGCTCGATGCGGCCGTAACTATCGGCCGTATGCCGGACTATTATTTCCAGGCCATCGGAAGCGGTACCGGGGGGATTGCGGCATGGGAAGCTGCGGTGCGCCTTCAGGCAGACGGGCGGTTCGGGACAGCGCTGCCCTCCCTCCACCTCAGCCAGAACCTCCCGTTTGTGCCGATGGTCTCGGCATGGAATGACCATCGGAGAACTCTGGTAGCAGAGACAGATATGCCGGATGCCCAGGCTGCCATATCCCGGGTTTACTCGGACGTGCTGACCAACCGGGAACCTCCCTACGCGATTCCCGGCGGGGTGTTCGATGCGATGTCGGCAACTGACGGCAGGATGTACGCGGTTTCCAATGAAGAGGCTCGTGCTGCCGGAGCCCTGTTCACCGAAGCCGAAGGCATCGATATTGATCCTGCTGCAGCGGTCTGCACAGCCTCGCTCATCCGGGCGTGTGAGAGCGGCAGCATCGATAAGAGCCGGACCGTGCTCCTGAATATCACTGGCGGGGGATACGAGCGGGTGCGGGAAGATTACCCGCTTGTCCCGGTCCAGGCCGCATTCTGCGTATCAGCCGGAGCAACTGTCAGAGACGTGAAAAAGGAACTCGTGGAGATGACCAAGAACCATGTATGAGAACCTCGTTATCGACATCTTGAAAGAGCACGGCATCAGCCACATGGCGTCAATCCCGTGCGACAAGGCAAAAGATCTCTGTTTCATGCTGCCCGACCACTTCGACCATACCTGTCTTACCCGGGAAGAGGATGGGATTGGTGTCTGTGCTGGACTGGCTCTTTCCGGACAGCGGCCGGCGATGGTCATCCAGAGTTCAGGGTTGGGCAACTCCCTCAATGCCATCATGTCCCTGACAAAGACGTACGATCTCCCGCTCCCCATCATCGCGAGCTGGCGCGGGGTGCAGGACGAAATAATACCCGCACAGGTGCCATTCAATGCAGCGATCCCGAAGATCCTTGACGCAACTGAAATCCCGTATACCGTTATCCGTACGAACGAAGAGTTCGTAAAGATTGGCGATGTGATTGATGATGCATTCCTCCACTCGCGACCCCATGTGGCTCTCGTGCTCCCCAAGGCATGGGAAGGAGCCGAATCCTGCCGGGAAGATTGTCCTCCGCCGTCTCGTGCCCGGCGGGTAGCAGTCTCCTACAAACGGACCATCACAGAACCGGTGATGACCCGGTTCGATGCGATCCGTGTCATTGCCCGGCACCTTACGGAGCAGGCTGTAGTCTCGAATATCGGGGTGCCCGGCAAGGAACTCTATGCCGCAAACGACCGGCCCCTGAACTTCTACATGCTCGGGAGCTACACGCAGGCTTCACCCCTGGGGCTCGGGCTTGCCGAAGGCACCGGGCGAGATGTCTGGGTGATTGACGGGGATGGGAGTATCCTTGGGACCGGTATCCTGCCGGTTATCGGCGCCTGTCAGCCGGAGAACCTGACTATATTCTGTCTTGACAATGGCGCTTTTGGCAGTACCGGTAATCAGCTCACTCCGGCATACCGGGATACGGATATCGAACTGCTTGCCATTGCAGCAGGTTTCCGGTTCACAACAAAAACCCAGACTGAAGCTGAACTGGCAGCGGTTATCGGGGGACTTCGTAAAGGTCCGAACTTCATCCATGTGCTGCTGAAACCCGGTAACTCCACAGTAAAGAACATCCCCCTCACGCCGCATCAGATCCGGGACCGGTTCTCGGCTGCAATGAAAAATACCCGGTAAAGGGATGGATTAAAAAAATAATTTTTGCATTTTGACTTACCCCAAATCGAGTGTCTCAAGGCGCCGGCACGCCTCGTTTAATGTCTCATCCCTTTTCGAGAACGTGAACCGGAGTTTCGTCTCTCCCCCCTCATGGTAAAACGAGCTTCCCGGTACCGCTGCCACCCCGGCCTTTTCCACGAGATAGCGGGCGAACTCCGTATCGTTCATGCCAAACCCGGCAATATCCGTAAAGATATAGTAGGCGCCTTCCGGCAGCTGGCAGGTGAACCCGGCTTTCTTCAGCCCGTCAAAGAGGATGTGCCGTTTCCGGTCGTACTCCCGGGCAAGCTCATGGTAATAGGATTCCGGCAGCCGGAGTGCTGCACCACAGGCATGCTGCAGCGGGGCCGGGGCACCCACGGTTAAGAAATCGTGGATCTTGCGGAGGCGTGCCGTGATCTCCTTTCCTGCGAGGGCATACCCGACACGCCAGCCGGTGACACTGTAGGTCTTGGAGAAACTGCCGATGGTGATTGTACAATCCTGCATTCCGTCCAGTGCACCTATCGAGACATGTTTTCTGCCATCGTACAGGATGTGTTCGTAAATCTCATCGGTAATGGCGATCACGTTGTGGTCGATACAGAGGTCAGCGATGAACGCAAGTTCTTCCCGGGAGAAGACCTTGCCGGTCGGGTTGTTGGGGGTATTGAGGATAATTGCCCGGGTTTTCTTGTTGAACGCGGATTTCCAGGCCTCTTCATCGATCGAGAAATCGTCCTTTACCTGGACATACCGCGGCACCGCTCCCGAGATCCGGGTGTCGGGCCCGTAATTCTCATAGAATGGTTCTGGCACAATCACCTCATCGCCGGGCTGGATGAGGGCGAGCATCGAGGCCATCATCGCTTCGGTAGAACCGCAGGTAACCGTGATCTCGGTCTGCGGGTCAAAGTTCATGCCATTGAACTGCCTGATCCGGGCTGCCAGCGCCTCGCGGAGGTCCTGTGCCCCCCACGTGATCGCGTACTGGTTGTAGTCTTCGTTGATAGCTGCACAGGCTGCGGCTTTCAGTTCCGCAGGGCAGGGAAAGTCCGGAAATCCCTGGGCAAGGTTGATCGCGTTATGCTTCAGGGACAGCCGGGTCATCTCGCGGATCACCGATTCCGAGAAATTGTCCGCCCGGGAGGGATGGGTGGAAAAGAACCGGGCCATGGTGTTGTTCCGTGACAACGGAGGGGTACCGGGCGTTGCAGGCTTCATACGTTATACGGTAGGCGCTGAGGACAATAAGCTATCAGTTTTGCGGTAAGATATGCCGTATCCTGTTCGCACATGACGGGCAGGTGAGATACGCTGTTTGGATCACGATAGCATATACCCGGTCTCTGCGATCGGTTTTTGCGTGTTGCTTATTTGCTGTTCCGGGGACATGCTTAAAAAAAAGTTCCGGTTAGGGTACGGACAGGAATGTTGTGCCTGATCTTACGTTTGGCCCCGCACGAGCCGGATGAGGTTCTCCCGGCCTTTTTTTACCTTCTGGATCATCCCTTTACGGTGAAGATTATTGAGGGCGGAACTCACCGTTGACTTTGGCAGGCCCAGCGTCTTTACGATCTCCGACTGGTACTGCTCTCCCCCTCCGGCTTCGAGCAGCCTGATGATCCTCTCTTCAAGGCCAGCCTCCTCCGCTTCGGACAGGAGTGCAGCCGGTTCGCCTGAATCCGCCGGCTCATCCCGGTAATCGGTCAGGTCTGGCGCGGCCTGGCGCTTTGTTGCCCGGTATAAAATAAATCCTGCAATGACGGCGACGACACTAATCCCGGCGATCAGGGGGACGAGCGGGAAGGCAGGTTTTTCGAGCAGGACCCGGGGTTCTCCGGGACCAAACGTCCGCAAGCCGTACCAGACAAGCACATCCCGCTGCTGGTCGGGTGCCGGTTCTGCCTGCAAGACGGTCCAGCCATAGGGATACCGGATAACGAGCGTATTGTCCTTGGCAAGGTACATCCCTCCGGCAAACGCATCGCCGATAGCAAGGCTGCCGTCAGGTTTTGCAAATCCCGACCAGCTGAATGAATAGATGACGATCCCGTACCTTCCTGTAGGGGAGGTCTGGACTGCGGTGTTGCCGGTCACGTTGCTGATCGCCATAGGCCTGGAGGCGGCAACCGATGCCTGGACTGCGGAGCGCTGCATCAGGTCCCGTACCTGGGGCAGGTAGACGGCAGGCATGTCCCGGGAATAGTTGTCGAACGCCAGCAGGTCGTCATCGGATGCAAGGAGCGTGCGGTACTCAATCTGCCAGAGGGCAGAGCCGTCTTCCTGAACCGTGATCGTATAGGTTGTGGCATATGCCGGGACAGGGGCTGCTGCTGTGCCTGCCGGTAAAACGCAGACCAGCAGTACTGCCAGTAAAAGAAGGCTGTTGCCGTTCATCGATCTCATGGGACCACGTGCCAGTGGAATACTTTCACGTCCGGGTATTAAAAATTGCAGAACCCGGTGGATGCCGGGTCATGCTGTATTCATACCTGTATTGTATTATTTGTTCTGGGAATTGCCTTTTCCCTTGGTATCCGCATTCCCATTATTCCCGCTGTTACCGGTCAGGCTGTCATTGGACTGGTGGCCCTGCTGCTGGTTCCCGGTTACGGTTGGCTGGGTTGTGATCGTGGTTGTGGTGTCCGATACGGGTTTCTTATTCTGGTTCTTCTCCCATTCGGTCTGCTTTTCCTGTGTCTCTGTTACTGATGGCTGGCTGGTCACGCCCGGCTTCCCGTTCTGCTCCATCTCCTTATGTTCCAGCTTTATCGCCTTTAGGATGGTCTTGTTGTCCTTCCCTGCAGAGCGGTTGAAGTGCATCGCGGTCTTTTCTGAGAACTTCTCTTCGAGTTCAAGGCTGTTATTGTAGGCTCGCTGGAGACCGGTGTTGTTCGGGTGGCTGAGCAGGAGCTGTTCCAGGACAAACTGGTGTTTTACGATCTGTTCCTGCGCATGGAGCAGCCCGGTGGCGTTGGACCCGAACGGGGCTATGGTGGACCGGGTGAGGTTCATCTTCTGCCAGTAGAGGTCGAGTGCCTGCCGGGCAGAATCGGACTGGTTGAGCTCGAGCGCCCGGCGCACTTCTGCAATGCGGAGCCGGCCGTGGCCGATCTGCTTGTCCACCCGCTCGCTCTGGTTTGTGGTAAAGGACTCATCGATGTCCTCCATCGCGATCTTCAGCCCGTAGAGGGGGCTGCCTGCACCGATCGGCCCGTCATAGGGTAAGATGTCATCGGTCAGTACGGTTCCTGAGGTGTCTGTTACCGAGGTGTCTTCCTGTGCTGCTGCGATGCCACTGAGGCAGAGCAGGCCGAGCACGAAAAGGCCGGTGAATAATGTCTTGCTGGTTTTCATGATTTTTCTCCAAATCCGGCTATAGCCGTTTGCATCCATGTTGCATGCCGGGTGGCTTAAGGGTCGTGAAAATCCGAGAGTCTGCGGTTCGTCCGTGCTCTGTGCGATTGTCCCGGGATTGTTCCGGACGGTTTTGATTGGGAATTGGGGGCGGGTTCCGGGAGAAAAGGATCCGGGCGTTTTGGCGGGATTTTTGTTTGCTACGTGGTTGTGCGTGGGGATTCGCGCGGCAGATCACTCACGAGAGCTGGAGCGGGCAGGGCTGGTGGAATGTGTGCGGTGAGCTGGGGGAAGTCCGGGTTGTCCAGGACGACATGGTCCCTCTGGCAAGGCTTTAAAAACCTCTCCCCCATTCAACCACGAAGTATATATCGAATATTTATCCACCTGATCTTATCATAATGCCCCGCGAATTCAGCCACCTCGTTATGACGAAGATCCGACGGATTGCACACCCGCCGGGGGATGCGGAATGCATAGCAAGGTTACTCCTCATGCAGGTGATTCTCGTGTGTGTAGTGCATGCTGCACAGAAGACCTGGTATGCCGGAAGAATGGCCTGTGATGATTGTCCGGAAGAACTGGCAGACTGCGGGTCGCTTGCACCCGGACCCACAGACTCGCCCACCATCCCGCTTCGTGTAGTGTGGGAATGTATCGCTGGCTCTGGGAAGCCGCAGCAATTTCTCCAAAGCCGGAACTTTTCTCCCGGCGGACACCGGCTTGTGCCGTTGACTCGTCTCATCCATAGACCGGTTTCCGGCTGAGTACTGATCAGTACCCGGAATCCCGGTCGCTGCGGTCTCTTCGAGGCTGCATAATCTAGTGCAATCATCCGGAAGAGCGGAGGCTCTGCCGATCACGCAGGAGTATGGGAACACAAAGAAAAACAAAAAAGGAGGATTTGGGAAATGACAGAAAAATGTACAGATTATGATGCAGGAAAAGCACCGGGCCCTGCCGGGTCTGGTGAACCCGGAACCGGGGCAAACACAACCGAGACGGCAGGAACCCGGACCGGGGCCGGTAAAAAAACCGGCCCGAAACTTGTCGAGCGGGTGACTGCCCTGAGGGGGCTGGGTATTGGCCGGCCCCGGGAACCAAAGAGTTCACTACGGTGCCGGACCCAGCGGGCCATCTATGGGAAGGATCCCGAAATCCCGTACGTGAAGTTTGAGACGGTAGCCCGCGATCTTGTCTGTTCCTTAATGGAGCGGCAGGACCGGATGAACGAGGAGATCTTCTTCAGACTCGGTGATCTCTTATACCGGGTTGAAGATCTCGAACTGGGCCGGACGAGTGAGGGGGGCGGGTCATGACCCGGGGACGGCGCCCGCTCAACGCGCTTGACGAGGCGCTGGATATTGCCGGCAGGCGCGGAAGCGTGGAGGAGGTGACCGGCAAACGGGGGAGTGCGTTCGATTTCATTATCTGCGAACCGGACCGGAATGTGTTTGTGAAAGTGAAACGTTCGCAGACACTGTTCACCTATGAGCTGGAGTGCCTGCACCGGTACCGGCGCGAGATCGCGAGCCTTCACCGCGTGGCCCTGACACAGGTAACCGCCCGGGAATTCTGGATCCGGTCACCAAAGAGAACCTGGCAGTTCTTCCTGATCCGGCACGATTCCCTCCGGGAGATCCGGGCCGATGGCATGTATATCCCGCGTGAATCCCTTCCGGTGAAAACGGGGGACTCGTCCGGTACCGCCGGCGACGGAACGGATGATCCTTTCTCTCCGTTTGAGGATGGGGAGTAACCCTCTTTTTCGCACCCTTCGGGAAGAGTATCCCGGAAGTGGCAATCCGGGCCCTTTGCGGGCCCCGCTTCACTGTTTTTTGTACTCTCTCTGCAAAAAACGGTACACTTTTACACACGTTTTTCAAATACCCCTTTTCCTTTTGATTCTGACCAAACGGGGTGTTTTGGTGCCGATTGAGAAACGCTAATGTACGCTTTTGGGAGGCAAAACGGGAGGTGGATGGGGGGTAGCACGGTCGCCGGGAAAAAAAGGGCTGTTTTGGGGCTTGGAAGCGATCCCCCATCGCCACCCTATGAGGATGGAGAGTCACCCTCTTTTTTAACACCCCCCGGGAAGAGTATCCCGGAAGGGGTAATCCGGGCCCTTTGCGGGCTTCGTTTCCCCCTCGCGGCATATTCCCCCGTACTGGAAAAGCCCGTAAATTCGCCGGATTCGGTTCCTGTGGAAAATACGCTAAAATTTTGCCCTGATTGTAAAAATAAGGAAGGAAATCCCCTCGCAGAATGGCCACCAGAGTCCCTGGAATCGAGGCTGTTTTCGCCACTTAGTTTAGTCCATCCGGGCCTGAAAAGGCTACCGGAACACGAATATGAAGGTCTGTTTCTCTGACAACAATATTATAAAATAAAAAATTGGTGCTGAAACGATTTTTCATTCCGGCACCCGGTTGAATGTACCGTAGAGGCGTCCCTGCTCATCGGTTTTTTTCATCACTCTTATGGTAAAACGTGTGTGGCCATCTCAAGAATTTCATCGACCGTACGTATTCTATCTTCCATGACCGCAGGCTGGTAGGAAGGGCGTTGCTGTAGCTGTGCAGGCGCACAAAGGTGCAAGCCGGACAATCCAGACCCTTGAAGGTTTCCTGAGTACTCATGAATTCTCATTGCTGGGCTCAGTCAAGGGCAACGGGTACCATGAGGGCGAAGTGCTCGCGGATAAGGAAGCGGGAAAGCACAGAAGATCGGGGATAAGATCGTCCGGCTCATAAACCGCCATAATGATTGATACGGGGATATCAGTCTCTCCTCATTCCTGCATTTTTCCGGTCAGCTTCTTCTCTGTATCTTACGAGGATATCTTACCGGTATAAAAAAGAGAAGATTGCGGAGGCGTCACTCCGCTGTGATCCGGTCGTAGAAGACTGCAGCACAAACTGCCCCTGTGACCGGCCCGATGATATAGATCGGAAAGAATGCCCAGAGGTTCGAACCCCCGAGCAGGAAGTCCATCACGTAAGGTCCGAACGTACGGGCCGGGTTGAGCGATGCCCCGGAGATGTTGCCGGCCATCGTGATCATCCCGGCCACGGTCAGGCCGATGATGAGCCCGGCAAATCCCGGTGGGGCGCGTTCGTCCACCGCGACACCCATGATGACGAGCATCAGCACGAAGGTCGCTATCGCCTCGACAAGAATTGCCTGCCCGTACCCGATCCCGGGAAACGGTGCGGTAGCCCCGAGCCCGCCGATCGTGACCGCATCCATTCCCACGGTCAGGAAGAAGAGCAGGCTCCCGATCGCGGCCCCGATACACTGCGCGACGATGTACGCAACGGCATCACCGGCCGGGAACCGTTTCGTTGCCCAGAGTGCGAGCGTCACTGCCGGATTTATGTGGGCCCCGGAGACCCGGCCGAGTGAATAGATGACAGCAGCGATGACGATCCCGAACGTGATCCCGATCGCGAACCAGTCCCCGAGCCCGCCGAGCTGGCCGATCCCGATATTAAAGGGGGTTGCCGGTTTTGTCCCGTTTGCGATCATCAGCGTAATGGCTGCTGCTCCGGCACCGAAGTACACGAGGAGAGCTGTTCCGACACCCTCTGCAATACTGCGATTAGCGAGCGAAGCCATCACTTCCCCTCCCCGTATGCGGCATTGCAGTCCGGACAGAGCATACGGGGCATCTTCTTTGGAAGTTTTCGGGAGGGGAGTGGGTACGTGCCCTCCCAGACATCCACTTCTTTCCGGATCGTGTGTTTCATGCAGGTCCCCATCCCGCAGGCAACGCATACCGCTACAGCGTCGCTCTCTTTACCCTCTTTTGCACATACGTAGCACTTCATGATTCACCTCAGACCGCTTCCTTCCACTGGCAGGAGCAGTGCCGGAAATCCATCAGTGCGGCCGATGCGCAGTCCTTGCAGATCCGTGCCGGCGCCGCCGGGACATCCTTGCTGAGGGCAATGATGTTCGTCATCAGTGTTGCCGTGACCGGCTCGCTTGTCAGCAGGCACGGGTAATCGGAGAGGCGCATCATCGCCGAGAACCGCACCGTCATTGCACAGGCAGGGTAGGCGTACCGCTGCGGGTTGGCCAGCACCTCGTTCCTGAGAACCGGTGAGAGATCAACGTCGAATCCTCCGACCTTAGGTTTCACGAGGCCGGGCTCGCTGCTCTGCATCCTCCGGGCCTTGTCCACCATCTTCCAGCCCCGGTAGATCATATCCATGAAATCGCAGTTGTGGAGCTCGATGGCCGCACCGCGCTTCGGGTACAGCTGGACATAATTGTGGTAGCGTTTGGTGAGCATGTCCACGACCATGATCGCGTTGAAGCCGTCGAGTTCGAGGATATACTCCGCAGCACTTGCCGATGCACCGGTCGCCACCGAGAGCACTTCGTTCTCGGTCTTCATCTTCGGTGCTGCCGCGTGCAGGGTCTTGTCCATGACCTCCGTCACCGCTTCGATGACTGCCATGATCACATCGTCCTTGCACATGTTGTACGTGGACTGGGAGATGTGGTGGGCGATGTCCCCGACACAGTACGCCGGTACGGTAACGATGTTGCCGTAGTGAACCCCTTCGTCGAGCGATGCTTTGACCGCACCGTTCATCTTCGTGCGGTAATCCTTCATGTATTTCCGGCAGTCGAACGAGGACTGGCCCACACTGTCCATGAGTTGTGCCTGGGCATCGACCGGTGTGTCGTAGATGGACTGGACCATCGCGACTTCCTTCTTTACCGCGTCTGCAAGAGTGGCTCCTCCCTCGACCGCGTGGGCAAAGACATCCCCGATGCCGTACGAGGTGTTCATACCCCATGATTTCGCGGCAAGGATCGCCTGCTTGTGTGCAACCGGAATATCCGTGGTTTTGAGGATCTGGTTGACGATGTTGCTGCTGCTCCCCGGGATCAGGGCAAAGTCTACGACACAGGTGGGGCCATAGAATCCAGCGTACCGGCGGGCCGATTCCTTGCCGATCAGGGCATCGGCCTTGCCAACCGCTTTGATGAACACGTCCACGCTTTTACGGAACTTCGGGTCTGCATCGTACAGCATCTCCAGGATTACCGGTGTCTGGTAGTGCTCGACATAGGGATCGTCTTCGGGACGAATGGTGTTCGTCAGGCCCTTCAGAATGGTGTAATGGGCGTTGACTGAATCGGTGTGCAGGGCAAATACTGCCTTGCTCTGGCCCCCGGCGGGTTTCATGCTTTTGACTGCGTCAACGTAGACTTTCGTGTCCTCGATGACAAATTTTTCACCGCGTTTCTTTTTTATCTGGTTCACGTCAGCGTGCTGGGCAGCCATCGCTTCCGTGATCATTTTCTTGATAACTTCCTGCATGGTGCTGCAACTCCCGGCACCGGTATCAGAGGGGGTGCCTGTAAGGCAACCTTTGGTGCATCCCATTATTAAATGCATTCAGGCAAAATCCCGGGATCCCTGACAACAGGGTGGAACTTTGCATGATGTCCGAAATTGCTGATAATCAATACCTCGAACCGCAAAAATGCGTCCGTTTGCCGGCAGGCTGAAAAACAGCTATGCCGGAGAGCACTCCAGAAAAATGTTACGAATCTTCCGCAGTATTCACTCTGAAAAGAGTGTACATCGGGCAGGAGCCGATCGGGCATCCCCCAATATAACGATGGCCCACAGAAAGGTTGATGAAAAACCGGGGGTCAAGGGGATGCTCCCCTTGGGCTGCCTCCCCCTTTGGGGGAGAGAGGGGGTTACCCTCATAGTAGCTGAATGAAATAAGTCGACACCGGAAAAGAGGATTTCAACAGAGCCGCATGCTCCAATAAACAAAAGGATACCGGCCCATAATGACCAGGGACTGTAAATATATGTTACTGCAACGGTTAACAAGAAACCTCCGAGAATAATCCGGATCATCCGTTCCAGGATCCCGACATTAAATTCACTAAACATCATTGGATTATCTCAACAGGGATTGTTGCCGGGAACTGCTATGTCTGTATCTTGTTCCCGCTGCATCGACATATGCCGTGAAGCGGTCGACGATCCCGGGAAGAAGTAATTTTGCCCGTTTCTTCTCCTGTCAGACCCCGGCAGGGTAGTCCGGCATGCGCGAACTCCCGACACGTTTCCAAGTCTTTTTCTACCCGTTTACAAGTATACTAACCATGGATCCTCTCCTCGCGTTTGTGATCACCCTCGCCCTCATCACCATCGTCAGCCTGTGGTACCGGATCTCCCCGTTCTTTACCCTGATTGGCGGGGCAGTCCTGTTCGGGCTCCTTGCGGGTATGACCCCCGATGCAACCATGCTGGGGATCATCGCGGGAATCGGCAAGGTTTTTTCCGCATTTGGCATCATCATTCTCTGCGGGGCAGTTATTGCAAAACTCCTGCAGGAGCAGCACCAGATCGAGGAGATCGTTGCCGATATCCGAAAATACGTGAAAAATCCGCCGGTGATTGCCGGGGTATCGGGATATCTCCTGTCCGTGCCGATCACCTGTTGCATCACCGCGTATATCATGTTAAACCCTATCCTCGACAGCCTTGAGAAAGACAGGACGAAGCGCAACGTGCTCCTCTATCTTGCTGCGGTGGGAGGCATCATCTCGTATGCCCTCATATACCCCACGCCGGTCGTCATCCCGCTCTATGAAGCGTTCTCAGCCGGCATGAGTCCGTTTACCTTTGATGCCGTATCCATCCCGCTCTCGCTCCTGCTGCTAGGGGGAATCCTCCTGTACTTCCGGTTTGTCCATCCGGCTGCTTTCACCACGGAAAAAGATAAACCGGATGCTCTGCCTCCTCAAAGCCCCGCGGCCGCAACTCCGGTCCTGCACCCGGGTATTCACTGGCGGGCATGGGCCCCGTTTATTGCAATCCTGATCGCCATTCCGGTCGCTTTTCTCATCCTGCACCTGTCGCAGGTGAGCATGATCAACTTCATTATGCTTGTCGGTGCTGTTACGGCAATTGCCCTTGCGCCTTCAGCAGCGCGGGCACCGGGATTGTCACAGGGTGCCAAGCATGCCGGTCTGATCATCTTTGACATCTGCGGGGCAGGGGCACTCGGCTTTGTGATTGTCAAAAGTGGATTTGCCCAGATCGCCCTGGGCCAGCTGACTCTACTGATCCCCGTCATTCTTGTGCCCTTCATCCTCGCTGCATTAATCGAGACTGCGCAGGGATCACGGGTGGTGACTGCAGTGATCACGGCGGAAGTCCTTGCAGGTTCTGCGGTCGTAGGTGCAATCCACCCGCTCCCGCTCATCCTTCTCATAGGTGCCGGGTCATGTGTTGTATCCTACGTGACCGATCCCTTCTTCTGGCTTGTCCAGCGAACCACCGGGGATGATATCAAAACCGTGGTGAAGAACTATACGCTACCCATCGCCCTCGGAGGTATCGGGATCTTCGTTGTTGCCGCGGCACTGGAATACCTGGTGTTCCGGTAAAAGAGGAAGGGTCCTGCCGGGATTACCGGAGATATTCCCGCCCGGGATCCGTCAGCGAGTAGATGATCCAGTTACCGTGATATTCTCCTTCGATAAGGCCCCCCTCTTTTAAGATATTGAGGTGGTAGGAGAGCCTGGAACCGGAGAGGCGGGTGAAACGGTTGATGACGCAGACACAGAGCGGCTGATCTTTTATGAGATAGAGGATGGTTAAGCGGAGGGGATCGGCCAGCGCGTGAAATACCCGGCTCTTCTCTTCGAGTTTTGAGGGAGACTGCGAGTACTGCGCCGCAATCGTGGGCCTGAACTCGGTTTTCCAGGTCTTCTTCTACTCGGTTTATGCCTGGTTCTTCATCACGTACCTGCCACCCCTGCTCGGTATCGGGGTTGGTTCTGCGGTCTCGATCACTATGCTCCAGATAGCAGAGAGTGTCTTCATCTATCTCGGCATCCCGTTCATCGCCGGTATGATTACCCGGTACTCCCTGCTCCGCATGACATCAAAAGCGTGGTACGAGCAGGTCTTCATCCCGAAGATCTCGCCGATCACGCTCATTGCCCTGCTTTTTACCATCATCGTGATGTTCTCGCTGAAGGGCGAATATATCGTGAACGTGCCGTTCGATGTAGTCAGGATCGCGATCCCGCTGCTCTGCTACTTCATCATCATGTTCTTTGCAAGTTTCTGGATCTCCCACCGTCTCGGGGTCGATTACCAGAAGTCCGCCTCACTCTCGTTCACTGCTGCATCCAACAATTTCGAGCTTGCGATTGCGGTTGCTATCGCGGTCTTCGGTATCGCATCCCCGGCAGCATTTGCAACAGTGATTGGGCCACTGGTTGAAGTGCCGGTGCTGATCGGGCTCGTGAACGTCTCACTCTGGCTCAGGGAGAAATGGTATGATGGAAAGAATGACGGCACGTGCAGCCCGTCGCTGCGGTGAAATGATACGGGGAAAAGTCGTATAAAAAAATCCTGTTCATCTGCATCCATAACTCCACACGTTCAGGGACGACGGAAGGGTACATGAATACGGATTATGGTGCCTGCAACAAGGTTTTTTTGGTACCCTCCGGAAAGAGGATCCCGGAAGGGGCAATCCGGGCCCAGTGCGGGCTCCGTCTCGCTCTTTTTTGTTCCCTGACTGCAAAAAACGGTACACTTTTACACATGTTTTTAAAAGACCCATTTTGCTTGGGATTCAGGCAAAACGGAAAGTTTTAGTGCCGATTGAGAAACGCTAATGTACGCTTATGGGAGGCAAAACGGGAGGTGGCCGGGGGGGTAGCACGGTCGCCGGGCTAAAAAGGGCTTTTTTGGGGCTTGGGAGCGATTCCCCTTTGTCACCGCCAGTAACGTACTGGCGAAGGGGGCTGAACCGGATTCCGCTGGGAAGATCGGTTGGGATCACCGCGAGACAGATCCCCCTATACTGGGATTCGGGTGCAAGGTCCCCGGCCCGTTTCTGCTCTCTTTCACCAGCCTCTGCCGTACCCGCCGGCACAGGGCATGCAGATAAACTTCCCGTTACGGACCCGGGCCCGGTGCTCTGTCACCATCTCACCACAGCGGTCGCATTGGATGAGTGTATTTGTTGTTTGATGCTGGATCCTACATAGGTATTCCTAAATTCAAATCCTGTGTTGCATACGGATCCTTTGAACCCGTTACCTTTTTATCCACTTACATCCTGATCACCCATTAAGGTGAAACGTTTGAAGATTGGTGAAAAGAATGTTGGCATGATCGACCGTGTGGTCAGGATCATACTCGGGATTGTACTCATTGGGGTATTTGCATTGAACATGGTTGCAGCGCCGTGGTCATATCTCGTTGCGCTTGTCGGCCTGATCGTACTGGTCACCGGAGCCGTTGGAACCTGTGCATTGTATTCACTCCTCGGCATGAACACGCTGGGAAAATAGTAAAAACACCTGGTTGAGGGGAGGTTTCCCCTTAAAAAAAGCCCATTTTTCAACCCGGCACATCCTTTGCGTACTTTTACCGGCTCCTTTCCGGACATTTTCCTGTAGCACGGCTTTTTTGGATTATCAGGATCTGTCGAGTTTCTTTTTCTTAAAGGGAAAAATTCCCTAAGACCCGCGGTGATTCCCATCAGGTTTATCTGCCTGGACACCTTCACTGACCCTGAGAATAGATTCATGAAACGCATTACACTCAATGCAATCGTCGATATCGGCTGCCTGATCACATTCATTCCATCGCTTGTTACCGGTCTTGTACTGTATCTGGTTCTCCCGGAGGGAGGTGGACGCGGAACCGGTATTGCGGCAAGCTATCTTGGGATTGCCCGTACCCAATGGATCACCATGCACAATTTCACGAGCCTGGCGTTCGCTGCCCTGCTCATTCTGCATCTGCTCCTGCACGTGAAGTTTTTCCGGAACATCAGGAGTTGTCTCTCGACCGGTGATAAGAAAGCCTGTGATACGGAGTAGGAACATTTCCTAAAGTGTTACTATTACCAGAGGTATCATTCTGGCAGGAACATTGGAACAAAAAAGAGGACCTGAGCGCTGAGCAGGACCGGCTTTCTTTTTTGCAGATTATTTCCATTATCCTGTTTTTATTTTTCAAAGCTACCCGGTATCCGGGCATGATTCCCATTTAAAGGGAGAACCGTTCATGAAACCAATGCGATATTCTGAGACCGTGAAGAATAATACCGGACACAACGCCCTTCGTGCACTTCCGTTATCATGCCTTCTGTTATCAGCCGCTGCATCCATCGCGTAACCGAAGGCCCGGCAAGTCCCAGGTGAACGGCTATTTCTCCCCGGGTGATCCCGGGATTTTCCGCAACGAGGGTGATAATGTTGTGTGAAGTCGGATATTTCTGGAACAGGATCTGCTGCTGATCCGCATGGGCATACCGGCCATGATTCTCGAAGAAGTGATGCGCCCCGCCTTGTATGATACAGGCAACCTTCCCCATATGTACAAGGTACGAGAGATGGTATCGCAATGTGTGAAGGTTTATGCTGGTCATTGATGCGAGGGCTACAACATCAATCCCCGGGTTCATAAGAATGGTTGAGTAGATCCTGTGCCTTTTTTCCTGTTCGAGAATATTTTTTCCCGTAAGGCGCCGGTAGCCGTGGAACCGTATCCTCCCAACCTTAGTGTTCCAGTCAAAAGGATCGCGATTGAGTTCCTGCTGCACGGAGGACCGGGCGGACTGTTCCTGTCCGTGGCGTGCGGCCTGGGGCATGGGTCCGGATCCATGCACCCCGGTATCGGGGGCCATTACGGATCCTGCCCCTGTCCCGTAGCGATATGCATGGCCCATCCCCCCTCTGCCCGGGAACGGGTCTGAAATACCGGAGCTTACGCTCTCACCATACGGTGCGAGCGGCAGCGCAACCAGTGCCATCATGAGAAGTGCAAGGATAACAAGTCCCGGTTTCATCCTACTCAGTGCATAGTAAAGGGGAATTATATAATGTTGCAGAATGCTGCAAATAGCCACTCTTTTTCCAATACAGGTGTGAAAATGCGATATGTAGCTGCCGCTCCGGGAAATCGTTTATTACTGGCTGTTGACCTAGGATGCAGGACCGGCCAGATAACGGAACTACAAAAGTCCGCGAGGCCGGCAACCACAAGGAGGTTAAAAACCATGTATAAAAAAATCCTTATATGTGCGGTCATTGCACTCATCCTCGTCCCTGCCACAGTATTGGCAGCAGGATCCGGGGGGAACAGCAACGGTTCAGCGTCCGGTCAGGGACAGTGCCTGCAGGATGGACAGAACTGTGTGAACCAGTCAGGTCAGCAGGGTAATGGTGCCCAGGAACAGTACCGCCACGGAATGCAGCAGAACGGTGCAAAGAGCACAGCAGGGGTTCCGTGTTCCGGTGACGGCCAGTGCAATGGTGAACAGAAACAGACTCGCTCGATGCTTCGCCTTCATGACGGATCCTGCGGGAACGGTAAAAACACCCCGTGAACATTCGTAATCTCAGTACCGGCCAACAGGTCCGGTACCTTTTTTATGGCACTACCCCGTGGGGTGGATTACCCCATTCACATCCGCTGTATCACAGTTCCCTATACCATGGCTTCGGCCGCGTGAACGCTTTCTTAATGAAGTCAGGGTCCCCCTCCATAACAATATCCTGAACAGATTTTTTGAGTATACCGTTCCCGACCCTGTGACGCCGCGAGTGATGTGGCTTGCGAAGGGCGGGTTTTTCCGGACTTCCGGCCAGTCAAATTGAATCTATCCCAATATTTATTACCCACATAGGACAAATATCGTCCATTCCAGTGTGAGGTGAAATAATGCGAACCCGATTTTTCATAATCCCCATGATTTTCCTTGTTTTCGTGCTTGTATGTGGATGTACTTCCCCCAGTACCAGTCCGGTAACTCCGGCCCAGACTACAATGATCCCGTCGGTTACAACAATGGCACCGGTAGTGAGTCCTCCGACTTCACTCCTGACGGATATGGCTGCCCTGGACCAGGCGTATATTCCCGTCCTTGCCCTGACAACCCAGAATGACGCGGTTGGATCGCGAAAATCGATGGATACCCTGCTCACGAAGTGGAATGCATTCAAGGGAACGTATTACACTGCCATGCCGCAGGATCCGCAGTGGAAACCCGATCTCGATACGGTGGATGCCACCATTAATTCAGCGAACGCGAGGATTAATGAAGGAAATCTCAGTGCCGCTCATGCCGGGCTCGAACAGTTCCGCCTCACCATGCTCGATCTCAGGACCCGGAACAAAATCGATTATTTTATCGACAACCTGACCCGGTTCCATGCTCCCATGGAGACAATTGTGCTTGCAGCACTGGATAAAACTCCTGATAAGGTGGATGTCGCCACCATCCGGCAGGCATATCCGGATGCCGTTAAGAAATGGAATGCGGTCAAATCAGGAAAAATCGATGCCACGTTGTACGGGTTCACACCAGATAAGCTGGCACAAATCCAGAGCCTGATGGCGAACCAGACACGGGCACTGGATAACCTGGGAGCTGCGCTGGACTCCGGCAATACCACGACAATCGGGACTGCCGCAGTAGCGATAAAAGGTCCGTTTTCCATCCTGTTCTCTTCATTCGGGAAATTCCCTGCCTGAACTAATTTTCTTTTTTTGTTTCCGGCAGAAAACTCATTGGGGGAATTATCTTAGATCTGCAGTCTTGCCGGCAGGTGACACGGGTTATCCCCGGTCATGAATGTTTTGCTGGATTATCGAAAAAGAGAAGAGGTTTTGATACGCCGAGACCTACCATGCGAACTTCATGCCCACACCAACCCCCTGCATGGGACAATAACTCGCAAGGGCGAGTTTCCCCGGGGGCGATGTGCAGTGGCAGGCATGCAGGGCGTTGAGGTGAAGGCGGTTTAAGTACTTCCCCGTTTTTGCGAGTTGTTTTGGTGTCGGTGAAATCAGGTGGAGCCCGCCAATAATATCGGCAACCCTCCGTTCCCCGCATACCTCTCTCGCGTACTCCGTAATATTACAGATCCCCGCGTGCGAGCAACCGGTGATGATGACCAGTCCTTCTTCTGAACGAAACGCGAGTGCGGTGTCGTCGGCCAGGTTATCCGGTTCAATGGTTCCGTCAGGATTCTGAATCTTCCGCATTGCCAGATCCCCCTGCTCGAAAGCAAATCTCCGGGGGATCTCTCCAAGAAATACAAGGTCATCGGTAATCCAGAACGGTTTTGCGGATAAGCTGGCCAGGAACTGTTGCCGTGCCACTACCTCGCTTACCGTGGAGCCGTTTTTCTCGCCATCTTTTTCTTTGGGCCAGAAGCAGCGGGGGTGGGCAATAAGGTGCGGCACCCGGGGGGAACTCCCCTCCGGTGCTGCACTGGCAAGGTGCCGGGCGAGCGGGAGCAGTCCCCCGGTATGATCGATATGCCCATGCGAGAGGATGAGGAAGTCCAGGTCCCGGAGGTTAATTCCCATCTTCTCTGCATTGGTAAGGAACAGTCCCGACAAGCCGGTATCAAAGAGGCATTTCTTTCCGGCAGTTTCAATGAGGAACGAGAGCCCGGCCTCGCTAAAGTAATTTTGGTCCGTGAGCGTGGTATTATCGACAAGGACCGTGAGAGTGAGACGGGGATTCATGGAAATGTATCGTTCAGGAAAAGGGATGAGCCTTTCTTTTCTGCCATCAGATGGAGAGCATGGGGGAGCCCGGTCAGTATGTATGGTGTCAGTTTGCATTGGTTTAAATGATTTATGCTCATATGAGTAATTATAACGCGGAAATCCGTACTCTGGTGACACATGTCAGATCCAACTACACATACGACCAACAAGAATCAGCCGGCAGTATCCACTGAAACAAACAGCACTGAACATACCTGCGCATGCGGGGAGGTCCACGAGAACCATGAAGAAGGCAAAAGCCACCGGGACGAATGCACGTCCTCCCAGAAATTTACCGATTCCTGCTGCTGTGGGTCCGGCGAGACCGGAAAAGAAGCACGCCACCGCTGCGGTCACGGCCCGCGGTGCCACTAAGAAATTTTCGCATCTTTTTTTTCGAAAAATCACTGATCAGCCATGACCTGGCATCTAGGAAATTCCCGAACTGCTGGACCAGTTCATTGAGGACACTGGCCGGTCAGTGCAGTGGATCCCCGCTCAGGAAATCCGAATGTACTTTCATCTGGCTGACTCTGACGGACCTGCAATTTCCGGGTTTCTGAAAAAAAATCACGACTGGTCATCCTCCCTGCCGTTACAAGGTTGCACGGACGGAAAAATTCCAGGACCCAACCCTACCCAACCGGATCATCAGGAAATATTTCGTCCAGGGGAGGTCGGTCCAAAGAAGCCATCAAATTTCAATGCAGAAGAGTATGTCCGGTAAACCCGGTTAACCTGTTATACTATTCCGGATACATTTGTATAATCAGGAGCAGGAAATGGCAGTGGATGAAAAGGATGAAATGATGGAGTGTCCCCGTCGGGGACGACCCCGGCTCCGGCGCATCATTGCCGGACCTTCAGAATCCCGCTGTTACAAGCCCTGCTGTTGTCCCGAGGCAGAGGGGCAGGGTATATCGTTGCATCCCGATGAGATCGAACTGATACGGCTCATTGATCTCGAAGGGCTGGAACAGGAAGAGGCGGCAGAAAAACTCGGGGTCTCGCGCAAGACTGCATGGCGCGATCTGCACGAAGCCCGGCGCAAGATCGCCGACGCGCTGGTCAACGGGAAAGGCATTGAGATGGCCGGTTGCACAAAAGCAGCGGAAGGCCGGTGCCCGAAGTGTCCCCGTTAAGTTCTCTTCCCTAGGGCCAATCTCTTTTTTTTGTTCATGAATGTCTGACCTTTTTAGCTCAAATGGGCAATAATGGCTTTCCGATGCTATGAGGCAATTTTCGTTTTTCTGTACCGATCCTTAAATCTTTATGCTCATATGCGTAATAATCCTGTACGAGCGTTCATGAGGATTTTACATGCCGGATTTTGACGGAAACGGGCCGCTGAAACAGGGGAGGGTAATCGGGGCCCTGCAGGCACGGCTCTCGAAGCTGCGCACGAAAGGAAGAGGATCAAAAAAACCCGGCCCGCAACAAGACTGCCGATGGATAACCGGCATCTGAGGAGAGAGATCATGACAAAACCATTCATCAGCGTACACGACCTCTGCATGGATTTCAATGACACACGGGTCCTGAACAAGGTGTCATTTGAGATCCCGGAAGGGGAGATCATCGGTGTTATCGGGCGGAGCGGTGCCGGGAAAAGTGTGCTCATGCACCTCCTCCGTGGGGTCGAACAACCCCCGACCAAAGGTTCCATCATCTATCATATGTCTGCCTGTGACCGCTGCACGTTCATGGATGTCCAGAGCCGGGCCGGTAAAAAATGTCCCGAGTGCGGCGGCGAGCTCGTGGCTGCCGATGTTGATCTCTGGGGAAAGATGACTGACGGCATGAAATCCCGGGTCATGAACCGGACCGCGATCATGTTCCAGCGTACGTTCGCCCTCTACGGCGATGACCGGGTGATCGAGAACGTGCTTCACGCACTCGACGACATCCGCTACCCGCAGGAACATGCGGTCAGCCGCGCTGCTGACCTCATCGACCAGGTAAGACTCTCCCACCGGATGCTGCATATCGCCCGCGACCTTTCGGGTGGCGAGAAGCAGCGGGTGGTGTTGGCCCGGCAGCTGGCCAAGAACCCGTCGATGCTCTTTGCCGATGAGCCCACCGGAACCCTTGACCCCCAGACAGCCCGGCTGGTACATGGGATGCTCACCGAGGCGGCTAAGAAGAACACGATGGGCATGGTCGTCACCTCGCATTTCTCACAGGTTATCGAGGATATGGCAAACCGTGCGATGCTGCTGGTCGATGGCGAGATCGCTGCTATTGGTTCTCCCACGATGGTGATCCGTGCGTTTGCCAAAGATTTCCATGAGATCGAGGAGTCCGCCGTAGTAGAACTGGGAGAGAAGATTCTTTCGGCCCGGGATGTGACCAAGCGATATATCTCCGTTGACCGGGGCGTGGTAAAGGCTGTGAACATGGTCACCTTCGATGTTTCAAAGAAGGAGATCTTTGGTATCATCGGGAAGAGCGGGGCCGGAAAAACCACCCTCTCCGGGATCATCTCCGGCATCATCGAACCTACAAGCGGCGAGATGAACATCCTGATCGGTGACGACTGGGTGGATATGACCAAACCCGGCATCGACCAGCGGGGCCGGGCGAAAGAGTACATCGGGCTCCTGCACCAGGAGTATGATCTCTTCCCCCACCGCACCGTGCTCGACAACCTCACTGATTCGATAGGACTGGATTTTCCCAAGGAGCTGGCGATCAGAAAAGCGATTGTTACGCTCCGGATGGCCGGATTCACTGAAGAGAAGTCCCGGGAGATCCTGAACCGTTTCCCGGGCGAACTCTCGGACGGGGAGCGGCACCGGGTTGCCCTTGCACAGGTGCTTATCCGGGAACCGCGTCTCATCATTCTCGATGAGCCGACCGGCACCATGGACCCCATCACCAAGCAGGACGTGAAGCACTCGATTCTGAATGCACGCGACGAGATGGACGAGACCTTTATCGTGGTTTCGCACGACATGGACTTTGTCCGGGACGTCTGTGATCGCGTTGCACTGATGCGGGGCGGGAAGATCATTGATATCGGCCCGACCGCAGCAATCCTTGCACAGGTTACCGAGGAAGAAAAACGCGACTGACTTAACAGATCCCGCTGATGCAGCGGGTTGTTACCCTCACTTTACCCGGATGATTGACACCCTGATAACCCATACACCGGCAAAAGATACGAACTGCGATGAGAATTGCGATGAGGGACGGCCTTTACGTTCTCCGCCATGCGGATATGCCTACGTGGAAAGCCGTGGATGCGGTAATGGAAAACCTGGTAAAACTGGTCGAGTCCTGAAAGGTTGTTTCATTTTTTTAATAGCTGAAATGAATTTTGAGGAGTGTTACCATGAAAAAATATTCCGGTATGCCAGAACTGCTTGAGCAGTACATGCTGGAGAATGGCACTGATGTGCGGTGGGTCACTGTGCAGCAACTCCGCGAACGGTTTTGCCTGACCCGTTACCAGTACAACACGATCTCGGGATTCTTGCGCAGGCTGGAATTCAGATCATTCGGCCAGTGCCCCTATATCGTTGTCAGGATTGAGAAAGTGGAAAGGGTATCTCCCTCTGATCCCCCGAAATGCCGGTATCTGGTGAAACGGAAAAATACGATAGTTGCCGGTACTTTGGGAATGATGCATCATCCGTGTATATCGGCCAGGTGCAAGGATAGTGGCGAATCCCGGTAGGAGTCCACTCCTGGTGGGGGAGATTCCCCTTCGGATAAATGGGGATAACCCCCTTTTGGCCCCCAATAAGAGTATCCCGTAAAGGGCAATACGGGCCCGGTGAGGGCTCGGTTTCCCTGTTTTTTGTTCATTACCTACAAAAAACGGTACACTTTTACACACGTTTGTAAAATATATGTTTTCCTTTGGATTAATGGCAAACAAGGCATTTTGGTGCCGATTGAGAAACGCTAATGTACGCTTATGAGAGGCCGAACGGAGGGTGACTGGATAGGTAGCACGGTCAAAGGGAAAAAGAAAGGCTGTTTTTGGGCCTGGGAGTGATCTCCCGTCGCTACCGTTGATGCCGTCCTGGTAATGACTCAGATCTGCCGGAGAGTTCCCCGCTGTTTAACGAAACGATCCCAGTTCCACGGTTCGTCGAGTAAGTTCACGGTCACATGTTCAATGCCGCAGACCCCGAGCGCCTTGCGCTTTACCTGCTCTGATAAGTGATCGGAGAGGGGGCAGGCCTTGCAGGTGAGGACCATGTCAATCTCCACGCGGGTATCTTTGATACGGATCTCCTTGATGAGCCCGAGGTCCACGATATCGATGCCCACCTCGGGATCGATCACTTCCCGCAGGGCATCGCGGATCTCGTTCTCGCAGACAATCTCCTGCCGGGCAGCAGGAGAGACGGGACCTGTCCGAGCCTGCTCAAAAATGCGGAGTTTTTCTTCGAGCAGGTTCTGACGGTCGAGCAGCCGGCTTACGACCCGGAGCATGGGATCGGGCATGATCCCGCCCTCATCCACCCCCGGAGATAGGTTCTCGGGTCCTGCAATCCTGCCCGGAACCCCGACAACTGTGGCACCGGGCGGAACCGACCGGACCACGACCGATCCTGCCCCGACTTTTGCTCCCTTCCCGATCCGGATGGGCCCGAGCACGGTTGCCCCGGAACCGATGATGACGCCATCTTCAATGGTCGGGTGACGCTTGACATTTTCGAGAGCTGTCCCGCCCAGCACCACACCCATGTAGATGAGTACATCGTTGCCCACTTCCGCAGTCTCTCCGATCACCACACCCATGCCATGATCGATAAAGACCCTGCGGCCTATCACTGCACCGGGATGAATTTCGATGCCTGTCAGGAACCGGCTGATGTGGGAGATAAACCGGGCCCAGAATTTTCCGTTATGCATCCAGAGCCAGTGGACCCGGCGGTGAAACCAGAGAGCGTGCAGCCCGGGATAGCAGAACAGGATCTCAATGGTTGAGCGTGCGGCCGGATCCTGGGATAAAATGGACCCGATATCTTCCCGTATGTAATCGAAAACCATGGTTTTTCCTATCCTGTCTCAAAGAGTTCCGTGCTCAGGTACCGCTCCCCGGAATCCGGAATGATGACAACGATCGTCTTACCCGCATAGTCTTTCCGTGCCGCAACCTGGAGTGCAGCCCATGTCGCAGCTCCCCCTGAAATACCTATGAGTATCCCCTCCTCTTTGGCCATTCTCCGTGCAGTTGTGACGGCATCTTCATAGGTGACGGGGATCACTTCATCGAGAAGATCCTTTAAGAGCACGTCCGGGACAAATCCTGCCCCAATGCCCTGGATCTTGTGCGGTCCCGGCTGGCCTCCGGATAATACGGGGGATGTGTCAGGCTCCACGGCAATCGCCCTGAATCCCGGCCTGCGGGGCTTGATGACTGAAGTTATCCCGGTGATGGTACCCCCGGTCCCCACACCCGCGACTATGGCGTCCACCTGCCCGCCCGTGTCCCGCCAGATCTCCTCTGCGGTGGTCTTCTTGTGAATGGCAGGATTTGCCGGGTTCCTGAACTGCTGGGGGATATAGAAATACCGGGGATTCTCCGCAAGGAGTGCCTCGGCTTTTCCAATCGCTCCTTTCATTCCCTCTTTTCCGGGCGTGAGGATGAGATCGGCACCGAACGCTTTGAGGAGTTTGCGCCGCTCGATACTCATCGTATCCGGCATAACCAGGGTGATCCGGTATCCCCGGGCAGCGGCCACCATGGCAAGTCCTATCCCGGTGTTCCCGCTGGTGGGTTCGAGGATGATGGTATCGGGTTTGATAAGACCCGCTGTCTCTGCTGCATCGATCATCGCCACAGCGATCCGATCCTTGACGCTGCTCATCGGATTGAAGGACTCGAGCTTGGCGAGCACTGTTGCGCCGGCCCCACGGGTGAGACGGTTCAGCCGCACGAGCGGGGTGTTGCCGATCGTAGTTGTGATATTTTCATGGATCTGTGTCATGGATTTTCCTCGCCGAATCCGGATATCTTCCGCATTTACCGGAAAAACTCTGGTATCTCACCACCGTCAATTGTCAGAACCGGATTTATGTTCTGGTTTCCGGCAAAATGCAGGGGTGTGAAATCCTGCGTTATTTATGATACCATTCCGGCAGGAAGATTAAGAAGATAGCGGCAGTTTTCCCTAATCTTCCCGATCCGGTTAATACGCATACCGGAAGATACCGCCTCATTCGTTGCAGTACCTGTTCGCTGCGATGCCCGGGAAGAGTTCGTACTCCTGATCCAACACCCTGCGTTTCCGGCAGATTGCCCGTACCATAAGTTTTTTTATGGCACCCGGCTTAGATTATTCACAATTGTGAAACGGCCCTCTCTGTTCGTAACAGATGCCCGTTCATGGTGGAAATTATGCAGTCCGATTCATCAAACATCTCCCGTATCCGGGCATACCTCCCGCTTCTGCTGGCTGGCATGCTCATTGCAACAATCCTCATTACCGGGTGCACCTCGCAAGCTGCACCGGCAGGAACAAGTTCAGGGCCGGCACTGCCCGGCAGTGTTTCCGTAGGCGAAATCGTAAAATTACCCCTGGCCTATGAAGGCAAAGAGGTCCTGGTGAAAGGAAAGATTGCCAGTGAATGCGGTTCAGGCTGCTGGTTCATGCTGGACGACGGGACCGGCATTATCTACGTTGATCTGGCACCGAATAACTTTGCCATTCCCCAGCTGCAGGGCTCGACCGTAATGGTAAAAGGCGTTATCCACGTTGCCAAAGGAGATCCCACGCTCTACGCGACAAATATAACCACTGATTCCCGGTCCTACCCATGAATCTCTTCTCACTCGCGGTAAAGAATCTCCAGCGGCGGAAAGGCAGGACTCTCCTCACCATCGCCGGTGTTGCAATTGCAGTTGCCATCCTCTTCTCCCTCCTTTCGTTCTCTGCAGGGTACGAACGGGAACTGACCAAAGAGATGGACAGTCTTGGTTTTCATCTTCTCGCGGTTCCCAAAGGTTGCCCCTATGAGGCGACCACCCTGATCCTTCACGGGGGCGTGATCCCGAAGTATCTCACGAACGAGGATCTGGTCCGTGCACGGGCAACCGATGGCGTGGTGATCGCGGCCCCGCTGCTGCTCCAGCAGTTCGTCAAAGACGGGATTCCTCATATTGTGTACGGGATCGAGCCGGACGTCATGCTCCCGCTCAAACCGGCCTGGAAGGTCGAGGGGCGGTTTTTCACGGCAGACGAGACACACGTCATGGTGATAGGCAGCACACTGGCAGAGAAGGAGAATCTTATGCCCGGCAGCGTGATTCCGTTCGGGCCGTTACAGGAACCATTCACGATCATCGGTGTCCTCAAACCGAGCGGCAGCGAGGACGATAACTTCCATTTCCTTCCCCTGGCAGAAGCCCAGCGGGTGTTCAAAAAAGAAGGGTTCATCACGGCGATTGCCGTCAGGGCTGACGACGTGAAGCATATCCACGACATTTCCGTGGAACTGGAGAAGGTACCCGATATCCAGGTCGTGACCATGGCGCAGGTGACGGGCACGATCATGAACATCGTGGGTTCAGCCCGCTCGCTCCTCTTCTCGGTCATCGTAATCGCGATTGTCATCAGTGCTGCGGGAATCACCAACACGCTCCTGATGTCGGTGAACGAGCGGACCCGGGAGATCGGGATGATGAAGGCGATCGGGGCTTCGGGATACCATATCGGTGTTCTGCTCATTACAGAGACCCTGCTCATCACGACCCTTGGGGGGATTATCGGTATCCTTGCGGCACTTGCGGGTTCGGGGTTGATCGAGACATTTGTCCGGGGCATGGTCCCGTACGCTCCCTCGGGAAGTTTTGTCTCCTTCGATCCAATCCTTATCGCAGGCTGTCTGGTATTCTCGATCGGGCTGGGGCTTCTCTGTGGCATCTACCCGGCCTGGAAGTCCGCCCGGCTCTCGCCCATGGAAGCGATACGGGGTGAGTGGGAATGAGTATCATCAAAGCAACCGGTATCTGCAAAACGTACCAGCGGGGCCGGGAAGAGGTCTGTGCCCTTCGCGGCGTTGACCTCACCCTCGAACCAGGGGAATTCGTCTCCATCGTTGGGCCATCCGGCGCCGGCAAAACCGCCCTGATGAATATTCTCGGCTGCCTGGACACCCCGAGCTGCGGGACGCTCACGATCGATGGCGTGCAGGTCACCGGGAAAGGAGAGGCAGAACTGGTGAAGATTCGCAGGGAACACATCGGTTTTGTCTTCCAGCAGTTCTTCCTCATCCCGACCCTGACGGTTGGGGAGAATATCGGCCTGCCCCTCCTCTTCTCAGGCACACCTTACGACCCGGCAAAGATCGAGATTCTGCTCGAAAAAGTCGGGCTCGCCCACCGGGCGGATCACCTGCCCGGCCAGCTCAGTGGCGGCGAGATGCAGCGTGTGGCAATAGCCCGGGCACTGGTGAACAGTCCCCGGATCCTGCTTGCGGATGAACCTACGGGAAACCTTGACTCGGTCACCGCCGACGGGATCTACCGGCTCTTTGAGGAGCTGCACCGGCAGGGGATTACGGTCATCGTGGTTACCCACAACCGGGAGCTGGCACAGCGGGCCGGCCGGGTTATTGCGATCCGGGACGGATGTGTCGTTGCCGGTTCGTGAGAGTTCTTACCTTTTCTTTTTTGACCCCCCGGGAAGAGGATCCCGAAAGGGGTAATCCGGGTCCTGTGCGGGCTCCGTTTCGCTCTTTTTTGTTCAATACCGGCAAAAAATGGTACATTTTTACACACGTTTTTAAAATAAGCGTTTTCCTAGGAATTAATCCAAAACGGAGCATTTTGGTGCCGATTGAGAAACGCTAATGTACGCTTTTGGGTGGCAAAACGGGAGGTAGATGGGGGGTAACACGGTCGCTGGGCTAAAAATGGCTGTTTTGGGGCCTGGTAGCGATCCCCTAAAATCACCGATTCCAAAACCTATAAATATTCACAATTGTTATTATTATGGGGAAGTTCACAATCGTGAATAATGCACTGCCAGAGTGGCGGACAGGCTACGCAGCTGACTGCAGATCAGCATAACCCGGTTCGATTCCGGGCTCTGGCTTTTATCAGGATTTAAAAAAATCCCGATGAAAAATTTCACCCAAATCTAAAAAAAATGCCAAGGTGGCGGAGTGGTCACGCGGTTGATTGCAGATCAGCTACATCCCGGTTCGATTCCGGGCCTTGGCTTCCTGAGAGAAGTTAAAAATATCCTCAGTATAATGGGAGATTTACCATGAGTATCAGAATCCAGAAAACATTCGAAGCGCTCTTTGCGTTGGAAGAGATCCGGGGGATCTTCCGCAAATCCTTACCAACTGGTCTGGATCCGGATGAAGACGCCACGTTCCGGCAGCGGATCGCTGATCTCAAAACCATTGTCGCGGATCTCGAAGCCGGGACCGGAACGCCGAAGGTGACAAAGATCGCCGGCACCATTGATGTCCGCACCCGCGAAGAGGAATCGATCAACATCCAGCCCATCCAGGCTGCAGGAAGGCTGACTACTGAAGCTCGGAAGGCCCTCATCTCGTACGGGGACGGGTACTCAACCTGTGATGCCTGCCGGAAACCGTTCCGGCTCGACAAGATCTCCAAGCCGGGCATTGCCGATTTCCATGACGATCTCGCAAAGTTTGTCAACATGGATCTCGCCCGGGTGGTGCCGGGGGCCCGGCGCGGGTTCCAGGCAGTTGCCGGTACGCTGGTAGGAAAAGGCGATACGGTGATCGTATCAGCGCTTGCCCACTACACCGAATTCCTTGCGGTCGAAAATGCCGGGGGGGTTGTCCGGGAAGTGCCGCTGAATGCACAGAACCTCGTGACCGCAGAAGCCACAGCCCAGAAGATCGAAGAGGTCAAAACCGAGACGGGAAAACTCCCGGTCCTCGTGATGATCGATCACTACGATTACCAGTACGCAAACGAGCACGATATTGCGGCGATTGCAAAGGTATCCCACCAGTACGATATCCCGCTCCTCTACAACGGGGCGTATACGGTCGGCATCATGCCGGTCGATGGCAAAAAGATCGGGGCTGACTTTGTCGTCGGCTCCGGACACAAGAGTATGGCCTCGGTCGCGCCGTCCGGAGTACTGGCGATGACCGAGGAATGGGCCCCTAAGGCTCTCCGGACAACCGCGATGGTCGGGGACCTGACCAAGCGGAAGTTCGGGATAAAAGAAGTCGAGATGCTCGGGTGCACGCTGATGGGCGGAACGCTGCTGTCCATGATGGCATCGTTTCCCACGGTCAAGGCCCGGACCCTGAAGTGGGAGGAGGAAGTAAAACGCTCCAACTACTTCATCGATAGGTTGCTGAAGATCGCGGGCAGCAGGGTGCTCTCGGAGTACCCGCGGAAACACACGCTGACGAAGGTTGACACAACAGGCAGTTTCGACACCATAGCCCAGACCCACAAGCGTCGCGGGTTCTACTTAAGCGACGAACTCTCGTCCCGCGGGATCGTGGGTGAGTTTGCCGGCGCAACCCGGACCTGGAAGCTGAACACCTACGGCCTTTCGGATAAGAAAGTCCGGTACCTTGCCGATGCCTTTACCGAAGTAGCAGAAAAATACGAACTGACGGTATTACCGTAATAATCGCACGAATATGAACTCAATCTCCCCTGAAGAAAGCAGCAACGAAGACCTAGGATCCCGAATATCTTCTCTCCCTTGTAGGGAGGGAGGGTAAAACCCCTGATAATTATCCAATGCATTGATCCCGTAAAAACTCCTGATGCCTGCGGGCACATCAGTACAGGCACGGGAAAATGGCAAATTCATTTTCAAAATTAAAAGAGGAATCCTCCCATGACAGAAAAGAAATTCCAGCTTGGAACAACCGCCCTCCATGCAGGGCAGGTGCCGGACCCTACCACCGGGTCTCGGGCAGTACCGATCTACCAGACATCGTCATACGTGTTCAAAAACACCGAGCACGCGGCCAACCTGTTCGGCCTCAAAGAGCTTGGCAACATCTACACCCGGCTCATGAACCCGACCACCGATGTGTTCGAGAAGCGTATCGCTGCCATCGAAGGGGGCACTGGAGCTCTTGCCGTTGCATCCGGCATGGCTGCTATCACCTACTCGCTCCTCAATATCACCCGTCCCGGGGATGAGATCGTTGCAGCGGACAACCTCTACGGGGGCACGTACGAGCTCTTCAACTACACCTTCCCCAAGTTTGGCAGGAAAGTCGTCTTTGTCGACTCCACAAAACCCGAGGCGTTCAGAAAGGCCATCACGGAAAAGACCCGGGCGATCTATGCCGAAACCATCGGCAACCCGAAACTCGACATCCCCGACTTTGAAGCCCTCTCGAAGATTGCTCATGCAGCCGGCTTCCCGCTCGTGGTTGACAACACGACCGGTGTTGGTCTCGTCCGCCCGATCACCCATGGAGCAGATGTTGTCGTCCACTCGGCAACCAAGTATATCGGCGGACACGGCAACTCGGTCGGCGGTGTTATCGTAGATTCCGGAAAGTTCTCCTGGAACAATGGCAAATTCCCCGAGTTCACCGAACCCGACCCGGGCTATCACGGCCTGAAATACTGGGATGCATTCAGTAACTTCCCCGGCGCAGGAAACATCGCGTACATCTTCAAGATCCGGCTTTCGCTTCTCCGGGATACCGGCGCTGCGCTCAGCCCGTTCAATGCCTGGCTCTTCCTGCTCGGTCTTGAGACGCTCCACCTCCGGGTGCCCCGTCACTCCCAGAATGCGCTCGCTGTTGCAGAGTTCTTAAAAAAGCACCCGAAGGTCGCATGGGTCAATTATACCGGTCTTCCCGAACACCAGAGTCATGCACTCGCACAGAAATATCTCGTGGGCGGGTTCGGGCCGATTGTCGGGTTCGGTGTCAAAGGAGGCGAGAAGGCCAGCCTGAAATTCATCGACAGCCTCAAGCTCTTCAGCAATCTTGCCAACATAGGGGACTCGAAGAGCCTCGTGATCCACCCGGCGACAACCACCCACCAGCAGCTCACGGTTGAGGAGCAGGCAAAGACCGGAGTTACGCCCGATGCAGTCCGGCTCTCCATAGGTACCGAAGACATCGAGGATATCATCGCGGATCTGGAACAGGCACTTGCCGGGGTATAATGAATCCTGTTGCTATCAGGCCGTTTGGCACTATCCATGACATCCTTTCAGAACTCTCCGCATTACCGGATGGTGTGAGGATATGATCCAAGGGTCTGTGGGCACGGTGACCACCCAGCATTATCATCATTCCGCCGCACTCGTACTGGAGAGCGGGGTGAGTCTTCCCTCCTTTACCCTTGCCTATGAGACCTACGGCAAAATGAACCGGGACCGGAACAACGCGATTTTGATCTGCCACGCCCTTTCCGGCGATGCCCATATTGCGGGATTTCACCACGACGATGAGAAACCCGGCTGGTGGGATGCGGTGGTTGGCCCGGGCAAGGCTTTTGACACGGACCGGTATTTTATCATATGTTCGAACGTGATTGGCGGGTGCAAGGGATCGACCGGCCCCTCTTCGACCAATCCCGCAACGGGAAAACCGTACGGTGCAAAATTTCCCGTCATCACGATTCAGGACATGGTGCATGCCCAGAAGCTACTCATCGATCATCTCCAGATCCCGCAGCTCTATGCGGTTGCCGGCGGCTCGATGGGCGGTATGCAGGCCCTCCAGTGGACGGTCAGTTTCCCTGACATGATGAAAAAGGCGATCGTGATCGCTGCGACCGGCTACTCCACACCCCAGCAGATCGCGTTCAATGAGGTGGGGAGAAAAGCGATCATATCGGACCCGGAATGGAATGGCGGGAATTATTACGATACGAAATCGTACGATGCACCGGGCCCGGTCAAGGGGCTCGCCCTGGCACGGATGGTTGGCCACATCACGTATCTTTCCGATGAGTCGATGCATGCAAAGTTCGGGCGCTCGCTCCAGGCCAAAGACCGGATCGGGTTTGACTTCTCAACTGATTTTGCGGTCGAGAGTTACCTCCATCACCAGGGGGACACGTTCACCCAGCGGTTCGATGCAAACTCGTATCTCTACATAACAAAAGCGATCGATTACTTCGACCTGACAAAGGACGGCTCGCTGGTAAAGGGACTTTCGGAAGTAAAGGCAGGATTTCTCGTCATCTCGGTCTCTTCCGACTGGCTCTATCCCCCGTACCAGTCGCAGGAGATTGTTTCGGCCCTTACGGCACATGAGCGGGAAGTCCGGTACAGCGAGATCCGGTCGAACTACGGTCATGACGGGTTCCTGCTTGAGGCCGGCCAGGTCAACTACCTTATCTCGCAGTTCCTCTCACGGACGGTTGTCAGCGATGTGATGATCCGGAATGTCCCGACCATTGAGGAAGGGGCGACAACGTCAGTGACCGCACGCCGGATGATCAACCTCGAGGTCAATCACCTCCCGGTACTGTCAGGAGACGGCCACCTCGTCGGCATTGTCACCTCGTGGGATATTGCAAAAGCGGTTGCGAAAAATTTCCTCTGGCTCGATGAGATCATGTCGAAGAACGTGCACACGACCACGCCGGAGGAATCGATCGAATCTGCTGCAAAGAAGATGGAAGAGCATTCCATCTCGGCCCTGCCGGTAGTGGATGCCGGCCAGCGCCTCATCGGCCTCATCACCAGCGATGCGATCAGCACCCTTGTCGGGAGAGGGGACTCTTGAGGATCCTCTCCATCCATGCCACTTCGATGTGGTACCATGCCACGCAGAAGACCCGGATGGCAGAACCCGTTACCGTCCGGGAAGACCGGATGGAGGAATGTGTAGTCCTCTTCTGCTGCGTGGAGAAACTCGATGAAAAAAATTGCGGGAATGTGATCGCAAGTGCCGCACGGAATGTCCGGAAGCGGCTTACGATTCTCGGGGTGAACCGGGTGCTGATCTACCCGTACGCCCACCTTACGAGCACACTCGGTTCCCCGCAGGTAGCCCTTGCGATTCTTACGGGACTCGATGAGAGCCTTCGTGCAGAATCGGTCGATGTAAAGAGGGCACCGTTTGGCTGGTACAAGGAATTTGAGATCCGGGGCAAGGGCCACCCGCTTGCAGATCTCTCCATGACGATCTGCCCGTACGAGGGAACCGAATGCGACTTCACCTGCCCGTACTGCCATCACCCGTTTAAGGAAGCAGATGCCGTGCATGTCTGCGAGCAGTCTGCCGGGTGCAGGGGCTCGTGTCCGGAACCGGAGTGAGAAACGACTGAAACAACAAAAAATCCCCCCACTGTCCCCGCCGGAAAAGCGCTGCTCCTGCTCGGTTGTCCGGAAGCGCCCGCGCAGCAGGCAATCGCGCTTTACCTTGCACATCAGCTTCGTACCCACGGCGCAGATCTCCTCATCACGGGCAACCCATCGGTGCTGAACCTCCTCCGGGTCTCGGATCCGGAGAAACACTATACCGGACAGATGATGGTGCTCGAGAAGTGCATCGAAGAGATCGTGGAGAAGCGGCGGACCGCTGATCTCTGCGTGGTCTGTGCCCACAACGATGCAGCGATTGCGTATGCGGCAACTATGCACCACCTCCTGCCACAGAGCCGGATGGTTGTGATCATCTTCGGGAAAGATCCGGAACCGCTCGCAGCATCGATCGATTTCCCCTGCGAGAAGATCGTAGAGAAGGCAGTGCATAACCCCATGCAGCTGAAGGCAAAGGTCAACGAGGTGTTCGGATGGGCTGCATCGAGAACCTGAAGTACGAGATGCTCCTCCCGCTGGGGGCTTCATTCAAGGAATGCCGGGAGTACGTGGAGAAGCATTTTGCCGAGATCTGGTATGTGGATCCCGGGTACAAGCTCTTCGATGAGTACATCATCGGCCTCCCCCCGATCGCGCTCGGGCTTGACGGGGGAAAGATCGTCTTTCCCTATACCAAACCCTGCCATGGCACCTACCTCCTGCGGATAGAAGATGATGATGAAGCGGCACGCGTCCGAAAAACCGCGAGAAAGAAAAAATAACCGGTGTAACCTCGTTATGAAGAAACAGTGGCTTGTACGCTATTCCGAGATATTTTTAAAATCCGATCCGGTGCGCCGGCAGTGGGAGAATGTACTTATTGCAAACATTCTCGAAGTGATGCCGGGCATTCATGTGAGAAACGAGCGGGGACGTATCTGGCTCGATGGCGATGTGAAACCCGAACTGCTGAAAAAGGTCTTTGGCATTGTCTCATTTTCCGAAGTGGAACACGTAAAACTTGACGAGATTGAGGCAAGTCTTCCGGACTACTGTCGCCGTCATGGTATTGACAAAGCTAAGACGTTTGCGATAAAGATGAAACGCGTAGGCACTCACGCGTTCAGTTCCAACGATAAGGCAATCGAGTACGGCAACCTGCTCCGTTCTGAATTCCCGCACCTGAAAGTGAACCTTGCCAACCCGGATACTGAGATCCATATCGAAATCCGGGATAACGAGGCCTATCTGTACGATAAGGTGACAAAAGCCGTAGGGGGACTCCCTCTGGGAGTCGAGGGCACGCTCGTTGCTCTGGTATCGGGAGGTATCGATTCTCCCGTTGCTGCATGGATGATGATGAAACGGGGGTGCCGGATCCTCCCGCTCTTTGTGACGCTTGACACCTTTCTTGATGATACCACCATCGCCCGTGCACAACGGGTGGTCGCGCAGCTGGCACAGTACCAGCCCGGCATTGAACTGACCGTGATTTCAGATTCCTATCTTGCCGCAGCAAAAGCAGAGCTCGTCAGCCGGCATCTGGAGAAGTACACCTGCATCTTCTGCAAGCGCCGGATGTACCGGGTGGCAACTGCCTATGCGGACCGGGTAGGGGCCAAAGGGATCGTGACCGGCGAATCTATCGGCCAGGTGGCAAGCCAGACGCTCGATAACCTGGTTGTGCTCACGGATGCAGCCGAGATCCCTATCTATCGCCCGCTCATCGGGTTTGACAAGGAAGATACTATCCAGCTCGCACGTCAGATCGGGACATTTACGGAGTCAACATCCTCAGCAGCCGGGTGTAAAGCCGTACCCGTTGGTCCGTCAACCAAGGCAAAACTTGAGGTCATACGGGAAATTGAAAGCAAGCTTGAATCTACGGGCATACCGGTCCCCGGCTGATATTATGAGGATCATTTTCGGCCGTTTTCCTGTTTGCGACAGGCAATCCTGCCCGCCGTAATTCTTAGGATAGTAACTGCTATATATGTTCAGGATTCAGGTTAGGATGTCACTAGGATGTCACCTTCTGGCTGAATGGATTCTTGGTATGAGGCACCTGCGGAAACTTGGGATATTTCTTGTATTATTCATTGTCTGCGGATTGCTGCTCTTATCCATGTACAATGAGGTGGAGTCAACAACCATCGCCCAGCTCAACAACGAGCAGATGATTCATGCACAACAGGCTGCAAAGGGCATAGAACGATTCTTCATCACCTATAACAATACCCTTTCATTTCTTGCAGCAAATGATCATATCATCGCCATGGACCCGGAAGGGCGGCGGATGCTGCAGGGTTTTTTCACCCTCCATTCCCAGGATATTGCATCCATCTCCCGGGTAGACAGGAATGGAATTATCCTCTACACGTACCCGTATGAATCCTCAACCGGCGCAAATATCTCATCCCAGTCCCATGTCCGGAAATCCATGAGCACCCGGCGGGTTGCAATCAGTGATGTATTTACTGCCGTCCAGGGATTCCGGACCGTTGCACTTGCCATTCCTGTGGTAAAGGATGGTATGTACGATGGCAGTCTGACGATTCTGATTCCATTTGAGCAGTTGACCCAGAAAGACCTTGAATCCATCAGGATCCTCGACACGGGATCCGCATGGGCGATCAGCCAGTCCGGTACCATACTTTACTCTCCTCAAGCCGGTTGGATTGACCGGTCTGCTTTTACCCTGTATAACAAATCGCCTACCGCCATTTTGTTTATATCAGAGGTACTGAAAGGCAGCCCCGGCATCTCTTCCTACACGCTTGAATCTGCCCAGACGGGGACGGACGGTCCGGAAACATACCAGGTGGCATATTTTCCGGTAAATACCGGTGATACTCACTGGTCGATTGTTGTAGCAACACCCGAGCGGGAAATACTCAGTACGCTTCAGGTGTTTCGCAATAATCTTATCATTATTTCAGGAATCCTGTTCATTTCCCTGTTCTTCTTTGCCTATTATTCAACGCGGGCATGGGGCATTGTGAAAGAGGAGGAAAAACGACTGGCCGCTGAAGCGGCATTACGGGAAAGCGAGCGGAATTATCGTTCCATGCTTGAAAATATGCAGGAAATTTTTTACCGGAGCGACAAGGAGGGAAACCTGGTTATGATCAGTCCCTCCGGTGTGGCATTACTGGGATATTCCTCCCGTGAAGAGATGCTGGGAAAGAAGATCTCTTCATTCTATGTATCTCCCCAGGACAGAGAAAAAATTCTCCAGGCGATCAGGGAAACGGGCTCGGTTACCAATTTTGAAACCCGGCTGAAAAAGGCTGACGGTACCATTCTTATCTTCCTCACCAGCAGCCATACCTATACAGATGCCGGCGGAAATTTCCTTGGTGTAGAAGGTACGCTTAGGGATATTACGGATCGCAAACGAGCCCAGGAGGAGGTGCTTTGCAAGAGCGAGCAACTCAATACCGCGTATGAAACGATGACGGCAACTGCTGAAAAACTCCGGCACAACTATGACGAGCTTCACTGGAGCCAGCAGGCTCTTGAGCAGGCAAGAAAGAAATTAAACCTCCTCAATACGATCACATTCCAGGATATTCAGAATGCACTCTTTAGTCTGATGGGCTATATTGAACTCCAGAAAGACCTTCCCATGGATGAAAGGGCCCGGGCCTTCTTAAAAAAAGAGAAAGAGGTGGCAGAAAAAATTTCAAACACCCTCTCTTTTGCAAGGCATTATCAGGATATGGGGATAAATCCACCCCGTTGGCAGAATACAAACCAGGCATTTCTCCTGGCTATCTCCCATCTGGATACAGCATTTTTGTCACGAAAGGTCAATCTGGATGACCTGGAACTGTATGCGGATCCCCTGCTGGAAACGGTTTTTTTCAATCTTGTCGCAAATACAACGAGACATGGGAAAACGGCAACTGAAATTTCTCTCCACTACCGTGAGACAACAGAAAATCTTACGTTATTTAGGACTTACGCACTTGGTTTCGACCGAAAGATCTAAGAGTTAGTAGCGCTAATTCAAGGGTTAGACAAACCCGGAATGGAGATCGAACGAGCGTGAACCCTCCGAAATGCACGAGTAGTAATTTTATCAATTTTCTCATC
>JANXYM010000059.1 GCA_025350045.1 Methanomicrobiales archaeon | reverse complement strand
AATTTAACCGAGTGAGCGCCCGGAGCGATACTGTTGATCGTGATCGGCGTAGTACCTTTAGCTACACCATCAACCGTAATGGTTGCTCCTGGAGGCGTCGATCTGGCTGCAATTGAGCCGGTGGTTACCTGTGCCTCCCATGTACTGGCTTTTACGGTGCTGCTGCTGCTGCTTGTGACAGCAAAACTGCTGTCATCAGACACCGTTTGTAAGTGATCCGCGGTATACTCCCAGTCTGCTGCCGATACCGGGGCTGCAAAGAGCCCGGCAGTGAGGACAATGAGGAGCAGGGCGAATGTTGATCGTTGTAGTATTCTCATGTTTTCTCCTGTTATCTGATCAGGTCGCACACCCGCAGGAATTCTGCCCGGCTGCGTGCGATCCGTTGTCTGGTGTCGATTGGTGGACAATGCTGATGGCAGGAAGAACCCGCCGATTATGTCCTGAAGAGAAAAAGGAAAAGTGGTGATAAACAAGTTCTCGCACGATCACCTACACGAGGCAACCCGCACGTTGAATCACGACGGAAATTGAAGAATGGCGCAAAATTTTTGAGAAAGGAGTTGCCCGGATGGTGCATCATCCGGTATATCGTATGAAGGATCAGAATGTCAGACCGGGAGTCCTCGTAGAAAGGAGAGCCTGCACTGCGACATCGTTTCCATATATCTGTACCATATAATTCCCGGGTTCGTAGACTTTAATGGCCCGGATCTTATCGGTACTATAGGTCCCACCAAATCCATCCTGTGCAACGATCCTGCCTGTCGCCTTTTCTATCACGGACAGGTTAACAAACGATGACCGGCTTACAACAGGTACCTGGACGATCTCCTCCTTCTTGGTAAGAGTACGGTTTACGAACCACTTGGTCTCTATAACTATCTTCGGGACCACCGTAAGATCGATCAGGAGGGGAGGGTTTGTGAGATTAACCTCAACATTTTTCGAGGTGTGCAGGAGATTTCCACCGGTATTAGCGATAATGGTCATATTTGGTTGCGTGGGTTGTATGCCTGTTGTTTCCTGCAATGGTAAACTGTTTTTTGCAAGGGTAATTGTTTTGGGCAGGATCTTCGCTTTTGAAGCAAGTGTGGATTTTCCTGGGGATATCTGACCGGTCGATCCCCCGGGCGATACCGCTAAGAAGAGCACTGCTGCCACGTAAGCAACCGCAAGGATAATGATAGCCGCGCAGAGGACTGCGGTCCATCGCAAGCTCATGCCTCCACCCCGTGTAGTTCCGAAAGTTCCGGTTCCCGGGATAAACCCGCTATTTCAGTCATTACGACTGGCCATCCATCCCCGGCATCATCCAAAAACCCTGCGGGTACGCAAAAAGATCTTCGGCCAATTGTTCCATAGATTAGATTATTCGTGGGATTCACCTCGTAATCCGGAGACACGGGCCCGGGGGATATGCCCCTCCCGGTTCCGGTAGTATGCATGGCCGGTATGGCAGTGCTGAACCCCACCGGGGTCATCACCAATACAGGCTCTGGGAACAACGATGATTCCTGCTTTTAAACGGATTTTCCCACGATCAGCTACATGAATGATGATGGAAGGATTCTACAAAGGGATCCCTTTCAGGTTATATGATTGAACCCGGAGGTTATGACCCAATCTATAAGACTTTATATACCTGAGCTGACCTGAGAGGAAGATGTCGTTCATCAAACGCATTGCTGTATTGTGTCTTGTGCTGGCAGTTATACCCGGTATGGCAGCTGCATCGGACGGCGGAGATCAGGATCACGGGCATGATTCTGACGGTGCATCCGGCTCTGATCTTTCTTCCAGTGATTCCCATGAATCTTTTGATTCGGGCGGGAATAACGCAGACCGGGATACAAACCACTCCGACAATCACGAAAATTCAGGGCAAAATGACCGATCGGACTCCCATGATATCAGTTCAGAGAAATCGGGAGGGGAAATGCACGATGAGTCTTCAAAAGAAGACCACGCGGGCATGAGCGAAACCCGGACAGGAGTATTGGAGGAAAAGGACTCCCATGATATCAGTTCAGAGAAATCAGGAAGGGAATTGCATGATGAGTCTTCAAAAGAAGACCACGCGGGCATGAGCGAAACCCGGACAGGAGACTCGGAGGGAACAGATACCCTCTCGATGGACAGCGGAGTATCCGGTACCCTGTCCGACAATAGCGATGGGGTGTCCGGTGACACGAAAGGTCCCCCTGCTCAGGAGAAACTCCTGAATCAGAACACCCCGGCCGAATCCGGAAACCGGCAAGTTCCTTTACTTCCCGAGCAGGTTCCCAACGGGAAAGTTCCGTTTGCCAGTACCCCTGCCCTGCCGGCAACTGGCCTGCCTATCGGCTCTGCAGCCAACAACAGCCCCGGAACGGGTACCCCGCGTAATAAGGCCAGGGATGAGAATGAACCGTTCTGGGATCCTACGGATTCTGCGTTAATAATGAGCCCGTGGATGCTCCTGAAATTCTGGTGCTTCCTGGGGTTCCGGCGGGTACTCAAAAAGAATGTGCTGGAGAACGATGAGCGAAGTGTCCTGTATGAAAACATCGTGACGCAGCCGGGAGTGGATCTCTCGCAACTGACGGAAAAACTCAGCCTGAATAAGGAGACGGCCCGGTATCACTTGAAGATGCTGGCAGCACACGGGAAGATCAGCGGGCTCATCAAGCAGGGGATTGCCCGGTATTTCCCCTGCCGTGAGATGATCTCCGAGTTTGAGAAGACCGTCATTCATTATCTCTGGATCGGAACGACCAAACGGATCCTGATGCTCCTGATCGAAACACCGGGGATTACGCGCCAGGCGATTGCCAGTGAACTCGGGATTGCCGGACCTTCCGTTACCTGGCAGATGCAGCGCCTTGCCGAAGACGGGCTCATCGAAATGCGCACCGAAGGCAGGTTTGTCCGGTATTTCCTGACGACGGGAAGTTTCGATGCCATCGAATCCCTAAGAAAGGCGGACAGGCGGACAGCTCCGATGCTCTTCTGAATATCCCCCTCGTTTTTTTAGACAAACTGCAATTAGTCAGGCGCTTACGGAATTGCACCCCCGTTCAGTCACGGGTAAACAGCCTCCGGTTCAACTCTGTCAAAAACTATTAACACGGTACATACTGATAGAATAAAATTTCTCGTGTCGTTGGACACTGATGATAATTGAACCTGCCGGAAGACCAGTAACAGGGCGTTGAAAAAAAGTGGAGCAGGGAAATCCCCCGCCCCGTTTAATCTTATTTTTGTACTCCTCTGCTGTCTTCCATGTGATCGAGCACCCGGTCCCAGATGACCAGCAGCCCGGGGATGACCACGTAAGCGAGCAGTCCTGCACCGAGGAACGCTCCGGTGATGATGAGTTCGTTGTCCATGATGTTCACCCAAGTGCTGGAACGGTATCTGCCCAGGTTTCGACCCTGCTCCGGATCGCGTCGTCCGAGAACGAGGTGAGGGTCACCTGGTCGCGGCTGAAGTTGACGAAGTAGATCTCGCCGTTGGCATCGTGGCACTTCAGGGTGGTCGTGAACTTTTCGTTCTCGAAGTCCCGGGCCGGTGTTCCGCCGAGGGCGGTTGCGATCGGGGTGTCGGCCACGATCTGGTTTGCCACGCTCGTGAAGCTCGCGATGGTCGGTGCCCGGATCGTGATGAGGGCGATCACCTTTGCATTGGGATCCTGGTAGATGATCCGTGAGGTGTACCCCTGCCTGCTGCGTTCTACCGGGGGGTGGTTCACTCCTTGTGCATTGTAGGAAACGCACTGGAAGGGGTTGTTCGTGATGACGCCCTGGACAAGGTTGTCGAAGGCAGTCACATCTGCGAGCGGGTTTGCGAGTTTGCGGACCGCGCTTTTTGTGGTGGTGCTTGTGGTAAAGTCTGCCATGATTTTTCCTTCTTTTTGTTCTTTTTTTTTGAGATTCTCCGAACCTCTTTTTGCCTGGTGTCTCGGGGCGCCCTTTGACATTACAGCATGGGCTTTTGGGATATATCGGGTAATTCAGGGGGTGGTAATCGGAGAGTTTTGAGAGGTGGATTCTGTTATCCACGGCAATTGTCGTTGCAGAATTGGTACCGGGCGACGTGATTAAAAAAAAAGTTATCCGGGCGGTGCTTCCGGCAGATCCCATGCGGGGATCAGACCACCCGGGAGGACATCGTAATATTTCCAGCCGCCGTTCGTGGAGTACGCCAGCAGGATCTTCCGGAACTGTCGGGATGTCCCCATCTCCCGGAGATGCTGGATCTTCGTCCCGAACTGCCGGGTAAGTTGCGCAGCATCCAGTACCGCACCCCGGTAGTGGATGACCTGAACGAGCAGGGCAGTATCGTTCCGGATTGCCAGGATGTCGACCGGGATCCGGGAACTGCTGATCCGTGCCGGCTGGTACTGCCAGTCTTCAAAGAGTTGCATGGCCCGGTGCACGATCCCGCTTGATCGGAGATAGGCACTGACCACCTCTTCGGTATCACCTCCCTGTTCATAGACGATGATGGTTGTTTCACCCGCTGGCAGCTGTGGCACTGCCGCACGGGGGGTCGTCCGGATGCGAGAGTGAGCACCGGATGCCATGCGATCTGTTTCGATCTTCTCTCCTGAAGCGGGAACCTCGGCCTCGCTTCCTGCCGGGATTCCCTTTTGGGTCTTTCCGGTCTTGGTGGTGTTCTTTGTTGGTGACATGGTTGATCTGGTTCCTTGATGGATTGGGGAAATGCACCGGGCATTTTTCTTTGCGTGCTGGAATGTCCATCGGTTGTTCCTGCACACCTGTTCACATGGCGGTACCCGCGGAACCGGCACCTGCCGGCCTGCGATGGTGTTATCGTAAACGCCGGTTTTTGTCCGGAGCGGTGGCTCGTGGGGGATCATTCCGGTGCATACTTCCGGGATGGTTCATCCCCGGTCAGGGAACCCGTTGCCACCTGCCTGTCTAACAAACCGGCGTCTGCCGATGTATACCAAAAAGAGCGTAATGTATGCCGGTTTGTGCCGGGTTTGTTGTGTACGTATTGATCTTAGTATTGTGTACACATACCAGAACTGTTGACACACGGGTTGTTCCTGCTATCTGGACCGTTTTGTCCTGGAAGGATCCGCTCAGGTTCCGGGCAGGCTTTTTTGCATACCCGGACTGTCGGATCTTCGTCGTTATTCTGGTGCAGGACTTATGTGGCATTGTCGTTATTCAATCAAGGAAATTGACATATATATACTAATTGGTGGATACGAGAAATTTCGCAGTATTCTGGCATGTATGCGGAAATCGGGGGTTGTTACAGGGCTAGATTGGGATGACCCGGAGGTGCAACGATCGAGCGCGGCGCGGGATTGCCGGGAAACGGTTTTGCGGGGCCGGATTCGGGAGAAGTGAAGGGAGGTGCGGCAAATTGATGGTGGCCGGATATGAGTTCCGGATCACGGATTTTCTCTGTTTCTCTGTATATGTGTATGTACAATAGAGGGCCATACACGAGCCGTTTACTGCACTATATCTAAGGTGCACAATTGTATTTTTCTAAAACACCCATCCACACCGCAAGTCACAACCCTTAACGCACATCAACGAGAATAGAATTGTATCGAAGGAATCACATCCATGGCCCGGCAAAGCACCAAGAAACAGAAGACCAGCAACGGGGCAAACCTCGGGTTTGAGGCAACCCTCTGGGCTGCTGCCGACAAGCTCCGTGGCCACATGGATGCAGCGGAATACAAACACGTTGTACTCGGTCTCATTTTCCTGAAGTACATATCCGATGCTTTTGAGGAGCGACACGTAACCCTTGAGACCGAGCTCTCCGATCCCAAGAGCGAGTGGTACGTTGCCGAGCCGCAGGCCCGGTACCATACACTTGAGGACCGGGACGAATACCTGTCGGCCAATGTCTTCTGGGTACCGAAGGAAGCCCGCTGGTCAACCCTTCAGGCAAGCGCGAAGCAGCCCACGATCGGGAAGCTGATCGATGACGCGATGGTGGCTGTCGAGCGGGACAACCCCTCGCTCAAGGGTGTACTGCCAAAGGATTATGCCCGCCCGGCGCTGGACAAGACCCGGCTGGGTGAGCTGATCGATCTGATCGGCACCCTCGGGCTGGGAGAGAAGGAGCACCGGTCAAAGGACATCCTCGGCCGCGTGTACGAGTATTTCCTCTCGCAGTTTGCAAGCGCTGAAGGAAAGAAAGGCGGGCAGTTCTATACGCCACGGTCCGTAGTAAAGACCCTCGTCGAGATGATCGATCCATACAAGGGCAGGGTGTACGACCCGTGCTGCGGTTCGGGCGGGATGTTTGTCCAGAGCGAGAAATTTGTCGAGGCGCATGGGGGGAAGGTTGGCGATATCAGTATCTACGGGCAGGAGTCCAACCCGACGACCTGGAAACTGGCCGAGATGAACCTCGCCATCCGGGGGATCGAAGGCAATCTCGGCCCTGAACATGAGGACAGCTTCCACCGCGACCTGCACCTGGACTTAAAAGCCGATTTCATTCTCGCCAACCCGCCGTTCAATATGAGTGACTGGGGCGGCGAGCGGCTCAAGGAGGATGCCCGCTGGAAGTATGGCCTTCCGCCGGCCGGCAACGCGAACTTTGCATGGGTGCAGCATTTCATCTACCATCTCGCTCCGACCGGCATCGCAGGCTTCGTGCTCGCGAACGGTTCCATGTCCTCGAACCAGTCCGGTGAGGGCGAAATACGGAAGAACATCATCGAAGCCGATCTGGTGGACTGCATGATCGCCATGCCGGGACAGCTCTTCTACTCCACCCAGATCCCGGTCTGCCTCTGGTTCGTGACCCGGGACAAGAAGAACCACCGGTTCCGTGACCGTCGCGGGCAGACTTTGTTTATTGATGCCCGGAAGATGGGGACGCTGATCGACCGGGTGCACCGCGATCTCACCGATGAGGATATTGCCCGGATTGCATCCACGTATCATGCCTGGCGGGGCGAGAAGGATGCCGGGGAATATGCGGATGTGCCGGGGTTCTGCAAGAGTGCTTCGGTTGAGGAGATTGCCAAGAACGGCTTCGTGCTGACACCCGGGCGGTACGTGGGCGCCGCGGATGTCGTGGATGATGGCGAGCCGTTTGAGGAGAAGATGGGGCGGCTTACGGCGAAGTTGGGGGAGCAGTTCCGGGAGTCGGAGCGGTTGGAAGGGGAGATACGGGCGAATCTCGCAGGGCTGGGGTACCGGTTATGAAAAAACACGATCCTATCGATCCGGTCACCCCGTTTCAGTCAGCGGAATACTCTTCATTTTTAACAGACATCAAAAAACGGATTCAATCCGCTCAAATCCGGGCGGTTCTTTCCGTTAATCATGAGCTTGTTTCCCTGTACTGGCATATCGGTTCAGAAATACTCGTGCGACAGGAAAAACTCGGTTGGGGGGCAAAAGTCATTGACTCGGTCTCGGAGGATCTTATACGGGCATTCCCCGACGTGAAAGGTTTCTCTCAGCGGAATTTAAAATATATGCGGGCTTTTGCAGAGGCTTACCGGGATGAGGCAATTGTGCAAGGGGTGCTTGCACAAATCTCCTGGTATCATCATATTACCCTGCTTGACAAAGTGAAGGAGCCTGCGCAACGGGAGTGGTATATCAGAAAAACTGTAGAAAATGGATGGAGCAGGAATGTGCTCGTCCACCAGATTGAGAGTGGGTTGTTTCACCGGGAGGGAAAGGCGATCACGAATTTTTCCCAGAATCTTCCCGCACCGCAATCGGATCTTGTCCAACAGATGATGAAGGATCCGTACGTGTTTGATTTCCTCTCATTGGGCGAAGATGCGCATGAACGCGATCTTGAAAATGGTCTTATCAAAAACCTGAGGGATTTCTTAATTGAACTTGGCGTCGGATTCTCATTTGTTGGGAGCCAGTATCATCTCGATGTGGGGGACCAGGATTTCTATATAGATTTGCTCTTCTATCATCTCCGGCTCCGCTGTTTCGTGGTGATTGATCTGAAAATAGGGGAGTTCAAACCAGAATATGCGGGAAAGATGAATTTCTATCTGTCAGCAGTCGACGATCTTCTCCGCCATCGTTCGGACAAACCGAGTATTGGGATCATTCTCTGCAAGTCCCGCAACCACGCAGTCGCGGAGTACGCGCTCCGGGATCTCAAAAAACCACTGGGAGTATCCACCTATCAGCTGATGACGGCACTGCCGGATAACCTGAAAGGGAGTCTGCCTACGGTTAAGGAACTGGAAGCGGAGCTTGCGAGAGGGGAAGAGGAATCGTGACGAGCTGCCTGCCGGTGCATTCGTCCCACGAGCCGTGGGACAATTGGGGTGCCCTGTGTGGGGGATCGTCTCCTGACAATTCATGCCTGACGCCCGGGCGTTATGTGGGCGCCGAGGATGTCGTGGATGATGGCGAGCCGTTCGAGGAGAAGATGGGGCGGCTGACCGGGAAGCTGGGGGAGCAGTTTGCTGAATCGGAGCGGCTTACCAAAGAAATTTCAAAAAATCTCAAAGGATTAGGCTATGACTAGTGACTGGCAATTACAGCCGCTAAGTGAGATTGCCAACTGGTATTCTGGTGGAACTCCATCTAAAAATAATTCTTCATTCTGGAATGGCACAATTCCTTGGATAAGTGCCAAATCAATGACCAATTTCAGAATAGGTGACTCTGAAGATAAAATTACTCCGTTAGGTGCTCAGGGTAAGAATAAAATTGTTGATCCGAAATCAATTCTTATTCTTGTTCGAGGCAGTACTCTTCATCAATACGTTCCAATTTGCATAACCACTAAATCTGTCACGTTCAATCAAGATGTAAAAGCTC
>JANXYM010000121.1 GCA_025350045.1 Methanomicrobiales archaeon | reverse complement strand
GTGGCAGTTGCGGTCCACCAGCACGATATCGTCTTTGCTTACCCTGCCAAAAAAGACAATTTTGTTGGCCGTAGAGGTACCGTTTGTCACAAAATACGTCTTATCGGCGCCAAATACCTTTGCTGCATATTTCTCGGCTTCGCCGACCGGTCCCGAGTGGTCAAGAAGCGAACCCAGTTCCCCGACCGAGATCGAGAGATCGGACCGGAAGAGCTGTTCGCCAAAGAAATTGAAAAATGCCCGGCCTGCCGGGGATTTGCGGAAGGCGGTTCCCCCGGCATGGCCCGGGGTGTGCCATGAATATTCGAAATCCCTGGAGAATTTCACCAGTTCTTTAAAAAACGGGGGCAGCAGCATCTCCCGGTAGCGCTTTGCTGCAGCCGTGATACGCCCGGCAATAAATTCGGGCGTATCTTCCATTACCCAGATATATTCATTGATCTCGCGGACCGTTTTTAAGGGAAGGGAGGTGGGCGGTGCATTCGTCGGGTCACCCATCAGGAACAGGGGGATCTTTTCATTCCGTTCCCGGATCTCGTCAATGAGTTTTGCCGTGACTGCATGTTTTTCCGGTGTATCGCCCCCAAGGTTCCAGTTAATTAAGAAACAGTCAATTTCCGGAAGCGCTGAATAGGCAGCCCGGGCATCTTCGGGAGATACCACTTCCCCCACGCGGATGCCATACTCCTTGAGCCCGGTGATGATCCGCTGGATTGCATGCCCCTGGGGAGAATCCGTTTTATGGGCATCGTCGATGATTGCGACCATCAGCGATTCTGTGGGGTTCATTTACGTTCCCCATGCGGGTTCCGGCACGATTGTTCAGGATTCGGGTTCTTATGCCAATGACAGTGTAGGAAAAGCAGCAGTAACATCGGGTAAACATCCTTGTAATTTCTTGAGTGTGTTTTCATCCCCGGCCAGACCAATATAACGGGCTTTCATTTCCCCCCGGGAAGGACAGGAAACAGGGGACCGGCAGGGGGAGCATTGCGATCACGAGATCCACCCCGGCACAAAGACACACTGTCCTGAGAGAATATTTAAGCATATCCCTGTTCGGGCCGGATGTTTTAATCATGCATTACCCGGCGCAGCCACGCACCCGTTGAACTGCCGGAGATCATGGACAAAAAAACCAGTCCGGTATCCATTTTTCAGGAGTTTTCAGGAGAAAGGATTTTGCTGCACCCTCTCCAAACCTAAAGGAACACCGATGAATCACGAGGGGATACCGCCGGCAGATCCCCCTGGCCGGGCCCTCCCCTCCGATAAATACCCCATTGACCGTCGGGGATACCCGTTCACCAGGAAGTTCTTTACAGACGACACTATTATCAGGGGCTTCATCGAGAGTATGCATGACGCTACTAACATAAAAGAGACAGGAACCCCACGATGAAACAAAGGATTGCACAAAACCCGTCCCACACGGGGATGGTCTGAATGGAGCACGGTATTGTATATGCGGCCATCACGCTTGCCGCAGGCCTGGTCCTGGCCGGTTGTGCGTACGGCATTATCCGGTGGCTGAAGAAGCGGGCAGAGGCAACAGAAACCCAGCTGGATGACATCATCCTGATGGCCGTGGGAACCCCCCTGGTGGTTGCGATTCTTGCCCTTTCGGTCTACGCTGCCCTGACGCGTTTTGATATTGTCCCGGAGTCCATGGGCTGGCTCATCACCGGCCAGGGGATCAATGCTGTCTTTATCCTCCTGATGGCATGGATGGTCTCGGTCTTTTTCCATAACCTCATCCGGACGTACAGCACGGTTATAGCGGAAAAGACGGATGCTGATATCAACCGGCTTATCCCGATCCTCCTGACAATGGTACGCTACCTGATCTGGTTTGTTGCGTTCCTCCTGATCCTCGCGGATTTCCAGGTCGACATCACACCGCTCCTCGCGGGCGCCGGTATCGCAGGAATTGCCCTGGCGCTGGCAGCTCAGGATATCCTGAGTAATTTCCTGGGCGGAGCGATCATTGCCATTGATAAGCCGTTACGGATCGGTGACCGCGTCAGGATCGATACGATTTCCGGTGACGTCATGAGTGTCGGCCCCCGGAGTACCCGGATCAGGACCCTGGATAACCAGGTTGTTACGATTCCCAACTCGACTGTTACAAAAAGCGTGGTCATCAATTATTCATTGCCCGATAAGACGCTCAAAGTCCGGATACCGTTCTCGGTTGCTTATGGTACTGACATGGACCATGTGACCGGGATCCTCCTGGCGATTGCCCGTGAGGCTGCCGAGAAGACCCCGTGGGTCACACCCGGTCCCGCACCTTCGGTATATTTTCTGGAGTTCGGGGAGTCCAGTCTCAACGGGCAGCTCATCCTCTGGATAAACAATTATGATTCGCCTGGGATGTCCAGGACTGGGTGAACCGCCGGATCGCCCGCAGGTTTGCCGAAGAGAAGATCGAGATCCCGTTCAGGCAGGTGGACATAAGGCTGCGGAAAGAAGGGTAACGAGGGTTTCTTGTTTTCCGCAGGTTTTCTCCGGTTCGCTGGTGAAACTCACATGAACCAAAAAAATTCACTCCCACACTAAGAAAATCATTAATGGTCAGATTTGTGAGGATCCCCCGCTTCAGGGCCACTCCGGGGCACGGCGGGGCAATGAGGTTTATTCAATTTGATTTATTTCAAAGTCTGATTTTTTTTAAACCGAACTGAACCGCCGTGGGGGCGTCCCTTTTAGATGCGGCTGCGTTCATCGCAATGGTAAAAGAGGCACATCTCCATTTTTCGAATACTATGGTTTTTATGGGAAATATCCGGTATCCAAATGTACGCAATTCCTGGTAAAAAAGTCCCGGGAAGGGCCGTGACGTGCGGGTCAGGTTGGG
>JANXYM010000061.1 GCA_025350045.1 Methanomicrobiales archaeon | reverse complement strand
GTCGAGTACCTCCGTTCGCACTCGATCCTGAAAGCCAAACGCGACCGGATGCTTGAAAACGGTGAGCAGATTCCCGAGGACATGTACCTTGTCGGGGAGATCACCCGGCGGAAGCGGCCGGCCATGGGGGTAAAACCATGAGGCACGAAGTGCGGTTCTCGGGCTTTGGCGGCCAGGGGATCATCCTCTCGGCAGTCATTGTCGGGAGGGCCGCTGTGATGTACGACAACAAGTATGCCGTCCAGACGCAGGTCTATGGGCCGGAAGCCCGGGGCGGGGCCTCGATGAGCCAGATCATCATCGACGATGACCCGATCCTCTACCCCAAGGTAGCCACCCCCGACATCTACCTGATCATGTCGCAGGAAGGCTTCGAGAAGTACGGGGAAGCAGCAGCAGACCCTTCAGTGATGCTGGTCGATTCCACGCTTGTCCACTCCCGGCCGAAGTGCCGGTGCATCGAGATCCCGGCAACCCGGGAAGCCAAGCAGACGCTCAAAAAAGATATAGTGGCAAACATCGTGATGCTCGGGGCTCTCGTTGCCGCAACCCATGTCGTGAGCGAGGAATCACTCCGGAAAGCCATCCTCGATTCCGTGCCCAAGGGAACCGAGGATCTCAACTTAAAAGCCATGCAGCTCGGCCTGCAGCTGGGAAAGCAACCATGAAGTTACGTGAGCATGAGGCAAAGAACGTCATCAGGGAGTTCGGGATCCCCGTCCCGGCAGGATTCCTGATCCGTACAGCAGCAGAATTATCGGCACATCTCGAAGCACTCGGCGACAAGATTGTCTTAAAGGCGCAGGTGGATGTTGGCGGCCGGGGCAAGGCCGGTGGCATCCTGATGGCGGACAAAAAATCCGCCGTCGCGACCGCAGAAGATCTCTTCAGAAAGGAGATCAAAGGGCTCCCGGTCAAAGAGATTCTTGCCGAGCAGCGGCTCGATATCCAGCACGAATACTATCTCTCGATAACCGTCGACCGCTCCAGCAAGCAGCCGCTCATTCTCTTCACGGAAGAGGGCGGCGTGGATATCGAGATCACGGCAAAGGAAAATCCTTCTGCGATCCGAAGAGTGATCGCAAACCCCCTCATGCGGGACCTCCCGCCCTTCATGCTCCGCGAGCTCGCAGGAAAAGCCCCGAAAGAGATCATGCCCATCATCAACAAGCTCTACCGGGTCTTCCTGGAAAAGGACGCTTTGCTTGCCGAGATCAACCCGCTCGTCACCACACCGCAGGGTGTCTTTGCCGCGGATGCAAAGATCATTGTTGATGACAATGCGCTCGGACGGCAGGGTTTCACGGTCAACCGCGATCTCACCGACCGCGAACGCGAGGCGGAAAAACACGGGTTTTCATACGTGGAACTCAATGGTGCGATCGGCGTGATCGGCAATGGTGCCGGGCTCACGATGTCAACCCTTGACCTGATCGAGTTCTATGGCGGGAAAGCCGCAAACTTCCTCGATGTGGGCGGCGGTGCCGAGAACGAGCGGGTGATGCATGCAGTGCGGCTCGTTGCGAGTGTTCCCACGGTCAAAGTCATTGTCGTGAACCTGCTGGGTGGGATCACCAAGTGCGATGAGGTGGCAAAAGGCATCATCGCGGCCGGCATCTCCCAGAAAGTGATCGTCCGGCTCGCGGGCACCAACGAAGCGGAGGGCCGGCGCCTCCTGACCGAGAAGGGGTACGAGATGCTCCCGACCATGGACCTTGTGGTCAAGAAGGCAGTCGAGGTGACCGCATGATCTACGGTGACAGGAAGACGGGAATTCTCGTGCAGGGCGCAACGGGCAAGCAGGGCGAGTTCCATATCGGGCTCATGAATAATTATGCCCGCGAAGTCGGCGGCCGGGGGGTTGTTGCGGGAGTCACGCCCGGCAAGGGCGGCCAGCAGGTGCACGGCGTACCGGTGTACAATACGGTAAAGGAAGCGATGAGCGACCACGATATCGGGGCCAGCGTGATCTTTGTGCCGGCCGGTGCAGCAGCCGACGCGATCATGGAGGAGGCAAACGCCGGCATCGAAACGATCGTCTGCATCACCGAGCACATTCCCGTGCATGACACGATGAAGGCAGTTGCGTATGCCCGGATGCAGGGTTCTTCCGTTATCGGCCCCAACTGCCCCGGTCTGCTCTCGCCCGGCGAAGTGAAGATGGGGATCATGCCCGCGGGATTATTCTCACGCGGGAACGTAGGGGTCATCTCCCGGAGCGGGACTCTCACCTATGAAGTCGTTGATGAGCTCACCCGGGCCGGCATTGGCCAGAGTTCCGTTGTCGGGATTGGCGGCGACCCGGTCATCGGCCAGACCTTTGTGGATGTTCTTAAGGAGTTCGAGAACGATCCGCAGACCAAGGCGGTCGTGCTGATCGGTGAAGTGGGTGGCAATCTCGAAGAGGAAGGAGCGAAATGCACCGACCTCCCGATTGTGGCCTACATTGCCGGCATCTCTGCTCCGCCCGACAAGCGGATGGGGCACGCAGGTGCAATCGTAGAGGGCGGCGAAGGCGATGCCCGTTCCAAGATCGCCCGGCTCAAAAAGAACGGTGTGCCGGTTGCATCCCGTCCCTCGGAGATTCCGGATATGGTCCGGAAGTTGTTCTGCGGGTGCTGATTTCTTTTTATTTTTTATTATAGCTATTGTCAGGAATGAATATGGAGAATCCCAGGAGAACAGCCGGTAGTGTTGTGGATGGTCTATGACCGTCTCACAGGATGATCCGGGATCTACCCTGTCGCCCGGTGGGTGCAATCTCCTGAAAGCCCCCGGTCCGGATCCCGAAGGGCACCGGGTGGATCTCTACCTGGACCTCGGGAAGACCCTCTATGATGCCGGGGCATCTGTCCAGCGGATCAGCGATTCCGTGCGGTACTGTGCCCATGCCCTTGGCGATGACGATGTCCATGCGTTCGTGGGCAATGAAGCGATCGAAGTAGGGCGCCGTACCGGGGACCGCACGCAGATCCGGATGCATGCATTTCGTAATCCTGTGCGGGTCAATGCTACCATCCTCCAGGGTGTCAGCCGGATGCTCTCTTCCCTCGGCACATGCGGAGCCGGCCCTGATAGTGTTAAAAGCAAATTGCAGGAATTACGGGACCTGCCCCCGGTCTTTCCGTCATGGGTGACTATCATTGCGGTAGGTGCCGCCTGTGCTGCATTTGCCTGGCTGAACAATGCTGATATTTTTTCCCTCTGGGTTGTCCTGATCGCAGCCTCGATCGGTTTTACAGCAAAACTCTATGCCTTTCCCCTTGCCGGTAACCTGTATCTCACCGTTCTGCTGTCCGCTCTCGCAGCCTCGGTCACTGCCCTTGTCCTGCTCCCGTTTTCCCATACCGCAACTGCAGAGACTGCGCTCATCTCTTCCCTCCTGTTCCTGGTTCCCGGTACCATTCTCATCAATGGCGGGCTTGATATCGTGCGGGACCATACCGGCTGCGGGATCGCCCGGCTCGTCTCGGTCATGGCACAGCTGCTGGTAATAACGGGGGTATTGCTGATTCCCCTTTCCCTGATTGCCCCGGAAACGGGAGGTCCGGTCCTCATCTCCACCGGTCTGACCGGCATCCTGATCAGCGCAACAGCTGCCGGTATCGCAGCACTCGGCTTTTCGCTCATGATGAATATGCCGGTTGCCGCGCTTCCGGGATGTGTGATCTGCGGGGGCGCTGCCCGGATCATCCGGGAAATCGCGATACATGCCGGTCTCGATCCTATTCTGAGTATCTTTATTGCAATGTCTGTAGCCACCCTGCTTGCATTCGGGATTGGCAGGATCACGCATGTCACCGAAGTAGTAATTGCCGTTGCAGCGGGTCTCCCGATGATTCCCGGGCTTGCCGCTATCATGGGACTCAACGGTCTCTTCCAGCTCGCTCATCCTGCGTCGGTCGTCCAGTCAGCTCTTATCCAGACTACCCTCCAGAGTTCGCTTTACGCAGCAGGTGTTTCCCTTGCCCTTGTTGCCGGTATCATATTCCCGCTCATCATTATCACCCGGGGAAAGCCGAGGATATAAAAAACCCGGATGATTCTTCCTCTCCCAACCTTTATTAATTCCAAATCAATGAAGTTATTATGCTCCCCAAAAAGGAATTTTCCGATGTTATCTATAATGTCCTCACCCCGTCCGATCTCCATGAGAAGATCGCAGAACTCATAGCACTGGAAAAAAATCCCGATGTGGTTATCACCTATGGACAGGGGCACCTTTTCATTGGCCACAGGAAATTCAGCAATGGGTTGTCAATATCAACGGATGGTCTTGGGATGTGGGAGATACAGGGCCTGACCACAACACAGGACGACTCTTACACCTATACCAGCGAGATATTAAAAACGGAAAGAACTGAAACCGTTGCCCGGGCAATCGCAGCCCTGATGATCAACTGGAATGAGAGTGAGTAGGGCAAAAAGGGGTGGATGGACGGATCTTTTTTCCGGGGTTTCAGATACTTCCTCTTCCCACGTACCTTTCTTATAGGGATTGTGACTTCCCTTTTTTTTAAAAAATACTATACCCTGCCCGTACAGGCAAAGTCAACATACCCGTTGAAGGGGTCTGTATTGAGCAGACGAACCCTGACTTTCTCGCCAACCCTGAGACCCTGCTGGCCCTGCATTACCCGGCCTTCCGCAGGTGGATTTATGAGCCGGACGTACGTTCCCTTATCCGATGCACCGGTTACCAGTGCATCAAAGGATGTGCCGATCCGGTCCTGCAGCAATACAGCAGCCGCGGCTTTGCGCATGAACCGTTCTACCTTCTTCGATCCTTTCTCCTTGTCAGTCAGCCATGCAGACTGGTCGACGAGTTCTTCTATTGTATAGGGGCTCTCGGCTTTGTCCAGGACCGTTTTTACCAGCCGTTGTATGATAAGATCGACATAGCGCCGGTTCGGGGCGGTGCCGTGCGTGTAATCGGTTACTGCAAGAGCAAAGTGGCCGACAGGTGTCTCGCCGGGATCGAGAGGAACGTATTCTCCTGCCCCCATCAGTTTGACAACGGTGAGTGACAGGTCCGGGAATCGGATCGGATCTGCTTCTTTTTGCCTGCTGAGAAATTCCGTAAGGGCCTTTGCATCCGGCTCATCGGGCAGAATCTCCCCGTATGTGGCTGCCGTAAGGACAATCCCGTCCCAGTGTTTCGGGATGCGGACTATACGCTGGATCATCGGTATCCCCGCGTTTCCGAGGAATGCCACCGTAGTACCATTGGCAGCTACCATGAACTCCTCGATCAGGTTCCGCGCCTGATTCTTCTTCTGGACAACGAGCGCTTTTACGGCACCATCTTCAACAACAGGCTCGGCCTCTATAGTCTCGAGTTCGAGCGCTCCCTGTTCAGCACGGAATTTTTTTAACCGGAGAGCGGCTTCGTGCTGCAACCGTACCTGCGCCTCAAGTCCGTCAACCTGCCGGAGGGTTTCGGGAATCGGCCCTGTTCCTTCCAGCCAGTCCCCGACCTCTTCATAAATGAGTTTGGCCTTGTTGGCCACGACTGCCCGGTAAAGGTCGCCATGGCGGACACTGCCATCAGCGAGCACACTGTACTCAATGATGATGGCCCTGCAATCCTGTCCCGGGAGGAGCGAGGAGATGCCTTTTGAGAGCCGGTCCGGCAACATGGGGTACGTGACTATTCCCGTATAGACGGAACTGCCGTTGTATGCAGCGTACTGGTCAGCCTGCGAGTGTTTGGGCACATAGTGATCTACGTCCGCAATCGCAATCCTGATGTGGATCTCATCACCCGTGCCTCGTTCACAGTACTCCATCTGGTCGAGATCCTGGGAATCATGATTATCTATCGATGACCACAACAGGGAGCGGAGATCCAACCCGTTCTTCCCGATGGCTTCCGAGGTGTCCGGGTGTATCGCATTCACTTCACGGATAACGGTCTTTGGGAACTCGGGTTTGAAACCATACTTCTGCATGGCAAGAAAAGAGATGGCCTTAAGGTCAATGGGGCGGCGGTTTTTCATAGGCGGTTGATTGGGATTGGGTGGCAGGGTTGATAAAATAGTGCGTATACCTGTTGAGACCGGTTTTGGACAGGCATTATCAGCCATAATTCCCGATCAGTACAAGGAGAACTTTCACGATACTCTTAATCCCATCATGAACGCAAGGATACCCCGGCACGGCGTTCTGTATTTTCTCATAGTTACGCTCGTTCTCTGTCTGGGAATTGTTGTTGTCTTTTTTCAGTCTGCGGCTGTCCATCCCGGTCTTGTCCGGGACAATGCCAGCGAACTGCATGCGTATTACCTGTACCATGTGACGGTTATTACCCCTCATATGTCCACCGTCTGCCTGCAGTTTTTCTTATCCAATGCCAGTGTTGCCTTGTTCATCCTGCTGGTGCCCCTGTACGGGGTATGGTGCTGGTGGCTGAACCGGACTCTCCTCAATCCGGTCATTCACCTCATGAAAGCGACCGTTATTCTTCTGGTGCTGGCACTTGGCCACAATTCATTCAGCTATGCCTATGTCACGATGAGCAGGTTCCCGTTTCCCGTTTTCCTGGCCATGTATTTCCTCCACGGCTGGCTGGAGATGCTCGCATTTATCCTGTCAGGCACGTTTTCGCTGCTCTGTATCGATAATTTGCAGGAGTACCTGCGCACCACGGGTGATTCATCAGCACTGCATCCCGGGGAGATTGCAGTTTTCATTTTCGGCCGGGTATACCGGGTGTTTCTCGTGATTCTTGTGCTCCTGGCAGTAGCAGGTGCCATCGAGTGCCGGGTGACACCCTCTCTGGTCACATCGGTACTGGAACCGTTTCTCTAACATCTGCATCACGTCGTGCCTGTGTGCTTGTCTCTTAATCAGATACATTGATAATTCCTCAACAATGGTGAAAACAGCAGCTTCCCATCTTTTTTTATATCACCTGCGCCCATCAAACACTATGTCACCAAGACAATCCACGCCCAAAGACAAGCGAGATGTATCACCCTTGGTAAAAGCAGGCCCGGGCCAGGATCGGGACCGCCAGCTGGAAGATGCCCGGCATCACCCTGTCGCCCGGCCCCTCCCTCACCCGGAGCATAAGCCGATAAAGAAGCCGGCACTCCCAAAAAAGCACACGCCCCACTCCCACCCCCATGGCGATGAGCTGCCCGCCCATACGAACCAGCCCGGCCCCATCAAGCCGGCAAAGAAGATCACCCGGACCGGGGCAAAGAAGTAACTTCCCCCCGTTTTCTTATTTTCAGATAATTATAATACCCCCGTTTGCAGATTTGTCTGCATGGCACTCAAGGAAAAGATCTTAGATGTCATTGAAGGCCCACACCCTGCCGCAGTCGCCACGGTTGCCGCCGGACTGCCAGCGGTACGGTTCATGGTACTGACGGGATTTCCCGACATGACCTTCGTGGGAGCGAGCTTCAAAGCTACCCACAAAGTTGCAGAACTAAAAAAAAATCCCCATGGTGCCCTATCCATCTGGTCCGGTAAGGAATTTACGGATCCCTATGTTGAGATCAGGGCAAAAGGGGAAGTGCACGAGGATCTGGCAACAAAAAAGAGATACTGGAACCCGATGTTCGAACAGTATTTCAAATCCGTTGACAATCCCGACTTTGTGGTCCTGAAATTCTCTGCAGAGGAGATTACGTATTACGAACCAAAAATGATGGGACAGGAAACCTGGAAACGGTAACCCCCTTTCCCCTCCCCTCCGGTAATTTTTTTTGTTTTTTTGCTTTACCGGCTCTCACCGACAGATAACGCAGATCCGGTTTTACTATCCGGTGTTACAAAATATCCCCTCGTTTCCTGCCATTCCATACGATCGTTTATCCCGTCAGCGTGACAATCGATACGAACAGCGAGCCCCACGTTATGTCTGCCCTCCAGTTTTTCCCCATATCCTCAGAACTTCTCGCCCTTGCCTGCGAAACGGTGAACCGGCGCGTTGGCCCGCTCCCCTTTATTCATGACGGGTGCACTGTCAGCCGGGATCTTATCAGGGTGACTCTTGAATCTCTCAACGCCGAATTCTCAAAAACGCTTGTCATCACGGCAAAACAGACCCCTGAAAACCGGAATCCCGAAGGACTCAACCTGTGTCTTGAGCAGCGTCTGAATCTTGCCGGGGATGATACCAGCGCTGTCGTGATCACCGGTGTGCTCTGCAGTGCAGGAATTGCCGAGAAGACCGAGGTTGTCGACCGCGCATCACACGTGCGGAGCAGGGGAGTCCGGTTATTGCCCCCCTGGACATGGCACAGTGCATCGGCCCCCATTGCTCCCCTTCACCCTGCGGGAACAGGAACCGACAGCAGCACTCCTCCTGAACCATGGATGAGTCTCTGTCCGGTCTGCCGGACCGGTATCTTAAACCGGGTGTTCGGCAGGCAACTGTACGGTATTCCCCATACCGATTACTATGTTGAATGTACCCATTGCGGGGCGAAATTCATACCGGAAAAAGAGAAGTTCTGCCTTGTTTCCATTGCCACAATCCGTGATCCCATCTGGAAACACCATGTAAATAAGGCATTTTCGCCCGAATCATGGATGGAGATTGCGCGCGCCAGCGGCCCGGGTACGACAAAACGCGCAAGCGTCCCCACCACTCGCCGCTCCTCTTCAGCGGCCCCGTTCAGTGCGCCAGCCGGCTCCCCGTACAGTCCTCCTCCCCGCAATCCGTTTGTATCCGTAGTCCTGAAAACCGGCACGCTCATTCCCATGAAAGACGGTTCCCTGGGAGTACCGGTGCTCGATAAGATCCTGTATTTCAAACCGGTAAAACTGATCTTTTCCGGGGGATTGAAAGAGGATATCTTTGAAAAAGAACAGAAGATTTTAAAAGAGATCCTCAGCAATCCTGCCTATTCCCCCCTCAGGGCAAAAACCGAAGAGAAGTATGCAAACTACCTGTCCCTTCGCCTCGGGCTCTTTCTCTGGGAGAGGAAAGAGAAGCACGATCCCTTCTACCGGGAATTTCTTAACCCCTGGGGGGACGAAAAATACGGCACATTTATGGTGGAGGACAGTGCCCTTTCAGGCAGGAGAGGGGTGTACCTTGTTGTAGCAGAAGGCAGAGCTACTCATGCCGGTTACAGTCCTGAATCTTTCAAAAAGACCCTGACGAGTGAGTTCAGCCGGATCACTGCCGGTGATTGTTTTCTTGACCGTGACGGCACCCGCTGCCGGATAAATGCCCTTCTCTGCTCGCAGAAAAAAACGGCAGCAGTGTATCTCCACGCTGCTGATAACGAGGAAGAATGTGTACGGATTGTTGATGTACTGATGAACCGTACACCTGCCCGGATTCATGAAACGGATCCGTGAATGATGCGGTACCGATCAGAGAATTTTTCATATGTAATGTAAACATTATAGTTATCTACTCTGCATAACGATCTAGGAGATCATAGATGAAGTGCCCTCACTGTGGGATGAATATTCGCGACAATATCGTGGAGTGCGGCTATTGCGGCGGCCAGATATCACACAGCTCCGGGAATACTTCCGCAACGGAAGGCAGGGCAACCCTCAAAGAGGGTGCTGCCAAAAAAGGGACAAAACCCCTACAACCACAGGATGACGTGACGGAAACAGAAGATGAAGAAGGTGGCGGGCTTTCTCCCTACCTTCAGCCGGGTGAACAGGTCCAGATCGGGTCCCTCAATGTATCGGTGAAAAAATTCTTTTTCCACGCCTATCTCACCGATAAACGCATATTTTTAATTGATACCCAGGAAAAGAAGCTCAAGGTAACGGCAAAAGATGTTGCCCGGAATACTATTGCCGGATGCATCAGCGAGTTTTCTGAGAATTCCGATCCCGTCCTCGTCCTGTCAATACGGTCTCCCGATGACGAGATAAAGACGATGAAGATAGTCTTTGTCCAGAATGGCATGGACCGGTCAACCGAGATCGACGAATGGATCTCGCTCCTGCAGGATGAAAGACCTCATAAGAAGTCTTCAAAGAAAAAGGCAGAAGAACCTGTACAGCCGGATGAAGAACCGGCATTTGTTGCACCTTTGGAAAAACCAACGCAGAGTCACGGACTGCACCCCACAAAAAAGCCAGCCAAGGATCATGAGAAGCAACCGCCGGTAAAACGACTTCTCTCGATCTATAAGGTGCCAGAGGAAGAGAAAGAGCCGGAATCCCCAAAAGAAGAACCCCCCCGGCGTTCACCCACCCGGCAACAGGAACCGGTGAAAAATCCGATCTCAATCAAGGGGTATGACCGGGAGATCCCCCCCACCGAGAATGAGAATAGTAAATATACAAAAAAACCTGAAGTGCAGTCGGCAATGAAAGTTGCCATGAAGAGCGCGATGCAGCCGCTCAAACAATCCCCTTCACATCCGGTGCGGCGGGTTACTGCAGAACCGATGCGCCGCCAGCAGGTAACGGCACCTGAACCTCCCCCGTTTGTCGAGATTCTTCCGGGTGAGCACCAGGAGACTCATGAAAAACCGGTACGGGATGAAGAAGCCGGCAATCCTCAGTTCTGTCATAACTGCGGCAAGAAAATCCCCCAAAACGCAAATTTCTGCCCGGGGTGCGGGACCAAGCTGTCTGCACACAAGGCAGGGAGTGCTGCAGGAGAGGCGCACTCCTCTGCCAGAACATCCGTGCACAGTCAGCCAGCCCAGCAGAGGAAAGTACCCAAAATAACGGTATCTGCTGTTGATGATGACGAAGATGAGCACGATGTTGCACCTGCACCTGTAAAACCCCCGGTAAAAAAGGCTCCCCCGGGTAGTGAGATGACCATCCTCCACAAGTTCCTGAGACGTTAATGTTAGTCTGGGGAACAATCCATTGAACTAAAAAAAAAGTTCTGCCCGAAAGAATCCTGCACATTTTTCCCTGAGTACTCCCTTAATAAAAACCCTGGTCTCTTTCCGTACAAACTTCATATCTCTCGTAAAACGGTTTAAAAAAAATCCCTGATTAGACCTCTCCAAAAAAGAATACACCGCTTGAATCGGGCTGCATCATGGGGTGAATTCCCCCTGAAAAACGATCGTTTCATTACTCCCGGTCATTTTTTAGCATCAGAAGAAAACGGTTATATCACTACCAGTCCCTTTTATTATTACGAAGTCTCACGAGGAAGTTAATGAAGAGAAATATCCAGATTGAAGCATTGGATCAGATCCCCCTTGAAAAGCAGCGGATTGAACTTGTTGAACGCAAATGCCTTGGCCATCCCGACAGCCTTGCTGACGGTATTGCCGAGTCGATCAGCCATGCACTCTGCAAGACATATCTCGAAGAGTTCGGGGTAGTGCTTCATCACAACACCGATCAGGGCGAAGTTGTAGCAGGAGAATCCCGGCCGAAATTCGGCGGAGGCAAGATGATTCGCCCGATCTATGTCCTGATCGACGGGCGTGCAACCAAGCAGTTCAATGGCATCACCATTCCGGCAGATTCTGTAGCTGTTGAGGCTGCACACACGTACCTCCACAAGATTCTCCCGGAACTCAACCTTAACCGTGACCTGATGATAGACTGCCGTCTCGGCACCGGTTCTACCGATCTCCGGGATGTTTTCAAACCCTCGCAGGGCAAGACCCCCCGTTCAAATGATACGTCCTTTGGTGTCGGGCATGCCCCCTTCTCCGAAGTCGAGACCATCATCAGGAATGCAGCAGAATATATCGATGTAAAACTCCGGAAAAAATATCCCGCAATCGGGCAGGATATCAAGATCATGGGCCTGCGCGACGGCAACACCATCACCCTTACGATTGCCTGCGCCATAGTGGACAAATACTGCGCAGACATCAAGGAGTACCAGGAATACATGGTCATCCTCAACGAAGAGATCGTCAAGATCGCAAAGAAGACGACCAAGCGCAAGGTTGTAGTCCACGTCAACACCGCAGACAACATAAAAAAAGAGAGCGTCTTTTTAACGGTAACCGGTACTTCTGCCGAGATGGGCGATGACGGTTCGGTAGGTCGCGGCAACCGCTGCAATGGTTTAATCACCCCCAACCGCCCGATGAGCATGGAGGCAACCAGCGGCAAGAACCCGATCAACCACATCGGCAAGATCTATAACCTTCTCTCTACCCAGATAGCGCAGGAATGTGTCCGGAAGGTAGACGGCATTGATGAAATGTATGTCCGGCTTCTCTCGCAGATCGGTCAGCCCATCGATCAGCCGCTCGTAGCAAGTGTGCAGGTTCTGCCACAATGTGGCATCAAACTCAAGGACATCAATGGCGATATTCTTTCGATTGTGGATGAAAAGCTTGCAACCGTTACCCATGTCACAGAATCTGTCATTCGCGGGGAACTCAAGACATTCTGATCGCATACAGGAATGACCGTGAACACTGTAAAAACCAGAAAAACAATGAAAGCCGCAAAAAAAACCGGTACCTCCACTCCTTTTTCTGATGTTGTGCGGCTCGCAATCCCCAATAAGGGCAGGATTGCCGAGCCGATCATGGATCTGGTGGAAAAAAGCGGGCTTCATCTCGCAGAGACCGGGGAACGGCGTCTCATCACCCGTACCCTCGATCCTCATGTGGAGATCCTGTTCGCCCGCCCCATCGATATCCCGGAATATGTAGCAACCGGTGCAGCAGATCTTGGTATAACCGGTCATGATATGGTCATCGAGCGGGAGTCCGATGTGGAAGAGCTCCTCGATCTCCAGTCCGGTAAGGGAAAACTGGTGCTCGCGGTGCATGAAGATTCCTCCATAACCTCGGTTAAGCAGCTTGCGGGAAAGAAGATCGCTACTGAATTTCCGGTCATCACCCGTAACTACTTCGAGCAGCAGAAGGTCAAGGTCAATGTGGTGCTGGTGGGCGGTGCCTGCGAGGCGACCCCCCACCTCGGGATTGCGGATGCGATCATCGATCTGACGAGCTCAGGGACGACCCTCAGGACCAACCGGCTGCGGGTGATTGACGAAGTCCTCCCGACGTCAACGTTCCTTATTGCAAACAAGGAATCGCTGCGCACAAAGAAAGAGAAGATCGATGAGATCCATCTCGCACTCGAGAGCGTGATCCGGGCGCGTGGCCAGTGCTACCTGATGATGAACGTGAAACGGGCATCATTAGATGCAGTGAAACGCGTGCTGCCCGGTCTCTCGGGGCCAACGGTTATGGATGTTGCATCGAGTGAAGATCTGGTCGCTGTGCATGCCGTGGTGAACGAGGAACGGGTGTATTCTCTCATCAACGCCTTGCGGCGGGCCGGTGCAAAAGATATTCTCGTGATGGCTATCCAACGAATGATCCGCTGAACTTTTATGAAGATATTTCCCGCTGTAGACATTCTCGGGGGCAAGTGTGTCCAGCTGGTGCAGGGAAAGCGGGAGAGTGCAACTGCGTATGGCGATCCCCTTGCCTGTGCTACCCGCTGGCTTGATCTCGGAGCCGAAGCCCTCCATGTGGTGAACCTTGACGGGGCCTTCGGCAGTTCAAAACAGAATGCCGATCTAATTGCCGAGCTGATCAAAAAGACCGGTGTCGAGATCGAGCTGGGAGGCGGGATCCGTTCCGTCGAGGATGCGGCACACTGGCTCGATACCGGTGTTTCACGAATCATCATCTCTACGCTCGCCACCCAGAAACCGGAGTGTATCCGGCATCTTGCCGATGAGTACGGCAGCGAACGGGTGATGGCGGGTGTGGATGCCAAAGGCAACCAGATCGCGGTGCACGGCTGGCAGGAGACCGCCGGCGATTACCTTGACTGGACCACCCGGTTCGAGAAACTCGGGGCGGGTTTTCTGCTCTACACCAACGTGGATGTGGAAGGTCTCCAGCAGGGAGTCCGGTTCGAGCCGGTGAAACGGCTGATCGATCACACCCGCCTGCCGGTCGTTGTTGCCGGCGGTGTATCCGCACGTGCAGATGTTGCAGGACTCAAAGGAATAGGGGCGTTTGGGGCGGTGCTCGGCTCTGCCCTGTACAGCGGGAAGATTGGACTGAAAGAGGCACTGGAGGAGAGCCAATGAGAATTGTGGAAGTGAAGCGGGAAACAAAAGAGACGAACATCCTTATCCGGCTGGACCCTGAGGGTACCGGGAAGATCACGGTGGACAGTGGCGTTCCGTTCTTTGATCATATGCTCAATGCAATGGCGAGACACGGTGGATTCGATCTCACCTGTACTGCCAAAGGGGATCTTGGTGTTGACTGTCACCACACGATCGAGGATATCGGGATCGTGCTCGGGGATGCAGTCAGGCAGGTTATGGGTGATGGTAAGGGGATACAGCGGTTCTCCCATGCAATCATTCCCATGGATGAATCAATAGCAACTGTAGTCCTTGACTGCGGGGGCAGGGGATACCTGGTCTTTACCGGCACCTTCGGCAGCAGGACCATTGGCAATATTCCCGCAGATATCTTTGAACATTTCTTCTACAGCCTGTGCAACCGGGCAGGTATCACGGCTCATATCGCGTTTTCCGGGAAAAATGATCACCACCAGTGCGAAGCGGTGTTCAAGGCATTCGGTATTGCGCTGGGTGAGGCGCTGTCCATAAGCGGGGATGCTACAGCGATACGAAGTACGAAGGGGAAGTTCTGAAGAATATTTTTCGTAAAAATATCGTTTTTAACAAAAACGGACTCAGTTGAAATCTCTTTCTTTCCTTTTCCTGTTTATTTTCTATTCGCAACTATGAGGGTGACCCCCTCTCTCCTCCAGAGGGGGAGGCAGTATGAAAAATAGTATACAATTTTGGAATTCAGGATTCTACCCACCCCCTTCGGGGGTCGCTCGGACGCCTCGTCGGAGCCTCGCTGGGCAGGTCGGTTTAAGGGAATTTCCTGTTCCTGAACCGCCGCGGGGGCATCCCTTCGGGGCGGCGGCGTTCATCGCAATGGTTAAAAAGTGACTAACAACCGTGATAGCTGAATAATACGATTTTTACAAGAAAATATTACTGATAAAATTACGAAATAATTACAAACAAACCTGCGAGAAAAAAGGGTTAATCTAGGACTTTGCAGCCAGATCAACGTCTTCTTTCTTGATTGTCTTTCTGCCTGCGTGCTCGGCAAGCTTGTTGGCTTCCTTGGTGAGCGTGGCAATGTACTTCTCGGCCCTGACAACCAGTGCCTCTGCTGCATCGCTTCCCACGCGTTCGGCTCCGTTCTTCTTTGCAATCCTTACAACTGCTGCGATTGGTAAATCTGCCATGTTTCTTACCTCTAGAAGAAATCCAATTGATATATATAAAAACTTTCCGGGCAATTGGCCCAAATAATGCTCGAATACGATTTTAAGAGGCATCCCATTTAGCAAGCGGAAAACGGGGTTCAAAATTTCGCAGAATATTTTTTATTCCCTTTAAAATTGTTTTTTTGACAAAAAAGAGGCAATTTGTGGATTTAATTTATTCTGACAACGATGCTGCGAGCAATAGCGCATTGGCATAATTTGGTGAGGCGCGCGAACTATCCACGAAAATTCTGCTGATATTTACTACGGGCGCGCCATGCCCATGGCCGCCGCCCAGAAAGACAAGTGTCCTGAAGACAAGATTGCCGGAAATCCCATCAGGTGCGATGATCAATCCACAGGTTTCAACCGCATCCTCAATCAGGATCTCGCAGTGGGTGGCCTCACCCAGCTTCGCAACCTGTTCCGCATCGGCAATGCTCGCATCCACGTTAGGGTGCCTTCCGATGTCTCCAAGCCGGCCCCCTGAGAGGATGCCGACTTTTTCCGGCAGGCCGAATTTCTCCGCAATGATCCTGCCTTTTTTGATCAGTTCGATTTTTTCCCCAACCGTCCACCCCTCATCCACGCCAACCGGCGCGAGCAGGAATTTCTTCCCGTGAACGGTCTCAAGCAGCGCGATACGTTCCAGATGATCAACACCCGCTGCTTTCTTCAATGCTTTTAATGTAGCATTGGCAGGGAGGGTACCTCGCACTGCTGCATCGATTTTACCCGCCATAAGATCATCGATCAGCGCCTGTTCCGGGTGTGCGTGCTCGGAGATGCGTACCCCGTTTCCGGCGGATTTTTTATCCACAACACCCGGCCTGCAATAACAGATCGTTTCAATCGTACCACGTACGCGGTTTGCACTTTCAATGACTTTTTCGGGATCTTCAGCAATCCCGATACCGATGCGCCTTACCGCCCCTGGCATGCCACATCCTCTTCGGACAGGTGCATAATACCGTTGTTAATGAAATCAAAAACCTGCGTGTCTTTGCCCTCGTACCGGATCCGCAGTTCCCGTGTGGCGTTGACCGTGCCGATCTCGTGTGCCGTCATTCCCACGCTGGCAAAGAGCCGGATGAGTTCCTCCACATGCGCCTTGTTCGCCGTAAGGATAAAGCCCATACCCGGGTACATCCGGACCCACTGCTCAAAAGTAATATTATTGGCTGACAGGTTCGGTTTCGGGATCAGGCCCAGATCGATCTCGGCACCTTTTCCGCTCACCTCGAGCAGCATCCCCAGCGTTCCGATGATACCCGGGTTGCTGATATCCTTGCCTGCCGTCACGAGATGCTTAGTACCGATCTGCTCCATTAGGGAGATTTGGGCCCGGACTTCTGCAGCGGATTTCATCGTGACCGAGTCCCAGTTGAGTGCACAGGACGGGTGGACCCGGCCCGAGATATCGATTGCAGCCACCACACTGTCGCCAACCTGCGCAGTGTGGCTGTAGATGACCGAATCCAGCTTGGCGGAACCAAGAATTGAGACATCGATGACGCTGTAGGGGGCATCGGGATGTAGGTGCCCCCCGACAATCGGAACGCCGAACTGTGCCGATGCGTCGTGCATGCCTTTTACCACCTGCTCCTGCACGGTGGTCTTGGCTATCGAGAAGATATCGACCATTGCGATCGGGTGACCGCCCATAGCAGCGATATCATGGATATTGACCAGTACCGAACAGTATCCCGCCCAGTACGGATCGGCTTCCATGAGTTTGCTCCAGATGCCATCTGCAGCAAGCAACAAGGCTTCACCGTTGTGCTCTATCACCGCGGCATCCTCACCGAATGAGGCCACCACGTGCGGGGCATCGATCCTCAATGCCCTGACCATCTCACCGATGGTATGCTTGCGCCGGACACCCTCATATTCCCGGACTACCTTTGCAATCGTCTCTGTTGAGCAGTTGTGGGTCACGGCATCACCTGAAATCAACTAAAAAATTATTGCTTACATCCTCATTTCGTTTCATCAGAGATAATTTATTTGATATACAGTCAACGTGTCTGTATGGACTGGGCAGAGAAATACCGCCCCGCACGATTGCAGGATATTGTCGGTAACGGGATGGCAATACGGCAGATGGCGGAGTGGGCGAAGAACTGGACGAGGAAATCCAAACCTCTCCTTATCTACGGTAAGCCCGGGATTGGTAAGACGTCAAGTGCCTACGCGCTGGCACATGACATGAAGTGGGAGTCCATTGAGCTCAATGCAAGTGATACCCGGACTGCCGGGGTTATCGAACGTATTGCCGGCGCAGGAAGCCAGACGGCAAGCCTGACGGGTGCTTCGAGAAAATTGATTGTGCTCGACGAAGCCGATAACCTGCAGGGAACTGCCGACCGCGGGGGTGCCAAGGCGATTATCGATTGTATAAAAAACGCCCGGCAGCCGATCATCCTGATCGCCAATGATCTTTACGGGCTTTCTCCCGAGTTGCGCGTCAGGTGTGAACCCGTCCAGTTCAAGGCGGTTCCAGCGCGGTCGATTGCCCCCCGCCTCAAATATCTCTGCTCTGCTGAGAAGATCAGCTGCAGTGAAGCAGCCATCCACGCAATCGCCGAGAGTGCCGGGGGAGATATCCGGTCAGCAGTCAATATGCTCTATGCATCCGCTATCGGGCGGGATACCATTGAGGATGCACAGGTGCACACCTCCCAGAAAGATGAACGGGTTTCCATCTTCTCGCTCATCTCTGCCCTGTTCGGGAACACTTCTGATGAGGAAATTCTGCGCCTCTCTTATGATGTCGACGACACCCCCGAAACCATTGAACAATGGGTTGAGGGAAATCTTGGCCAGATCTCTGAGCCTGAAGCTGTTGCACGGGCATACCAGCACCTCTCAAGGGCCGATGAGTATCTTGGCAACACCTATCGCAGGCAATACCACACGCTCTGGCGGTATGCAACGGCGATTATGCTGCTGGGGGTTGCCGATGCAGCCGGCGGCAAGGGTATCCATGCGAGAATCATGCCCCCTGAGCGGTGGCAGAAGATGTCGACGGCAAAGAAGCAGAAGGCGATCAGGATAGCCCTGCTCAACAAAATTGCCGGCACTATGCACATCCCGCAGAGTACCCTGCGCGAAGAGTACCTGAGCACCTTCTCCCTGCTGGTGGAACACAACCCGGCAGGATATTCCCGCGGGATGATGCTGGATGCAGACCAGCTCAATTTCTTCTTAAATGACCAGGCCCGGGCATCGGAGATTGTAAAGGTGATCGAAAAAGAAGAGAAGGAAAAAGAAAAGGAGCAGCTGAAGCCAAAAGATCCTCAGAAAAAGGAGCCTCTGAAAAAGGCAAGAAAGGATCAATTGCCCATTCCCGAATCTCAGCCGGAGGAAATGCCCGTCAAAGAGATCCCCGCTAAAGAAATCCCGGCAAAAGAGCTACCTCCCAAAGAACAACCCGGTAAAGAAAGCCTGACTAACGAGATACCACCCAAAGATATCCTGCTCAAAGAACCGGAACCGGCAACGGTTATCCCCCCGGAGCCGGCAGAGAAGAAACCCGCGCCCCGGACTCAGTCTACCCTGTTCGATGGTTTCTGACGCAGGTGATAGCGGTGGAGGAGCACTCCGCAGTCGATGATCTCACCCCCGTTTTCATAGGATTCAAACCCAAGGTGATAGACGATCAGATCTGCATTGATCATCTCTGCCAGTTCGATCAGGGGCGGGATCAGCTCGGGTGCAGGGCGAATCGAGTATATGACTTCTGCACCGGTATACAGGGAAATATCCGGTGAAAAAATATCATCCTGAAAAAAGGGAAGACCGCGGGACAATTCAAAAACTTTTACATCAGTACAACGGACCAGTGCTCCCTTGCTGCTGACGATTTTTGCAGCTTCTTCATTCCTGCCGATACCTACTTCGATGGCCCGGGTATAATGCGAGGCGATATAATTCCCGGCACACGTCTCAATATGTTTATAGTCACCCATTCCAACAGAATATAGCGATGCATGTCCATATTTTTTGGGATGCACAGTCCCCGGCCGGGCTCCAGATGCCCGTTTCCCGGAAAATTTCTGCTGTGCTTGGGGTGCCCACAACTGTTTCAGAGAATCACGTGCGCATGATGGGGTACGTGACAGAGCGGCGTCAGATCGATGCACATGCGCTTCTTGACAGCATCCAGACATACAAGCACCGGCATGGGATTGAAGAACCTGTCCTGCTGGTGGTTCACCAGGACCTGTTCAAAAACGGCAGCAGTTTTGTCTTCGGGCTTGCCCGGGAATCCGTGGGCGCAGCGGTGGTCTCGACCGCCCGACTCGGAAACGAATATTATGGGCTTTCCGGCAATGACGATGACCTGATGGACCGGATCATCAAGGAAGGAGCGCACGAGATCGGGCACCTGCTGGGTCTTGGGCATTGCAACAACCGGGAATGTGTGATGTTCAAACCGGATACTCTTGATGAACTGGATAGGAAGAAAAAACAGCTTTGTTCCTCCTGTTACGAACAGATGGCTGCTCCCCGGGTATCTCGAGATAATATTCTGCCATCAGGTTCGGAATAGCGAAGATTGCATCAGGACACGCGAATAATGTGAATAAAATCATCAGCTGATCATGTTCAAAAGGGTGCTTATTGCCACGGATTATTCACGACATGCGGAAAGGACATTGGAATGCATCGGCGAGATTCCTGGTATGGAAGAGATTGTGCTGGTCCATGTGATCCACTCATCACCCGTGCCAGCATCTCCCCACTCCCCGTTTCATCCCCCCGATTCTCCACATGAAGTAGCGCTACAGGCTCTGGAATTGAAGCGGGTTGAGCTGGAAACAATGGCTGGCGTGCCGGTTACGCCCCTTCTGGTTGAGGGAATTGACGGGGATACGGCCGGCGCGATCGTCAGGACTGCGAAAAATGAGCACAGCTCCCTGATTGTAATGGGCGGCCGCGGGCAGAGCCTGTTCCGGAACCTTATTCTTGGCAGTGTATCCGATGCGGTCATAAGGAGGACGAGGAATGATATCCTGATTATGCATTTCCGGGGAATGGTTCGTGCAGGAGAAGTCGAGCTTGAAAAATTCTGCCGGAATGTTTTTTCTCACGTGCTCTGCCCTGTGGATTTTTCAAAACCTTCGGGTTACACCCTCGATTACCTTAAACAACTGGGGAATGTCAGGACGGTTACTCTCCTGCATGTGATAGATCCTGCATCCTTTCCTGACACAATTCCCCTTCGAAAACATGACGCAGAACAGCGGCTTGCGCTGCTCGAGGCGGATCTTAGAGTCAAGTCTATCCGGTCAGTATCTCTTATCCGGATCGGAATACCTGCTCAGGAGATCAGCAGGGTTGCCGAAGAAGAGGATGTCTCATTGATCCTGATTGCGAGATATGGACAATCGGATTATGCAAAAAATATTCCCCTCGGCCGGGTTGTTGAAGCGGTAATGACTCACGCAGAACGGCCCCTCTTCGTGCTCAATCCGCATCTCATCCTGGACCTCAGGGTGCAGGAGCTCAGGTATGAGGAATTCTCTCTTGCAGAGCAGGTATGGAAAGGCTATCACCAGCAGAAAGGTGATACCCGGACCGATCGGATATTCGGGGTGTTTGTTGAGGGAACACTTGCTGCAGTAGCCAGGTGCAGGAGGCATCCTGATGGTCTTGAAGTAGACGGGGTATTTGTACCGGAGGATTACCGCGCGAGGGGATATGCCCGCAGTGCAGTGCATGCCCTGATCGAAGCCTGCGGGCACGAGCCACTCTTCATGCATGCGACGCTTGAACTCGTCAGTTTTTATGCATCATTCGGATTTGTGCGAATCGATGAAGCGGAACTGCCCCCTACTATCCGGGAACGCTTCAATTTTGCTGGAGGAGATCTGGAAGGATCCGATGTCCAGCCTATGAAAAGACCCGTTTCCGATGTACTTTTGTAATCCCTCACTATTCAGTAAGTATTCCGGGGTGATAAGGATCGGTTTTTTCAAACGGTTTTTTGTTCTGCAGCGATTAAGCAGGTACGGCCAGGTTCACCCGGTCCTGATAACTATCCACGTTCTTTTATGGCAAAACGAATAATGCAGGAGCAAAGAATAGTGGATTATCCATCATTTTACACAGATGGAGCATGTATGACGCGCTGCTCGGCAATCACCTTTCCTCTGTCTTTTCGGCATGATGCACCGGGCCACCCGGAATGCCAGGAAAGGCTCGATGCCATGCTGCCTGTTCTTCCTTCAGATCTCCCTCTCTGTTCCGCAACCCCTGCCTCTCGTGAGGATGTGGAACGGATTCATGATCCTCATTATCTCCGCTGGCTCGAGCAGCGGTGTACGGATACCCCTTCGGTGAGTTATCTGGACCGGGACACGTATATCACCCCATATTCGTTTGTCACTGCCTTGCACGCAGCCGGAGCTGCTGTAGCCGCCGGGGAACGAGCCCTCGATGGGGGGCACTGTCTCTCGCTCACGCGCCCACCGGGTCACCATGCGGAACGTGACCGTGCAATGGGGTTCTGCCTGTTCAACAATGCTGCAATCGCTGCTATGCATGCACTTGAGTGCGTTGACCGGGTTGCTACCGTTGACTGGGATGTCCACCACGGGAATGGCACACAGCACGCATTTTACCGAAATGACCGGGTGCTCTACTGCTCGGTTCACCAGAAAGGGATTTTTCCGTATTCCGGGAGTATCGGGGAGACCGGGGCCTCAGCAGGACGGGGATATACCATCACGTTCCGCTCGCTGCAGGAGCAACCATTGGGGATTATCAGCTGATCTTTTATGAGATCTTCTGCCCTGCCCTGCAGCGGTACCACCCGGATCTGGTCATCGTTCTGGCAGGGCAGGATATTCTGTCAGATGATCCGCTGGGCTGGATGCAGATTCAGCCAAAGGATTTTGAAATCATGACCCGGCTTATCCGGGACACAACCGAAGGATCGCTCGACTGGCACTCGAAGGCGGGTATGGCCCATCCCAGGGGGAAGCAGTACGGTATATCATCTCTGCTCTTAAACGCGGGCACGAAATATCAGTTCCCGAAAATCCGCCTGCATCCCCGGCAACGCGGACACTGGTAGCACAGCTCAAAAAATTGCATGGATTATCCTGAATCCTTAAGTTGCCGGGACGACATCGATCTCCATCTCACTGATCTTCTGGTACACTTTTTTCGTCTGGAGAATCGGCCAAAGTTCATAGAGCATCACGGTTACCGGCTCCCACATGGCAGCCCACCCGATGATAAGGAGTGCATCAGCAAAGATTTGTGCCAGCAGCTGATTGTTCAGGTGCGAAACCATTTGCCTTGCAATAAGGGCGATGGTCAGGAATGAAAGCCCAATGAGCATGGTACTCCTGCCATGCCGGAAATGCGAGCGGTATTTGCGGTCAGCTCCCATAACCCGGTATTCAAAATGGTGCTGGATTGCGGGTTTGATCTTCTGGGCCTGTTCGCTTTCAGCGAGTTCTTTTGGCAGGTAAATTATCATTCTGAACTGTGTTTTTGCAGGAAAGTCCTTGACCGTATCGATAATGTAGTGTTCTGCGGCAGTATCGAGTTCCTTTTCATGGAACGGTGCGGGATCGAACGAGTTGAAGAGCTGCATGATCGACGAGAGCTTGATCTCGATTAAGATCACACCATCCACTTTTTTGTAGTTTGATTCGATATCGGCCATATGCACGGTCCTGTGATTTGGTGGTGCCTGAGAACCAATAAACCTAATCTTTATCGCTCAGTTTATCTCATGGAGGGATACCGTTGTTCTTAATAACCAGAATCTGTGAACAAAAATCAATATGAAAAAACACCCCTTTCAAAAGGAACCCCCGGAAAATTAACCGATTTCTGCAGTGAAAAAATTATTCTTTTTCTTTAATGTACAGGATACCGTCGGGTTCCCGGTAATCGGTCTTGATCACAATGGTATTGGATATCCGGTTGAAGACCCGCAGTTTTGTATTGGGCATAGCGAACCAGCCGATGAGGCAGTCGAGCGGAAGGAGGAATGCCTTTCCAACACTTTCGATAGCTGCTGTTCCATAGTGGATCTTTGTTCCGTCACGGTTGACCACTTTTAAGTTCATCACCATCTTGCCTATGGACTGGCCCCTGAATCCTTCCATCACGGTCCAGTACAAAAAGAAGAAGATCGTTTCAAAACCGATTGCAAAGATCTCCCAGTTTCCGTAATCCCACAGGAGTGGTAGTCGCCAGAATGGTTCAAAGATCCCGCGAACGATGTTCAAAAAGAGGATGATAAGAATAATATCCACCAGCCAGGCCCAGAACCGTGCGCTCCACCTGGCAAGATGAAGGGTTCTTTCCGGAACCGGGCTTATACAAATTGGTTCCGGTACCATGTTCTCTTCAGACATTTCACTAAAGCTATTTGCAACATGAACGAATGAAGGTTCCTCTCATTTTCCGGCCGGCTGATGCAGGATTCTTAATAGAGAAGAAACTGCTCTGTAGAAAACCTCAATAACGAGAAATTGTAAGAACCTGTGAATGTTGCATACAATCATTTTTCCGGCGATCTCCTTCATCTGAACCGCGAATCTCCGAGCCTTCAGATCGCCACTGAACTTTCTTTTCAGGACTGA
>JANXYM010000050.1 GCA_025350045.1 Methanomicrobiales archaeon | reverse complement strand
GGGGTGACGCAACGATCACGCTCACCTACCTGGACAATCCTGCAGAATATCTCGGTATTAAAACATTCATTGCCACATCGTCACCGGCGATACAAAACTACCAGAGATCTCTTACGCAGAGTAGCAGAGAGGCCACGGATTTTAAGATTCTCTGCGCTGGTCCCGGTGCTGCAAAGCTCAGCTATCCCCATTTCGCATCGGTCAATGGCAGGGTTTACCGTACCGATGAATTCGATCTCGCTTCTTACGGGGTGGAGTCGCAGCAGCTATTCGCGAACTATACTTATCCGGTTGATTTGAGGACAGATGCCATCATCGTCTTTCCGGATGGATACGCTGTTGAACAAAAAGGAGTCATCCGTTTAGCACCTGTATCCCACACGCTCTCCAATACGATACAGAGTCCTCCAGCTCCTGAGGCCAGCTGCAAAGAGGAAAAGCAGCTACCCCTGTCCGGCATCATACCTGCTGAAGCGGAACCCGTAGTTGCTGTTGGAGCGGGTGTCGCCATAACCGGGCTTGGCCTTACTGCTTTTGGTTCGGCCGTTTCTGCACTGCTGGCAAAACTACTCATCTTTATCAAGAGCGCATTTGGCCAGGTAGTTCAGGGCCGGCTTTCTGAAGATGAGAAGAAGAAACGGGAGCTGAGGACTGCAGAGTCAAAAGAGATCGCATTCGGGTTCACATGGCGGGAACTTGGCGTGATTGCCACAGGTGCCGGAATCATTGGCGTACTCTTCTTCTTTGCAGCCCGGACACCGTTTGATCCCACTACCATTGCAATCTATATCATCATGGGAGGACTTGCCTTATGTGCACACGAGATCGCACACGGGTACCTGAACAGAAAATACCAGTGCAGCACTGAAGTCCAGTTCTGGGGGCTGGGCACCATCATCATGTTCCTTACGGCGTGGCTCTTTGGGAGTGTATTTGCCCAGCCAACCCTTACGGTAGTCCGCAGCCGGATACCCCTTGAAAAGCGGAGTCTTGGACTGATTATGCTCTCAGGTCCGATCTTTTCGGTCCTGATAGCAATCACCTGTCTGTTCCTCATTCCCCTCGGAGGCATATTCCGCACCGCAGGAATGCTGGGATTCTCCATCAACCTGCTCGCGGGAGTGTTCGAACTTCTCCCGGTCACCCCTGTGACGGGAGAGAGTTCTTTGCCTGGAATAAATGCCTCTGGGCCCTGGTCTTTATGCCCCTTCTCCTGATTTACTTCCTTGTCAACATTTAGACAAAAGGGAAATGGATTTATTTCTTTTCTTTTTTAATCCATGCAGATACAGGAAGAGAAAAAATACGTCAGGTCCGTTTCCTGGCAACAGACGGAAAAATCATGAGTCGCGCTTCAGGGAGTAAACTTCGACCATATGATCGGGATGGTACCGCATCTTTGCCTCACGGAGACCGGCAACACCGAGATCACTTTCCCGGTTGATATAGGTAAACGTATTTTTCAGTATAGCCGCTGTTTCAGCGTTTATTTCCTTGTAGATGCCCTCGCAATCGGGCATACCTTTCTCGAAATGAACCAGGGCTGTATCGGTATTGAGCGGTTCGAAAAGCGACATCGCCCCGATTGTGTTGTGGACCCGGACAACCAGCCCGGACAACCCCAGCTCACCGAAATGATCGATAGCAAAGAACGTTGCATCCTTTTCATGGGCAAGCACCGGATCCCCTTCACAGCCTTTCCATTCACACCACTGGATCAGGAACCGTTTCACTTCCTCCCGGTTTTCCGGCGTTATGGACTCAAGGGAATAAAGGCAGTTTTTCCGGAATTTATTGACATGATGGCGGATGGTGAGGTACTGTTTTCCCGGGAGGTCAGCAAGATCGGATGCACGATATACATATTCGAAATGGTTCCTGTCCGGTACCAGGTTAAGACCTGTACAGGTATCCCGCATCCAGCTGGCAGTATCCGGATCGATCAACACCACCGGCTCGGCATCACTGACATCCGATGCCAGCCGGATAAGTGAGCGCAGGAGTGCAATATTGCGGGGCCCTATTGGAGGGCGGAACCGTGTGATACCGTCAATCGTACTGGCGAGGATGAGATTGTTTTCGATAAAGGCATACTGGTAATGGGCGTAATGGTTCCAGCAGACCATATTGGTAAACGTATTATCACTGTGCGTCTGGGGATAATGCGCATAGTGCCCCTGGATAAAGGCCCGGTCTGCCAGCGTGACCGGCCGGAAATCATCCTGCGTGAGTTTCATCATTCACCCCGGAATATCAGAGGTATATGCCGTTCCATCGGTGCAAAACCGAGTGGCTGGTAAAATTTTTCTGTGTCCGGTTCGGCAATCAGGGCTATCCACGTAATACCGGACTGAAGGCACCGCTCAACAAGAGCCGAGACCATCTCCCTGCCAATGCCACTCTTCCGGTAATCCGGAAGGACCACCAGATCCTGGATATATCCATCGAAGACACCATCCGAGATTACCCGCCCCATTCCAATCGCCTTGCCGGTTTTTGTATCAACGGCTACGGCAAAGGAAAAACTTCCCTGTATTAATGAGCCAAGAGCCGCAGGATCATAGTCTTCCTTCCACCATCCGCCGGCGCGGTACAGATCAGCGATCTCGTTGTTGTCCCACGAACGGACCAGCTGAACTACGATGTTATCTCCCACAACATTCATACCCGCTGCAACACGTAAAAGATTTCCCCGCCGCTCCCTGATTTTTCAGAGTGGGATAATGTACAGAAGGTGCGGGTTTGGGGGAAAACACGAAAAAACTACCCGGGTTATGCCCGTTTTACCTGGTCAATTGCGGTATCAACAATTGCACCAAGCGCTTCTATACCCCAGTGCTGGGAATTAAGGGTCAGGTGATAGAGGGAGAGATCGTTGATGTCAATAGAATAGTACGACCGGTAGCGTAACGCTTCACACTGTTCCCGCTCAAGCGTGAGATCACCGGCTGTTTTTTCATCGGCCACCTGGTCACGGAAGACGATCCGTTTTACCCGGCAGGCAATCGGCGCATGTACCCAGATCTTGAGATCGGCGTTTTCAACCATCCAGCCGGAAAGCCTGCCTTCAACAATAATATTGTCCTGCTTGCCTGCAATCTCTTTCTGCCGGGCATCGATCATCTTGTCAAACGACGAATCCGCTTCGGCAAGACGCCCGAACTCGGCAAGCTCCATATGGTGTTCTTTGGCAAGCTGCCGGAAGACTTCACCCGCTGATATCAAAGAAAAGCCATGGCGTTCTGACAGGTACCGTGAGAGTGAGGTTGTCCCGCTGCCGGGCAACCCGCTCACGGTTATCCGCATCAGAGTCCCCCAATGTTTAACGATTTCCTGATGATCTGACTCAGTGTTATCGAACAGATCATATACCAGAGAATCCATGCGGGGATGATCCAGACCGCTGCGTCATGCAGACCGACGGTCCCCATATAGGGAAACGAGATGGTGCTCTTGACCTGACCAAGCCTGAACAGAAGCCAGAAGAAGATAGGTACAGTCAGCACGAGAATGTATGCCATAGGCTTGAACTGCTGCTGGGACATCTCAAGCTGCTCACGCATGACCCGGTCTTTTTTCGCATCCATCTTCTTGATCTTCTTCTCATCCTGGGAGAGCTGGGCTTCGCGATACTCGGTCTGGAACTCTTTCATACGCTCCTGGGACTCGGTCATCTTTTCATAATCGATTGTATACTTCTGGATGATCGAAGAGTACAGCCCGGTAAAAGCGGAGAGTATGACGATAAGAATATAGAATGGAATCCCGAACCCGTCAACAACGGGCGAAAATGCGCCATCAATACCTTTTCCGACACCCACCCGCAACCAGTCGACGCTGTACGAGAACATCATCAGCATCATAAAAGCGAGCGCTATGTAGATACCGTATTTATCCCAGACTTTCGAAAAATCCATCAGTTCACCTGAGAACATCTGCCAGTTCTGATGATGAGCGCTCGAGTAAAAAGTCCGCGTTGGTGACCATTTTTATCGTACAACCCGTCATCATCGCATAGGCAGCAGCGATTGAGCGGTTGAACTGCTGGTGTTCCCCTATTGCCCGGGACCCTTCCTTGTCCCGTGCGCGGGTTTCATCAGTCAATCGCCGCATGAGGATCTGGTCATCATCCGTTTCAACAAGCACAATGATGTCCGGCATAATCTCGCGGAGCACCCATTCAGGAAGCCCCGCAAGATAGCCTTTTGGTGTCTTGACCGATGCGTGCGTATCGATGAGCACATTGCCCGTTACCTTCGCAATCTCCTGCGCGGCACGCTGCTGCAGCCGTTTCTGGACTACGCGATCGAGCGTACGCATCTGGTCCCGATCCTGAACAACATTGTCCTTTTTTGCCACTTCAAACATAAAAGAGCCGAAATTTATTGACTGGTATTCGACTCCCTCACTCTTGAGTTTCTTTAATGCTTCGTTGACTACCGTCGTCTTACCGACGCCCGGTACACCGGTTATGATGACCTTTCGTCCCTGCATTCGTGTCCCTTTCCTGACTACTCTTTGCCAAAGAATGTCCGCATGAACGGGTACATCTCCATGATCTGCTGGCTTGCTATCTCTTCATAGAGCCGGTAGGTGATACTGACCGTCAAGAGCAGACCGGTTCCGCTCACAGCACCGATGACACCAAAGAGGTTGGCTACAACACTGAGCAACCCGATAAAGACACCACCAATAACTGTGACACGGGGGATATACCGGTCAAGATACTTTTCCAGTACCTGCGGATTCCTGCGGTAGCCGGGAATGGACATGCCTGAAAGCTGGATCTGCCGGGCGACATCCTTTGAGTCGAGCCCTGCTGTTTTGATCCAGAACAGTGCGAATATCGCACCACCGACAACCATAATTGTTGTATCTACTCCCAGACGTAATAGAACCTGCCATGGCGCATGACCGAGATCATGAATCCACCACATCCATTGGTCAGGTCCGTTGATGGGAGCAAGATAGTACATGATTCCATCCAGGGGTGTTGATCCCTCGAATTTTCCGAATATCGTGATCCCGACATTGGAGAGGAACATACCCAGCATCTGGATGTTTGCCTGTAATACCCGTACGAGAATCATCGGCAGAACACTGGCATAGATGAGTTTTACCGGGAAACGCGCCCGTGCACCGCGTACCTGCGCATGGGCAAGCGGAATCTCGATGCGCGTAGATTCAACGTACACGATGATGAGGAAGATGGTAATGGTGGTAACAAATGCGAGAATATCTTTTCCAAAGAAGGTAAGATAGTTCCCGCCATCGATACCAATTGCAACAAGACGGGGGAAGAACCCGACCGGGTACTGGTCGGCAACCGGCACCCAGTTGATGAACCCGTTGACAATTGCCTGCGATATACCGGCAATAATAAAGAGACCGACCCCGGAGCCGATACCCCATTTCGTTACTACTTCATCCATAAGGACGACAAGTACGCCCCCGATACAGATCTGAATGAAGATCATGAACGAGACCGCAAACAGGTTACCGCCAAAGAACTGCTGTGCGATCAACGGATCCGGTTGCAGGAAACCACCCACAAGGTTGGGGGCGGCTTCTATGATGATCATGACAATGATGAGGATCTTCTGGAGCCCCATGTACATGACCTGTCCGCGCGTTTCGCTGGTATCAATGCGGAGGATGTCTGCACCTTTGAGCAGCTGGAGCACGATGGATGCAGTGACGATTGGTCCGATACCAAGATGGACAATCGAACCGCTTGCCCCGGCAAGGAGTGCACGCCATGCTGCAAACAGATCCATTGACTGGGGTGCAATTCCAAAAAGCGGGATATTTGTCAGGGCAAAATACAAAACGAGTATTCCAAACGTCCAGATCAGTTTATTCTTGAAATGAACGTGTCCCTCCGAGCTTCTGACTGCGGGCATCGCAGCGAGCAGGGGTTCCATTCGATCCAGCAGGTTTCCCATGGTTTCACCAAAAAATATTGGGAGGCTCAGACGACCTGCGCCTTTCCACCCATCTTCTCAATCTTTGCCTTTGCGGTTTCTGAGAATGCCTCAGCGGAGATGTTGATCTTTCTGGTGATCCTGCCACTGCCGAGCACTTTTTCAATGCCCATGTCAGCAGCATTGATCGTAACTGCATCTCCTTCCTGCTTGGCAATACCCTGCGCAATAAGCGACGGTATGATCTGGTCGATTATCCCGACATCCATTGTTGTGACAAGGGTCGCCGGGTTGTGGAAGAACCCATCCTTACCAAAGACAGGGCCTCCCATTTCCTTATACCACTTGACAAAATGGTGGGCATTGATGCCGGCGCGTCCCCGGCCTCCACGGTTACCTGCACCACGACGGTTCTTGTGGGTTCCGCCGCCGCATGTCCGCGATCCGCGATACTTTGAACGTTTATTTGTTGGCATCTTTGCTTCACCTCATCTTATAGAGGAGAGTATTGATCTCCTGACCATAATAGCCAAGCGCTCCACCCTGATTGAATGTGCGCTTGGTGGTCTTGTGTCCCTTGCGGGGCGGGTGAAGACGGAGAACCGGTTTAAGTCCCGGAACCTCGCGTAACTTCGTTTCCCCGCTGGCAAGTGCCTGTGCAAACTCACTGATGCTGGCATACGCGGAGTTGGTTTTAAGATACTCCTCGGTCAGTGGTGCATCACCGAGCACTCTGCCGCGAGTCTGCAGCAGGGTTTCTACGGTGGGTGCATCCACTTCGCCGTATGCAACGTAATCCTTCACCTTGCGTATCATGCCAAGATTCTCCGGAGTATCCGGAACAAGCACGCAGTGATTGATGTGGTGGAGACGCAGCATCTTTAAGGTGTCCTTTATGTCGCGACGGGTATTGACAACCCCGCGAACCTGAACGACCGCGTACATTTACTGGTTCCCCCCGGTCCTGATCATGTTGGTTGCTTTGAGCGCGTTGAATGTTGCTTTTGCAAAGTTAATGGTTGTGCGGGTCTGTCCGCGGGCAAAGGTCCAGGTATCCTTGATACCGGCGAGTTGCAGCACTTTCTTGCTGATATCACCGGTTACAAGCCCGATACCCTGTGGGGCGGGCTTTAAGGTAACCTTGACACTGCCGGCAGTTCCCTGTACCTGCATGGGCAGGGAGTGGTTGACATCGCAACCACATTCCCAGCTGCCACATCCACGGCGAACCTTTACCAGGTTCATCTTTGCCTTGACAATTGCCTTCTTGATCGCATTGCCGACCTGGACATCCTTGCCCTGGCCAAATCCAATGTAGCCGTTGCGGTTGCCGACAATGACAACAGCGCGGAACTGGACACGGCGGCCTGAGTCGGTCATACGCTGCATCATGGCAATATCAAGAACCTCGTCCTCCAGATCCGGGAGGAACGCATCGACAATTTCGGGTTCCTTGATAGGTCTGCCGCTTTCGAGCACCTGATCAATACTCTTGATCTCTCCCGAGGCGACGAGCTTGCCAAGACCGGTGACCGGGTGCCACTCCTGTTTTTCGTATGCCATTTAACTCAGCTCCTTTTTAATGGCGTCTGCAGCCAGTTCGACCATTTTTACGATATCTCCGGCATTTTTGTTATAGGCCGCGATATGCGCACCCTTGGTTCGCTCGTCGGAGGGGAGAATCTCTTCGCCATGAGGCACATCAAGACCTGCCTCGACAGCACCTTTCAGTGCAGCAAAGACACGGGCACCCTTTGTTGCCCGGCTGAGCCCGATGTCGAGAATTGCCCGTCCATGGTCTGCCTTCTTTGCTTTTACTGCAAAGAGCATGCCGGTCAGATATGCTGCCGGCGTGCTGGAAGTCGATCCCTTGTATCCGTACTGTTCCAGCTCGGCAGAATTTGCTGCTACGAGTGTGCGGTCTCCGTCCATCTCCGCAGTGACGAGCTGGATGATAACGTGCCGGTTTGTCCTGCGCACGACCATCCTTGGCGCGTCTGCTACGACGAGTGCAGTCCGCTTGTAATAATCGGTTTTGCCTTCCCTTCGTCTCCGGAAGGGGACAAAATACCGTGCTCCTGTCGCCATGTTACTTCATCCTCCCAGCGAGGATCTCCATCTGTGCCTTCATGTGTGCGACACTCCTGAACTGACCGCCTGCTGCTTTCCTGTAAACAATGCGGTACATGTGCCGGTCGATAGTGCCGGCTTCACGGAGTGCAACGAGCACCTTTCTGATTGCACGGATCTTCTGGATCCATGCGGTCTTGCTCGGATTGCGGGCTCCAGCCGCACCTTTTCTTTTTCCGGGACCTTTGCAGTGCCCGTACGACCGCTTTGCGATCCGTGCCCTGGCCCTGCCACGGCTTACGCCTTTCTTCTGGCGTGCCTTGATCGCGCCATCGGCGGCAAGCCCACGCAGATCTTCGCGTGAGATTGCATTCTCGATATCCGAGATCCGTGCCGGGTCAAACCAGATACGGTTGACACCACACTTCAATATGGAGGCAGCGATGCGTTTCTGGCTGAAGACATCACTCATTCTTCTTCACTCCTGAACCGGTCTTTTTTGTTGCCTTGGGTTTTGAGGCCGCACCCTGTTTTGCTGCAGGCTCAACAGATTTTTCTGCCTTGGGTTTTGCAGGTTTGCTGGCGGCATTTACTTCCGGGGCTTTCTCCGCCTTGGGCTTTGCAGCCTTCTTTGCATCTTTCACCGGAGCTTTTTTGGCTTCAGGTGCTGCATCCGTGGCCTTCTTTGCACCTTTCTTTACCGGTGCATCGGCTGACTTGGGCTTTGCAGGCTTCTTCGCCTCCTTTTTCGGAGTGGCTGATTTCTTAGCTGCGGGAGTTGCCTTTTCCAGATCTGAAGCACTCTTCACGATTCTTGCGTTGAGTACTTTGAGACCTGCTGCGATTGCCGCTGCCTGAAGACCAACACGCTTGCGGTCGCCAACAGTACCGGATATCCGGACTGCCTGCGTCTTGGGATCAAGTCCCTCAAGTTCCGTTGCGGTTGCAACCAGCACTTCGAAAAATCCGCTGGGGTGCATACCGCGCACCGCAATCGGGCTTCCGTAACCGGGCTTGGGAAGAGCTCCCTTGGCCTTCTTCTGCTCTCTCTGTTTGTTGTGCTGTCCACGAGGCTTTCTCCAGGAATCGGAGAGCTGTCGTTTCTTGCCGTACCCGTCGCGCTTGAAGGAGGCACCCTTCGCTACTCGCACACGGATAAGTCGCTTTATTTCTGTAGTCATAGCTCCTCAACCCCTCTGCACGATATAGATGCCATCCTGGAAGACACGGGGATCACGGTCGCGGATATGGGTCGCATGCTCGATGTTTGCTGCGGAGTTCCCGACCAGTTCACGGTCGATACCGGTAAGCACAACTTCATCGTTTGCTACCTTTGCCACAACACCCGCTTCGATCCGTGCGGACCGGGCCTTCTTCTCACCAAGGAAGTTAGCGATCTCAAGACGGTTTCCCTGGATTTTCAGCTGGATCGGGAAGTGGCTGTAGACTACCTTCATGTGGTACTCAAACCCTTCGCTGACACCGCGGCACATGTTTTTAGTGTGTGCCTCAAGTGTTCCGACCATTGCATTGATCTCTTTGCGCTTGGATTCCGTTGAAATGGTGACTTCGTTACCTTCACAGATAACAATAACCTGCGGGAACCGCATGTTCCGTACGAGCTGGCCTTTCGGGCCGGTCACGCGAAGAAGCGAGCCTTCAAGCTGGGCTTTAACGCCCGCGGGGATAGTTACTTTTCTGATTGCCGACATTTTTTAGCACCCTTTAGTAAACATACCCGAGCAGTTCGCCACCAATGCTCTCTTTCCTCGCCTGTTCGTGTGACATTACACCGCGCGAGGTCGAAAGCATAATGAGCCCGAAATTCTTTCCAGGCAGGTACTGCTTCTCCCAGTATTCCATTTCATCCAGCTGTACTGAAAACCGCGGCGTGATTGCCCCGCAGCGGTTTATTTTGCCCGTGAGGTGGACCTTGAGCTGCCCGCCCCTGCCGTCATCGATAAACTCGAAACTGCCAATATATCCGGCGTCCTGCATAATGCGGAGCATCGCGCCAAGGAGTTTACTCGCGGGTTCGATGATGCACACGGACTTACCGGTATCACCGGCGTTTTTCAGGGCACACATTCCGTCTGCTAATGTATTTGATCGTGTCATTGTGCATTCACCTTCAGCTCATCTTCTTAAAGCCAATCTTCGAGGCCCATTCGCGGAAGCACTGCCTGCAGAACATGATATGGTATCTGCGTACGAGACCCTGTTTGCGCCCGCACATCTTGCATTCGTTCGCACCGCGACCGTAGATCTTCTTCCTTTCTCCAGCCATTAGCGCACCTCGACCTGGTA